>CAZTYH010000055.1:0-4468 GCA_964617565.1 uncultured Verrucomicrobiota bacterium
CCATGTTCGTAAAGGCTGCGCGCCTGGATCAGGTAGTGCCCCTCATCACCCAGGTGTTCGCCCGCATGGGAGGAGAAATGATAGCCACCGAACCCATAGGCGCATGCGCCAATTATGAAAAGGCCCCAGGCCAGAAGTGCGCGAGCTGATGGTCCTGCTAAAAGCGCCGGGGCCCGATATGCGGAATAGATTCGAGTGCCGCTCCAGGCTGCAGTGATTATCCAGCCGAAAAACAAGCCATTGGATACGAGCAGGCGAGGGAGCAAATCGGTGAACAGCGCCAATAAGGCAGGCAGCGGGGTGAAGACTAAAGGCGCAAGAAGCCAGGTCCAGCATCCGGGAGTGTGGGCGCGCCGAATGGCCGCCCAAATCCATGCAACAAGGCCCATGGTCAATAGCGCCAAAGGCCAGCGCAGGACCGGCATGATTCTCCAGTGCCAGACGAGCAAAGTCTCTCCTTCCGGCAGAAGAAGTTTCCAGACTGTTCCCCACCACAGCAATCCCGCCGTCAACAGAAGACATGCGAATGGGAGTACGATCATCCATCGAGTGCGACGCGCAGCCGTGTTGTTCATAGAAACTTTCACTCTTTTGATTTTGCCCGATATCCGGTCAACACCCGGATTCGCGCCCATAACCTTTCAACTACGCGACTTGCCCGCAAGAACAAACGGCATCCTCGCCAGCCGGCATCAAGCATGGATGTAAAAAGCATGGACCACGGCGGACCCATCCGGTGATACCGGGCGGCCAGGGTTAAATTTACGGCTATGCTCAAGCGGGCCGCCGCCCTCCATTGATTTCCTTTGCGATCTTGCGGAAGCAACGGCTCGAATTCGTGATAGACCGATTCCAGCTGGTGTTGATATTCGCGCTGGTCGCCGGTGAGGGAGCAGGTTTGCGAAGTCGGATGGATGCGGAATCCGACGGTGGGGGTCGGACGGTAAATCGCGGAATGATGGGTAGCCAGTTTCAGCCACAATTTCCAGTCGGCGGTATATTTCAGATTTTCATCCATCGCCGGAAGCGACTGGAGCAAGTCACGCCCGAAAACCGGGGCAGGGATGGCGAGGTAATTCTGAACAAGGAGGGGCGCGAACCAATCCATTGAGTCGAGACGCCTGTCGCCTTTTCCGAAAAAGGGTGCGCGCCATCGGCCGATCACCCGGCCGTCGGGCGCAAGAAAATGGGCTGCGCTTAACAGCACGGGGCAATCCGGTTCTTTTTGAATCGTTTCCAGAATCCACGCAAGCCGGCCTTCCATCCAGAGGTCGTCCTGGTGAAGCAGGCAGAGATATCGCCCCTTGGCCGCCGCAAGGCCAAGGTTCGTGTTTGTCACCCAGTTTCCCGTTCTCTCGTGCGTCAGGCAGGTTAACGGAAGTTTCGTCGAATAAGCGCGGAGGATGTCCATGCTGCCGTCGGACGATCCGTCATCCATGGCGAGAATCTCGATCTGGTTGAGCCCGTTTTGACGGCAGAGGCTTTCCAATGCATCGGGCAGGTAATCGGCCCCGTTGTACACGGAGAGAATGATAGAAAGCTCGGGAGTCATTTTGCGGATGGCGCGGGCCGACGTAACTTCAAATCAAGCATCCCTGCGAGCAAAGCGCTCAAGATGGTTTGCATGCCGAAAAGGATGAGCGACAGCCCGGCCGCGCCGAGCCGCACTTCGCTCAATGCGCCGAATCCCGAGTGCGCCCAGATGACGAGAATCGCGATAAAGCAACCGAGTCCCGCGAACAGCAATATGCTGCCGAGAAGCAACCAGAATTCGATGCTGTTGTGGCGCGGGGAAGCATTATCATTAATCTCCAGGAGTCCGGAGAAACGAACGAAGCGCGTTTCCAGCGCGGCAAACCACAAGGCCTGGTATCCCAGGTGGAGCAGCGGCAATCCAAAAAACAGGGTGTGATAATCAATAACGCGCCCGAGGAGAGTGATCGGTTTAAACAATACGGGAAACGTAAGCAATGCTCCGGCGGCGAGCAGAATCCAGCCGGGCAGGCTGAAGACAACATGCGGCGCGAAAAGAATAATGAACCGCAAATGTCGCCAGCCGTCACGCCAGGTGTTCAAGTGCGGCTTGCGATCTTTCCGGCATACATGCAGGGAGCAGGGAATTTCAACCACCTTCAGCTTCAAGAGTGCCGCTTTAACAATCATTTCGGAGGCGAACTCCATGCCGCCGGAGATCAGCCGCATCCGCTGATAAGCCGTGCGCGTGAACGCGCGGAGGCCACAGTTACAGTCGGAAATCCTTATCCCGAAAAAGTAGTTAATGAAACGAGTCAGCACAGGTGTGCCAAGCCAGCGGTGGAGGCTTGGCATGGCGCCCGGCGCGATATTGCCACGAAGACGGGATCCCATCACGAAATCGGCGCCTTCCATCAGGGCTTTCACCATCGGAACCGCTTCGCGAAAGTCGTAGGTGGCATCCGCATCGCCCATCACGATATACTTGCCGTGGGCCGCTTGAATACCGCCCATCAGCGCGAATCCATAGCCTTTCTCGCGGCAGTTCACTACTCGCGCCCCGGCTTTTTGGGCGATCTCGATTGAGCCGTCGGTGGACCCGTTATCGGAAACAACGATTTCGCCTCGCAAACCGGATTGCTCAATGAACTGTCGCGCGAGGTCCAGGGCGTCGGCAATGGTGGCCGCCTCGTTGAGGCACGGCATGACCACGCTAAGCTCAATGTCGGGTGATTCATCCTGATGCATCGCTAATACCTAGCAAAACCCTCCATGCAGGCAAAGATTTTTCGATTGCACCCACTGTGCGCGAATGAATAGATTGCGCGCATTGGGCAGGGGGCTGACAAGTGAAGACAGGACATGAGTCCTTGGCTTGGGTGTTGTGGCTTGTGTGCGTTGGCATGGGGGCGTACTTCGCTATCCAGACCCCCGTCTTGACGTTGCCTCTGCCAAACGAAGCTGGAACCGTCTGGGTCTGGCGGACTGAATTTCTTCAAACCTGGCGGGCCGCAATTATTTTGGCACAGATTGCGCTTCCAATATGTTTTCTGCTCGCGCGCAGATGGGCGGGGAGCCAGGGCCTCGGTTCGCTTTTGCAGTCCTTGAGTCCCCTGGCCGCGATGTCCCTGGTCGGTGCGGTGGCCATGCTCGACGATGTTCTTCCCGTGGGAGTTTCATCAAATATACGATTCTTCGCGCCGGCCGTGTTGTGTGCGTGGACCTTGGTGAGGCTTTGGCCGGAGCAGGTAGAGAAGAGACGCCATGCGCCGCGTGCCTGGTTGGCCCTGCTTCTATTGCCCGCATGGCTGCTCTACAGCGGGATCTGTTACTACGCGGCAAAGGTTGTTGGCGCCAGTGGGGGCGACGAATGCGTGTATATCATGATGATGGACAGCCTGTACAATGATCACTCGCTGGATATGCAGCGAGCATGGGCGCGCCATTACCGTTTGAGCGATCCAGAGGATGTCGTTCCTCAAGGACACATGCACTTGGCGGACAATGCTCGTGATGATCGTTGGTATTCATGGCATCCGTTTGGCTTGCCGCTTTTGCTTGCGCCGCTCGGGCCTCTTGGAAGCGATGCGATCGTGGGGCGTAGTATCGGCATGGGACTGATCGCCGCGCTCGGATGCGCGGGCTTATGGTTGTTATGCAAGCGGCTGGAGGCTTCCGACCAGGCGACATGGATTGGTCTCGTCCTGATGTGCGGAAGCGTATATTGGAGCAGTTTTTCAAGCAGGGTGTTGGCCGAAATTCCGGGCGCTGTTCTGCTGATCTGGTTGTTCTGGGCGATTGCCGCCGCGAAAGAGCGACCATGGACGGCTTTGACCGTAGCGTCCTTTGCCGCGGTATACAGCGCATTCATGCATCTTCGCTTTTTGCCGTTGGGGCTGCTGGGCGCGGGTTTCTTCGGCTTGGCGCTGCTGACGGAAAAATGTGAATGGCACAGGAAAATACCGCGCTTGATTCTGTATGGATGCTTTTTGCTCGCTGGATATGGGGCTTGGTTTGCAATCCAGCGCTATATGTATAGTGGTCCTTCGCAGCCGGTGGGGGAAGCGTTGTGGTCATTTCCGCAAGGGAGTTTTCTGATTCTTCTGGATCGTTACGGAGCAGGGGCGGGAATCCTTGCGCTTTATGGATTGATCGCTGCGCAGTTTGTGTGGTGGCGCAGTGATCGCGATTCCCGCCTGCTTCAGATAACCGTGGCTGCGACTTTTATTTCCTGCGCTGTTTTAAACTGTACGAATATATGGCCGTTTGTGTCCACGTGGGACAGCACTCCGGGTCGCTACCTTTTTGCCGTGGTCCCTTTGCTCGTTCCGGGCCTCGCCGTGACACTCACCCGCGGTTCCCGTCTTGCTGTGGGGTTCTTCTCGTTCCTGGCGTTCTCCGGTCTTGTTCTGTCCATCACATATTTTGCGCTGTTACTTCATGTTGACTGTCCCGGCCGTTTCCTTGTGCATCCGTTGCTCTGCCTGACGCGTCA
>CAZTYH010000055.1:4568-8908 GCA_964617565.1 uncultured Verrucomicrobiota bacterium
TTGGCTTCCGCCCTGGCGCGAATGGACCGGCGGCAGGTGAAAATGGCGGCCTCATCGCAATCACGCGCAACGATAAGGAAGCTGCTGGCCAATCCGCTCAGGGTTTCATGCAGCGGAAAAAATGGAGAGATGATATTAACGACATCGCCACGTGATTCTTTGTGCCGGGATGGTGTGCTTTCGCTTCCACGGCTGACGGATGATAACGACTGGAGCGGCCGGCCACTGAGGTGGGCGACTCTGGTTGAGCCCTTCAGGCCATCGCCTGGAGATTGGCTCTTGAAAATAAGGGGTGCCGTCACCGGAAAGGTCGAACGGGTTCGCTTCGCCGTCAGGGAGGGAGCTTATACCTTGTCGGAAGCGGTCCTGCCCCCGGATATTCGACAATGGAGGGCCGAAGTTGCCGTGGAGGGGGGCCGTGGCGACCTGTATTTGCTCGGCTTGATAGAGGGTGATGGGGCTATTCGAATAGAGTCCATCGAATGGCTGCCGTGGAGCCGCAATTGGTCCGAAACAGATGTTATCGGACTGTGATTGCCGCGAGCCGGATGCTGCGGCGGCTGCGATTGTACTCGATAGCGTCCCGCGGCGAGAAACGATACCGTTTCCGGCTGAAATGGCTGAAAAGTCCGCCTTCGATGTAATAGGTGCCCGGCGGTAGATCGGGGGGCAGCAAGTCTTCACGCCAAACCATTCGGTTGGTGGCCAGCGAAGCCGCCCGCAGTAGATAATCAAAAGAAGCAACGCGTTGCCCCTCTTCATTGCGTAAATGAATGAAGACCATGGCTTCGTGGAAAGTGCTGTGCCGGATTTTTTCGTCGAGCGTCCATTGCGTGGTGTGAAGGAACGGTTCTCCGCCGGCCAGGGTTTCCGGGAAATAAAGGCGCTCGAGTGTCCCTATGCCCGGGAAGTGGATTCCGATATCCAATGGCTTGATCGGATTGTCTTCGGACTCAACAACGGGACGTGAAATGCTCTCTCCGTCGAGGTCCGGTTTGATTTCCCATCGTTCGATGACGACCCCTTCAGCATCCGTTGTCAGGACGATCTCGCCGTCGTAAGGCGTGAAACTTTTCGCGAACTTCCATGAAACATTTTGTGTTCCTTGCTTCAAAATCGCGGTATGCCACGCGCGGGGTCTGGAATCGTCGGAATAATCTTTAAGCGCGAACTCCAGGCTTTGCGCGGCACCCGGGTTGTGCACTTCGGCGGTCAGTATGTAGGTGCCCGCAGCCAGCGGGGGCATGTGGTCGCAGAGAGTGAAAGAACCATCCTCGGCGGGTGTGCGGCGCCCGCCCTCGATGTATCGAAGACGTCGCAGGATCCCACTTAGTTCCACTTCGGATAAATCGGAAAGAAGATCGTCAGGAAGCGCCTTCGGATCGGGGCCGGAAAACTCGAATAATGCGATCTCGCGTGGGTCGTTCAGCACGGTTACCCAAACAGGACCCAGTTGCGCGCGCGCTTTGAAATCGAGTATGTAAGCGCCTGGGCGATGGTTTTGCGATGGGAACGCATATGCGGGCCTGGCAGGTATTTCAACGATGGATTGTGATTGTGGAAGCAGAAAGCCGGAGTGCCGATTGCCGCCGGTCTTGAATTCATAGCGTGCGGGCCAGCGGCCGGTCCGGAGTCCGAGCCGCAATATTTCTGACGGCTGATCGAAAACCAGCGCGCGCTCGATCGCCCATCCGCACGCGCCTCCGGTAATCACTGCAAGGGGCGGTCTTTCACAGCAGGTGCATTCCCGATAAAGGGAACCGGGTCCGCTTGAAGGCACCACAAACATACGGTCGCTGACGGGGAATACCGGGCCGTTTATGAACATCCACGATTGCGCGACAGGCCATGGCACGCACGGCACGGGTAATTGATGGGCAGCGAGCCACCATTTCGCATGCGGCGATACAACGACGCTCGGCCGATTGCGGAAGACAGGCATTTCAGCCGGCTCCGCATAGAAATATTTCAGGACGTTTCCGGCATCGAGATCCGCACTGACTGCTGGTGGCGACTTAAACACCTGTTGGGTGAAGGTCGTACCGTAATTTCTGATCTCATCCTGTTTCCAGAAATACGTCTCCCTCTGCATGGCGCAGATGGATTCGGTGAGTGCGAGTGCGG
The DNA here is from genome assembly GCA_964617565.1 of uncultured Verrucomicrobiota bacterium. Taxonomy (GTDB): domain Bacteria; phylum Verrucomicrobiota; class Kiritimatiellia; order CAIQIC01; family JAGNIJ01; genus JAKJGV01. The sequence continues at coordinate 6,693 of CAZTYH010000055.1, forward strand.
CGACCAGTGCCGCGAGGGAGCGCAGCAGAAGTCCGGGGCGCCGACTGAAAACATCATCCAGGATGAGTGCGGCGCAAAGGGCCATGACCGGCGCAAGAAAAGAGAAGTGGAAGCCTTGAATGTGAGGCTTGAGCGCGGTGGAGAGCATCAAGGCGACGAAAGGAAAAGAAACGATGGCCATTCTCATGGCGTTTGAGCGAAGCATTTGTGCCTGAGATTCGGTGCGCTCTTTCCAGAGCCGCAACACAGCCCAGGCAAGTGCTGCGACGCAGAGGATGGTTAAGCCCCATCCGAGACAACGCAGGACAAAAGGCAAATTCGTGCTCAAGCCATACCAAAGGCGCTGGCTCAGGGGCTGCTCGAAATAGCCTTCGGGCGCATTGTAACCCTGGATATTCCGGAAATTGATGCGCATGTCCTGCCATGTGGTTTTCGGGTTGACCAGCAGCGGTGGAATGCCGGCGGCGGCGCCGGCCAGGAAACCGAGGAGGACCGCGAGGCCGTTTCTGAGCATGGATAAAAACAGGCGGCGATTAACCAGGACCGAAAAAAGCGCAAAGGAGGCGGGAATCCAAAGCGCGAGGGCCGCCTGATACTTGCACGAGAAAGCGAAGCCGCAGAAGAAACCGAAAAGAAGAAACCACCGGGTTTTTCCGGAGTACACATATCCGGCAATGCACCAGATGGCCGCGGGGAGAAACAGGTCGAGCCCGATGTCACCGGTCACGCTGTGTGTTACCGTCGAGCCCAGGGGCGCGACCGCGTAAAGAAGCGCCGCAATCAGGCCGCTGAAACGCGAGCCTCCGAAGCGCCGTACGATGGCATAAAGCAGTCCCACGGTAAGCAGGCCATAGAGTACGCGTAAAACGCGTCCCCAGAAAAAAAGGTCTAGGTGCAATGGAGGTTGCGGCGTGGGCAGGTGAGGGTGGGTCCACGAGCGAATCGGTTCGCCGATAGCGCGAGCCGACCGGATGATCAACTCGTCCAGCCGGTTCAGGCCATAAGGATATCCGTCATAGAACCAACTGTCGTAATAGACCACGTGGTGGCCGTGCAGATAATTGCGAAGCATGGCGACCTGCTTCGGTGAATCCGGATGAAAGATCGCACCCTCACCGAGTCCGCGAAATAAACCTGCCGACCGGAAGTATGTTGCGAGGATCAGGATCAAGAGCAGCGCGATATGCGAGGGATGAATCCATCGCGACCGACAGGGTGACGTGTTGTTCATAGCCATCCGTGTTCCATGTACCAGCGGGTGGTTGCGCGCAATCCCGCTTCCGCTTCCCATTTATAGGTAAAGTCGAGCCGTGTTCTTAATTTCTGAGTGTCGAAGGATCGGTCTTTTGTGAAGAACGCAACGCGACGCCGATAAATCGGCGGGCTGAGTTTAAGCGGCTTGCAAATCGCTTCGGTCGCGTCGGCCAACGCAAAGAACGGCCATGCGGGCAGGCGGAGGACGCGGAACGGACGCTTCATTTCGTCCGCAATGGTTCGCCCCATTTTTTCGAGCGAGACCGCTGCGGGATCGCCGCAGATGAAAGCCTCGCCGAGTGCGGCTGGATGCCATGCCGCTCGAATAATCGCTTCGGTCAGATCATCCACGTGAATCAGATGGTAGAGGCATTGGCCGCGCCCGAGCAGAATGAAGACAGGCGCTTTTGCCATGCGGAACACTTTCAACAATCTGCGGTCGCCGGGGCCGTAGATCGCAGCGGGTCGGATGACAGAGTAGGGCAGCTTGTTGGCTGTCGCGAATTCGTGAAGCCAAGCTTCCGCTTCGGCTTTCGTGCGCTGGTAAATATCGCCCGGACGGAACGGAGCGGTTTCGTCGGCGGGCGGCTCTTCGATGTGGCCATGTACACCGACAGTGGAAACATGGACAAACCTTTTGAAATCCGGCTGCTTCAACGCCAGCGCTGCAAGATTCTTTGTGCTTTCGACGTGAACCCGGTGGTATTCCTCATCAGGGATCCCCGCTGTTCTGTAGGCTGCGGCGACATGGAAAACGTATTGGACTCCGCTCGCCGCTTTCTCCGCGATTTCCGCATCATAGACGTTTCCGATGTGCCACTTCACGGGAAGGTTTTCGAGTTCGCTTCGGCTGGACGATGCGCGGGCAATAGCATGTACTTCCAGGCCCCGCTCACAGAGTTTTCGGGTCAGCACCTGTCCGGTGAAGCCTGTCGCACCGGTGACGAGCACAGGCGTCCCTC
>CAZTYH010000055.1:9008-21017 GCA_964617565.1 uncultured Verrucomicrobiota bacterium
GCCATGCCGGAAAAGCCGGAAGGGGCGCGTATTCTTTTCGACGCTCTTTTTCAGGTTGAAGAGCAGGCCGGAAAAAACATTCACACTGCGCCATGCGGGATAGTCCACGATGACCGCACGGCGTGCGACACGGCACAGCTCGCGAACCAGATCCGGCCAGCGCGCGCAGTGGGGCAGGAGCCGGATGCACACGACGTAATCAAAGGAGCGGTCCGGGAAAGGCAGTGCCAGCATCGGTCCGGTGACAAAGCGCAAACGGCCGTTGTCCACCTCCTGCTGGATTCGCGCGCGGCAGGACTCGTCGCTGCCGTGTACCGTCACATCAAAACCGGCGTTCATCAGCGGGATGGCGAGTTGCGCGTGACCGCCGCCCACATCCAGCACGGAAGCACCCGGCGTGGCGGCCAGCCAATCCAGCACGATCCGGCGTTGGAGATCCAACATCCATTCTCCAACCGGACCCGCAAAGCGGCGGGCATAGTCGGGCGAGGCGGTCTCGATATCCGCCGGCACTTCCTGGGCGTTGATTTCCATGCTCATTTTCCGTGGCGAAGCTACCTTGGGCGCTTGGTTTGGGACAAGCGCTATTTTGCGGCTGCATGTTGCGGCTTGCCAAGAAGCGCGTATTCTATTACTGACTGATCCCCTGAGTCAGACCCGGAACAGCTATGAAATGTCTATTTGTATATAAAACGGCCTCCCTGGACATTACCGATCCCATGGGCATTATGTGCCTGATCGCTAACGTCAAGAAACATGGGCATGAAGCCGATCTCATGCTCACCAACCTGGAAAAGAACCTGTTCCAGGCAGTGAAAGATTATAAGCCGGATGTGATCGGGTTCTCGGTTACCAGCGGCTCGGAGCCGTATTATCTCGAGTTAATTCGCCGTTTGCGTCAGCACACGAAATTCATTTCGATTCTGGGCGGGCCGCACCCGACCTTCTTCCCGGAGATTATCGAGAAAGAAGAGGTGGATATCATTTGCCGCGGCGAGGGCGATGAGGCGTTGGTGGAGCTGTTGGATTGTTTGCGGGACGGCCGCGACTACTCGGGCATTCGCAACCTGTGGCTCAAGAAAGACGGGCAGGTGATTAAAAATCCCATGCGCCCGCTCATTCACGATCTCGATTCACTGCCGTTTCCGGATCGCGCGTCTTTCCTGAAATACTATGCCTATGCGCACAGCAGTGTGAAGCATTTCCTCGCGAGCCGCGGATGTCCTTACGATTGCACCTACTGCTTCAACCACATGCTGAAGAAGCTTTACAAGGATGAGGCGGGGCCGGGCCAGTACTGCCGCATGCGCAGTGTCGAGAACGTGGTGCAGGAAGTGGAAGATGTGCGGCGCAGGTATCCGTTGAAAGTCGTCTATTTCCACGACGATCTCTTCATCATGAACAAGAACTGGCTCAAGGAATTTTCAGAGGTGTACAAGGCCCGTGTCGGATTGCCCATGATCTGTTATGTCCGCGCGAACCTGGTGAACGATGACGTGGCGCGTTATCTCAAGGAAGCGAACTGCATCACGATCGCCATGGGGATCGAAAGCGGCAACGAAGCGATCCGGCGCACCGTGCTCAAGCGCAACATGACGAACGAACAAATCGTCAATGCCGCGCGTTGCTTTCACAAGTATGGCATTACGATCATGACCCAGAACATGGTGGGCCTGCCGGAGGAAACGATTGATAACGCGTACGAAACGATACAGGTCAATACGGAGGTGAGGCCGGCCTATGCATGGGCTTCCATATTCCAGCCCTATCCGCGCACGGAAATGCACAAGTATTGCATCGAAAAGGGCTATCTCGATCCCGGCCATATCCAGCATGCGTCCTACCAGGTCGAGTCGCCGATCAACAAGGGGCTGACCAAGCGCGAGTTCGAAAATCTTCACAAGTTTTTCGCGTTGGTGATCGAGTTTCCGTCGCTGGCGAAGCTTTCACGCCGCCTCATCCGCTGGCCGAACAATATGGTGTTCAACGTGATCTATCGCGCATTCAAAGGCTACACACACATCTTCCGCCTGAAAATGAGCAGCGGGGAAATCGGGTTTATCCGCTACCTCTGGGATCTGCTGGGTTATAAAATCCGGCGCCTGCAGGGGAAGACGTTCTGACGGGTTCTATGTCGCGTCGCGTTTCCGAACCACGCGGGCCGGCATGCCTACCGCGATTGATTTCTCAGGCAGACTGTCTGTGACGACCGCGCCGGTTCCAATGATGGCATCGGACCCTACCGTGACCCCGTCCAGGATCGTGACCCCGGCGCCGATCCATGAATGATCGCCGACACGAATTCCTTTTGCGACGCGTTCCTGGTCCATGATTGGAACATCCGTCCGCGAGAAATCATGTCCTCCGCCGACAATGTATGAGTAGGCCGCGATCAGCACTTTCGCGCCGATTTCCACGTAGTTTGAGGATGCGATGTCGCAGTTGAAGCCGATGTTGGCTTCGTCACCGATAACGATGTCGCCATTCTTACAATGAAGGATGGTGTTTCGCCCGATGAAAACGCCCGAACCGATCGTGATGCCCTGGTTCGTGTCCCCCTTGGCGTCGAGCAGGCAATGATCGTCAATCACCACGTTGTCGCCGATGAATACCTTGTGAGGATGGCGAAAGGTGACGTGCGATCCGATCGCAACATTCCGTCCGACGCGGCCGAGCATGCAGGGGTAGATCAGCCGGCGAAGGGCCAGTCCCAGCGCGCCCGGAATTCCGCTGATAAAAGTGTGGAGAAATTCGTAACGCAACAGGGCGCCTAATCCGGTCTTGCCGACAACAAGGTTTTGATACTTGCGAAGCGCGGAGACTTTCTCGTCGGCCATCTTCTCCTGGATATCCAGAATCTGGTGTTCTTTGTTCATCGCGCTAACAAGATGATGGCACGGTCCTTTTTTGTCAAATACACGCTCGTGGATGCGGGGTTAGAAAAGTTCTGCAAACGCGCGGGCGATCAGGTAATTTCCGAGATCGGTGGGGTGAAGGCCATCGTGAAGAAACAGGTCCGGTGCATCCGAAAATTCCTTTTCCAGGTCAACCAGTTTCACCTCTTCCGTGGCGGCGAGAACGCGAATATCATCGTTCAGTGCCATGACGGCTCCGCTCCATGGCTTGTAAAGACCGGTCATTGGAGTGAGCGTGGCCAGAACCGGAATCGTTTGATCTTCGCGGGCTACGTTGATCATCCGCCGCAGGGCGCTGAGAATGGACTCGTCACTGCGGCTGTGCAGCACGTCGTTTGCGCCATACAGAATCGTTACCACGCCGGGCCTGTTCGCCCTCAAGACCGAGCCGATCCTCCCCGCTGCCCCGCCAGCCTCCTCTCCACCGCGCCCTTCGTTGATCACGCGCTTGCCGGTCATTTCGGCCAGGCGCGCGGGGTAGGGGGCCCCTCCGTCCGCTGTGCCGGCCGTGATGCTGTCGCCCATACAGACCACCGCATTAGGATCGTTGGGGCCGATCTTATTAAGATTCAACCCGCCACCGCCGCCATCCTCGCAGCCTGCGGCAAGAATTGCGGCCAGGCAGGCGGCGACCATGAACATGGCGGACCGTGCTCTGTGCATCAGTTTCATAGGGCAAAGCTCCTCGTAATGCGATGTAATATCCAATGCCCGGCCCCGGTTTCAAGGGCGCAATTTTCCGCTATCTGGAAAAAGGCTCGATAAATTTTCCAATCCTTGGAAAAATCGCCCCAGTTTTTTCCAGACATTGGAAAACAGGTTATGACACAACCGCATAAGAAATATTTTGTGACCGGCGGCGCGGGCTTCATCGGTTCGCATTTTGTGAACCGCATGCTCGATACGACAAATAACAGCGTAACGGTATTCGACAACTTCAGCACCGGACGGCGATGGCATTTCGGCGAGCGCGTGAACGATCCCCGCCTCACGATTGTCGAGGCCAACGCTCAGGATGGAGACGCGCTGCTCAAGGCCATGACCGGGCATGACACCGTCTATCACTTCGCCGCAAACTCCGACATCGCCAGCGCGCAGAAAGAGCCTGCCGTGGACTTCCTGAACGGTACACTTCCGACGCACCACGTGCTGGAAGCGATGCGCAAAACGGGCGTGCGCCGGATCGTGTTTACTTCCGGGAGCGGTGTTTATGGGGAAGTGCCGCCCGTACCGATTCCCGAAAATTATGACCGGATGATCCCGGTTTCGACTTATGGCGCGTGCAAGCTTTCGTGCGAGTCGCTGATCAGCGCGTACAGCTTCATGTTCGACATGACCGGCACGGTGTTCCGTTTCGCAAATGTCGTGGGGCCGATGCAGACGCACGGTGTGGCATATGACTTCCTGCTGCGTCTCGCAAAAGAACCGGCGCGGTTAAAGATTTTCGGAGATGGCACGCAGAGCAAGCCTTACATTTACATTAAGGATGTGTTGGCGGCCTTCGCGCTGATGGAGGAGAAGCAGACGAAGGGCTACGATGTCTTCAATGTCGGCACGCCGGACTTTCTGACCGTCCGCGAGATTGCGGACATCGTCTGCGAGCGGATGAAGCTGTCCGGCGTGAAATACGAATTCACCGGTGGTTCGCGCGGCTGGAAGGCCGACGTGCCGGTGTATCGGCTCGACACAACCAAAATCCGGGCACGGGGCTGGAATAATCAACTCAACTCGCGCGAAGCCGTAACCACCGCCGTGGACTCCATGATCGAAGATGTGAAGGTGGGGCGGATTAAGTCTGGGGATTGAAATGACGCAACTATTGGGCAATTCCGTTAAGCGCGTTTTTTTGACCGGCGGTGCCGGATTTATCGGCAGTCATGTACTCGATATCCTGTTGCCGCAGGGGTACGAGGTGACGTGCTACGACAACCTTTCGAATGGGCGGCTGGAGTTCATTAAGGCGCATCAGGGCAGGGCCAATTTCCGTTTTGTGCAGGAGGACGTGCTCGATGCGGAACGACTGCAGGCCGAGATGAAAGGGCACGACTTGGTCTGGCACCTCGCGGCCAACACGGACATTATTGGAAGCCACGAACAGCCGGTGCGCGATTTACGCGACTGCACGATGGCGACCTTCAATGTGTTGGAAGCAATGCGCAAGCTGGACATTCAGCCCATTCTTTTTTCGTCCACCGGTGCGGTATATGGCGATCTGTGCGAAGACGTGTCGGTTTCCGAGGCGGCTGGGCCGCTGCTTCCGGTTTCGACTTACGGCGCAGGGAAGATCGGCAGCGAGGCCTTCATTTCATCCTTCTGCAGTGTCTATGGGTTGCGGGGTTGGATCTACCGGTTCGGCAATGTGATCGGCGCGCGCATGACGCACGGCGTGATCTTCGACTTCATCAACAAGTTCCGAGCGAATCCGGAGGAACTGCTGATCCGCGGCGACGGCCGGCAGGAGAAAAATTATTTTCTCGTGGAGGAGTGCATTGATGGTATGGCCTTCGGGTTCCGGAATATTCCGATGACCGATGACAAGCCGTGCGATGTGTTCAACCTCGGCACGACAACGGTTTCGCGCGTGACGAACATTGCAGAGGTCGTTCGCGAGGAGATGGGCTTAAAGAATGCGCGGATCCTGATTGAAGGTGTAAAAAAGGCATGGCCGGGCGATCAGCCGCGTGTTCATTTTACGGTGGACCGAATCAATGCGCTCGGTTGGAAAACGCGCCATTCATCGGACGAGTCGGTGCGGATTGCGGTGAGGCGGATGTTGGGGAAAGAGAAGGGGGCGGAGTGATGGAGTACTGGAGTGATGGAGTAATGGCGTGATGAAGAAAGATGTAAAATTGAATTGCGGGGCAGGTGGTGGCGATTCCTCTGCCCAGTACTCCAATACTCCAACACTCCAACACTCCATCGCCGTTGTCGGCCTCTGGCACCAGGGAATTGTCGGAGCAGCATGTTTGGCCGACCTTGGTTGTGACGTGCTTGCCGCCGACATGGACGAAGCGAAGATTGAATCCTTGAAAGCCGGCAAGGCACCGCTTTATGAACCGGGCCTGAACGAGTTGATCAAAAAGGGGCTTGAGTCCGGGCGGTTGCGCTTCACGGCGGATGTGGCGGGCGCAGTGCAGGGGCGGGCAAGTGTTATGCTGATGCATGATACGCCGGTGGACGAAAACGATCATTCCGACCTCGAAGTTGTTTTTCGTGATGTTCGGGCCATGGCACCAAATATGGAGTCCGACACGCTTTTGTTTGTGACGGCACAGGTGCCCGTGGGGACGTGCGACCGTATTGCGACCGAAATCAGGAATGTGAATCCCGGGGCTCATTTCGGTATTGCCTATAGTCCCGAGAACTTGCGGCTGGGGCAGGCCATCGAGCGTTTTCTCAAGCCGCCCCTGCCTGTCATCGGAGCGGACGATTCGCGCACGTTGGATCGTATAGAGCAAATGCTGGCCCCACTGGGAGCCGAGTGGAAGCGGGTTGATTTGCGTACGGCGGAAATGACCAAGCATGCGCTGAACGCTTTTCTTGCGACGACGGTAACGTTTGCGAACGAGCTTGGGAACCTTTGTGATGAAGTCGGAGCGGATGGCGTGCGGTTGGCCGAGGTGCTGCGGATGGAGCCGCGTGTCGGGCCCAAAGCGATGCTGTTGCCAGGTCTGGGTTTTTCCGGGGGCACACTTGCGCGGGATATGCAGACGTTGCGCAACCTGGGGGATCGCGCGGGGGTCGAGACCCCGATGCTTGACGGGGTTTGGTCTGCAAACCGTGCGCAGAACCGTCTTGTGGTGCGAAAACTGAAGCGGTCTTTTGGGCGCCTCGATGGGGTTCGGGTCGCAGTATTGGGCCTGACGTACAAGCCGGATACAAGCACGTTGCGGCGCTCGGCGGCGATTGAAATCATCGGCGATATGGTGCGCGAAAAGATGATCGTTGTTGCGCATGATCCCATGGCTGATCGTGCCGAGGTTGCGAAGCACAAGGAATTCATCTTTGTTGACGATGTTTACGAGGCTTTGCGGGGCGCACGGGCCGCGGTGATCATCACGGGGTGGGCGGACTACAGAAAGCTGGATTTGGATAAAATCAAGGCGCTGATGGCCAATCCGCTGGTTGTGGATGTGAACAACATGCTGGATGCGGATGTCCTTGAAAAGAAAGGGATTACCTGCCTCAACGTCGGGCGGGGCCGCCATTCGGGTAAGATGGACATGACGTGAGGAGGCGACAAGCCATGCTGCGAGTAGCGATTATCGGGTCAGGTCTTCAGTGCCGTCGTCGGGCTCCTGCCGTGAAGGACGATCCGGACGCGGAGATCAAGATCATTGCGAGTCTGCATCTCGACCATGCGCAGGCGATGGCGTCGGTCATGAAGTGTGATGCATCCGACGACTGGAAAAGCGCCGTTAATCGCGACGATGTGGACGCCGTTCTGATTTGCACTCCACCCTATGTGCATGCCGATATCAGCATGGCGGCCATGAAAGCGGGCAAGCATGTTCTTTGTGAGAAGCCGCTGACCCGGACGTTGGAAGAGGCGGAGGCCATGGTGCGCGTCGCGCGCGAAACGGGGAGGGTGTTGAAGTGCGGATTCAATCACCGGCACCATCCCGCGATTCGAGATGCGAAGAAGCTGGTGGATGAGGGGCGGATCGGCAAGCCGCTCTTCGGCCGTTGCCGCTACGGCATTTGCGGCAGGCCCGGCTACGAGAACGAATGGCGCGCCGATCCGGCGCAGGTGGCAGGTGGGCAATTCATCGAGCAGGGTTCCCATGCAATGGATTTGTTCCGTTGGTTCATGGGCGAGTATCGCGAGGTTTCGTGCATGACCGGCACGTTCTATTTTAAGGGACAGGCATTAGATGATAATGGGATGGCTATCTTTCGCATGGAGAACGGCGCAACAGCCAGTCTTCATGCGAGTCTAACTCAATGGAAAAATCTTTTCTCCTTCGAGGTGTTCGGCGAGGACGGCTACATCCGGGTTGAGGGCCTTGGATCAAGTTACGGGACCGAAAAACTGATTTTCGGAAAGCGCGATTTTGATGCGCCATTTGCTGAAACGGTTACTGAATATCGCGGCGGAGACCGGTCATGGAATGCGGAATGGAAAGAGTTTGTAAACGCGATACGCGAAAAGAGGGAACCCATTGGCAATGGTGTGGACGGACTGGAAGCCATGCGGGTCGCTCTGGCCGCTTACGAGTCGGAAAAAGTCGGGCGGATTTTAAGCCTTCGGGACAGCGGTTAATCTGATGAAATGCCTGGTTACCGGCGCCGGCGGTTTTATCGGCGGCCATTTGATTGAGCACCTTCTGGCTTCCGGCTGCACCGTCATAGGGACAGACATAGAGGCAGGGCCTGTTTGTCGAGTGCTGCGTCATGCATCCTTTTCCTTCGTTCGTTCAGACGTGCTCGATGCCGAAGGCGTGAAGGCGCTTATCGCTGAGCAAATGCCGAAAATCGTTTATCACCTTGCAGCGCAAAGCTTTCCTTCGGCTTCGTGGCAGAGTCCGCTCCGGACTTTCGATGTGAATGTCCGCGGCACGGTCCACCTGCTTGAAGCGGTCAAAGGGACAGGCACAAAGGTTATTATGGCTTGTTCAAGTGCGGAGTATGCATCCAAGGCTGACGACAAACCGATATCAGAAGACTGGCAACTTGATCCGCTGACACCTTATGGAGTCAGTAAGCTTGCGCAGGATCATATTGGGCTCTTGTATGCCGATCGTTACGGAATCCCGATCGTGCGACTGCGACCGTTCTACCTGATTGGTCCGCGCAAAACCGGAGATATGTCTTCCGATTTCGCACGAGGCATTGTCGCGATCGAGCGAGGCAAGCAATCCGTATTAAAAGTTGGCAATCTCGATGTCGTCCGTGATCTTCTTGACGTGCGAGATGGTGTCGCGGCTATGCACATACTTGCAGAAAAGGGACAGACAGGAATCGTATATAATATTTGTGCTGGCATGGGTTACAGATTGAGCGATGTGCTCGATCGGTTCGTTGGCATGGCAAAGGCTCCGGTGTGCGTTGAAGCAGATCCTGCGCAAGTACGATTATTGGACGAGCCGGTTAAAATAGGGGATAATCGTCGCCTTAAGGAGCTCGGATGGAGTCCGAAATTTCTGCTAGATCAAACATTGACCGACATCCTTCATTTCTGGAGAGAGGCGAAATAATTCGTTCGGCGGATGGGAATAAACCATGCTCTACGAAGTATATATTGGACATGTTATCCCGCTAATCACACGCATCTCAATTGTTTAAATACACAAAGATCAAGATCGTTACGCGCTGGTGATCGCGTTTTTGTGCATGATGTTCGCCTCGCAGATCTGCTTGGCATGATTCGGTGTTTTGTTAAAAGATCTTCGATAAAGAGTTGTGTGCCTATGATCAAGCCATCAACCCAAAAGCGGACCCGGCGATCCAGGTAGGTTACAAAAACAGACAAATCTTCATCACCATGCATATGTGACTTTTGTGTTCTTGAAAAAGTATTGCGCATGGACGCGTAGAGTTCGTCAAGATTTCGAAATGGATAGAAGCCCTGTATCGAAGGGAAAAGAGCGTCCTTAACATTTATCGCAAATGGATGATATCCGGTGTTGGTCCACATGCCGAAACTGCAGAACCGATAATCGGCCGGTGATTCAACAATGCCAGCACGCACAGCGTTCATTTCGACGTACTTGCAACATTCCCAGACAGCTTGAGAATCGCCGAGAATCGTGTGCTTGAATCTGTCAGCCCAAAGACTGCCGCGGCGACGCATACGACGGGTTCGATTGAACCATCGGGTGAAGCTTTGCTGAAGAGTCTGCATGTACCAGCTAATGTCTCGAACACGGGCAATCCATAGTTTGCAACGGGGATCGGACGGGGTCATGCGGCGCTTCCCTTCATGATATGCTTCGTATCTGCGGCAGACTTCTTCGGGCGAAGGGGAGTTTTCCGGTGCATGAACTACAAGATGGAAGTGATTTGACATGATTTGGTAGGAAACAACCTTGATTGAATACAAGCGATCCAGTTTGTGTAATAGACGAACAAAAAACTCCTTTTCTTTATCCCCGAATGGGAAAAAATCCGGTTCGCCGGCAACACGGTTATAAAGATGATAGAAGACGGAACGATCCTGAATTTTAAGTCTAGGCATTCTCATGACTACTTGTTCTCCTTGTGCAAAGTGTTGGTCCCTCATAGTAATTAAAGAAATGAGCAGGCAGTTTTTCCGGGATTTATTTTGATTTATTGAAAAAATGTGTCTGTCCCTATTAGGAAGGCGCTTGATTTGGGGGGGTGGAATGGATAAACAAGGCGCGACCCGTGATTAGTGAAGGAGCTGGTATGCAAGTCGTTATTCTCGCTGGCGGATTGGGGACACGCCTGAAGGCTGTTGCGGGTGATTTGCCGAAGGCGTTGGTTCCGGTGGCGGGGAAACCTTTCATTGAGCATCAGTTCGCATTGCTTCGGCGCAATCAGCTAGAGCGCGTGTTGCTCTGCGTGGGCTATATGGGTCATCAGGTGGAGCAATTTGTTGGTAACGGCAGTCGGTTTGGTATGCAGGTCCGTTACTCATACGAAGATCCCGCGCTTTTGCTTGGCACCGGCGGCGCATTGTTGAACGCGCTTGTACATCTCGAAGATGCATTCCTGGTACTGTATGGAGATTCCTATCTGCCGACTGACTATCAAGCCGTGATCCGGGCTTTCCAGGAGCGACAGCACCGCGCGATGATGTGCGTGTTCAGGAATGAAGGGCGTTGGGATAGCAGCAATGTCCGTATAGCAGGCGGACGAGTGGTTTTCTATTCAAAAGCAGCACAGCTCGGCGAAGCAGACTATATTGATTACGGTCTTTCCGTATATCGTCGCACTGCTGTGCAGGCTTATCAGGGGGTTACGATGCCGCTCGATCTCGCGCGCATGCAGGAAGATCTGGTGCGCAGGAATGAAATGGCGTCGTTCGAGGTGCATGACCGGTTTTACGAGATTGGAAAGCCGACGGGTCTGGCCGAACTGGAGCGTGTGCTGACGGGGGAGGTGCAGAAGCGCGATGGCGAAAAAGGATAAAAAAAGTAAACGGATATCGTTGAAATCACCGGCTGTCTTTATCGATCGCGACGGCACCTTGAATGACATGGTTTATGACGAAACGCATGGCGTTCTTGACTCCCCGCGCCGACCAAAGCAAGTGCACGCATGTAAAGGTGCGGCTTCTTTTATCAATGGCGTAAAGCGCCTTGGCTTTAAGGTTGTCGTGGTTACCAACCAGCCCGGTATCGCAAAGAATACGCTTAGCTTGTCGGAACTGGCTGCTGTAAACAGAGAGCTGGCAGCGCAACTGGGCAAAAAAGGGGCTCGTTGGGATGCGCTGGAATATTGTCCGCATCATCCGAGCGGCAACAGGAAAATGCGCGGGAAATATGTTAAAACCTGTGTTTGTCGCAAACCAAAACCCGGGCTCATTCTGCGAGCAACAAAAAGTCTTGGGCTTGACCTGAAGCGAAGCTGGATGGTTGGGGACGGGCTCAATGATATACAGGCGGGCCATGCCGCAGGATGCCGCACCATTTTAATCGCGCGACTCAAGCTGGAGCAGGTGGAGCGGTTCTTCGGGCCGGACCTGTGCGAGCCGTATGCCGTGGCGGGAAATCTCGCGGAAGCGCTGAAGGTCATCAAGGAGGCGGAAGCATCATGAGCAGTGGAAAAAAGAAAAAAATTGCGATGGTTGTTCCGTTTCTGAACGAGCAGGAGAACATCCCCGTTTTATATGATCGCGTCGCAAAGGTGATGGAGGGACAGGCGGAAGACTGGGAACTGCTCTTCGTGGACGACGGCAGCACGGACGGGTCGGCGAAATGGGTGGCGGAGAAAAGCCGAACCGATACCCGCGTGAAACTGTTGCGCTTGTCCCGCAATTTCGGACACCAGATCGCGATCACGGCGGGGCTCGATTATGTCGAGGCCGACGCCGCGGTAGTGCTTGATGCTGATTTGCAGGATCCGCCTGAAACCATCCCCGCGCTTATTGATAAGTGGCATGAGGGTGGCGAGGTTGTTTACGCTGTGC
>CAZTYH010000056.1:0-20975 GCA_964617565.1 uncultured Verrucomicrobiota bacterium
TATATTCATATTGGCTTACGATCCTTTTGCTTTCAGGACTCTTCCTGTTCTCTGTTACGTCCGTGAATGCAGAAGGTGAAAAGATGAGTTGGGATGCCATTTTTGAAGGCGTGCAGATGCAGCAGCAGGCACCCGTTGAAAATGTCAAATTCCCGGGCCCTTATCGTCCCGGAGAGCGGGTCAAGTATGTGACAGGTGATCCGGGCCTTGCCGATCTTGTCGATCCGGGATGGAAGCACGTGCCGAAGCCGCCCGGCGATCCGGATTTGGGGCGGCTGGGCCGTCCATCTCCGCCTCCCGCGGATACCGTTATCGCTCCCCCGACGCCAGGGCAGAGGGCTCCAACCAAGCTGCAGCCCGGTGTGACCCCTGCATCGTCGGATACCCACATTCGACAACCTTCACCGGAGCAACTAACGCCAACCAGGTTGCAACCCGGCGTGGCGCCGGCATCGCCAGATACCCGAATTCGAACACCAAGCCCGGAGCAGCTTACGCCAACCAGGCTTCAGTCCGGTGTAACTCCGGTGCCATCAGATACGCGGATTCATCCGCCGACGGGTACTGCAGATGGGCGAGGATTTCCAGGTCCGTACCAGCCTGGGGAGCGGGTTAAATATGTCACGGGCGATCCGGGTCTTGCCGATCTTGCCGATCCGGGGTGGAAGCATGTGCCGAAACCGCCCGGCGATCCGGACCTTGGACGATTGGGCCAGCGGACGCCACCGTCAACCCCTCAATCTACGGCACCGACCAAGCTGGATGCCGGTGCGCCGCCGCGACCGGTGGCAGATGGCGCAACAACCCGCATGGATTCGCCGGGCAGCACACCCACGAAGGTTACCGATCCATCTCATGTGCCGGCTCTTGGGGATGGAACCCCGACGCGTATAAGGGATGCAAGCGTTGCCGGCGGGCGAAGACCAGAACCGTTGACGGAGGGCAAGTCTTCCTTTGCGCCGGAAAAAAAACCGGAGCCCGGCATGGCGGAGCAGGTCATGAGTGGCGTAGCCGTGGCGGGACAAATCGCCGACCCGGCCACGAGAGAGATGGGCGATGCGCTGCGCGACAATCGTCCGATTGATGCCGGACAGGTTGTCAAAGAAGCAAGCGGCATCGGCACGTATGACATTGGGCGGCGTCATGCGGAGGAGCAGTTGCAGCGGCATCATGCCGGAGAGCAAAGCAAGGTGGAAGCCGTGGGCCGGGCCTTGGCGGGCACGGCCGACGAGATGGTTTTACAGCCCATTCGCGGAATTGTGCACCAGAACCTGTCTGAAATGGAATCGCGCGCGGAGGCGGAGGGCAGGCGTCCCACAATGGCCGAAGGTGCGGAAATGTATTTCGGCACAATGGCGGAGATTGCCGGCGCAGGATTTCGCCCGTTGTTGAATGCGGCTTATGAAAGTCAGAACTATGAGGCAATGGGTGCGGCCGGCGGCATGCAGGCGGAAGTCGAACAGTTTGTGGATAGAAATCTCACGACCGGCCAACGGAACATTCAGCAGCTGCAGAATCAGATAGAGCAGGTCATGCACAACGGAGACCCCAAAGATCCCGCCACAGGCGCGCAATTGCAGCAGTTGCTTGATCAGTACGATGCTGAATACGATCGCATGCAACGATTGGAGGGGATGGCTGAGCGTACGCTGACCCACGATCCGGATCGTTTAAGCAATGTTAAGAATTCTGTCGGCCATATGACAGACGCCGCAGCCATGCGCGACTACGCGGCCGATATTTATGAGGGCCGGGGCGGACAGTTGCCGGCAGAAGGTCCCGCTGCTGCGGAAGGTGATAAATCGAGGACGGCGGGGAGCGGGCTGACGCCTGATCGCATCGAAGAGCTGGTCAGCAGAAGCGAAGATAAAAGCCTGACCCAGGCGGAGAGGGACCAGGCGACGCACGACTTGATGAATGTGCTCGACGTTTTGCGCGGCGGCAAAAAAACACAGGAAGAAGGAAAAGGTGGCGAGAGCGAAGGCGACGGGCAGGAAACCGGCGGCGACGTGGCTGATGACGGGAAAGGTCCTCCTTCGGACGGCGAGCAGGATGACACGTTCTGGCAGGACCTTGCGGCAGACCCAGACAGGTTGCTGGTGCCAACGTTGTTTGGTCCGGTGGTTGTGAGTCCGGAACAGTTACAGGATATCTTGACGGAAAAACTGCTGACGGGGGAATGGACTCCGGAGCAGGCTGTTCAAGCAATCCGGGAGGTTGGTGATTTCAACCGTGAGTTTGGAGAGGAAATTACCCGTGCTGTTGAACAAGGCGATCTGTTGCCCTCACGCCCTCCTCCCGACGTTGGATCGAAGCAGGATGATGAGTTTGCGGATTATCTGGGCGGATTGCTGCAAGCCGGCGTTCCTCCGACGGCTCCTCCTGATGAGTATGCCGATACTTCCGTTGCGGGGAACGGACTGCGAGATGCGGAAGGGGGGGCATCTGATGAGGTTGAGTATGGCGACGATGGCGGCAGTGATGACAGTGTATTGGGTGGTTTTATTCAGGGCAGCGATGTCAACCGGGACCGGGTGGGAGAGATTCAGATGATCGCCAGCGTGCAGGATGTGCGGCGGGCGACAACCAGCGGGGATGAGCAGCGAGAACAGGCTGGGCATATCTTGAACAGCAGCGGCTCGTCCGCGGGAGAGATTGTCAGGCAATCTGCCGCAAGCACGGCGGCGGGTGATCGCGAACACAGTTGGGGGAATGTCCTTGGTGATGCCGTGGCGGACGGGGTGAAGGAAGGCGCCAGCCAGGCGGCAACGGCATTCGGACAGGCAGCAGCCGACCGCGCCTCGGGAGAAATATTCAGCGGAGGTAGTTCCGATTCAGGTGGATCTTCGGGATCGTCTTCATCCGGTGAATCGCCGCAGCAGACGGCGAGCGCGGGATCGGGTGGTGGGCCGTATGTGAACACCTACAATCCGAATATGCTTGGCGGCGGCAGCAGCGGTGGCCCGGTCAAGCACGAGCAAAAACCGCCCAAGCCGCCGAGAGTTCAGGCGCCGCCCTGCCCGGGTTGTGGCAATCCCATGGTCTTTTGTGCGGATGGCCAGTGGCATTGCCGTAATTCGGCATATGTAAGGAGCAATCCGGGCGTTGTGCGTAAGCCGCCACGTAAGCCGCCACGGACGGCCCCGGAATCGAAACCACCATTGACACCCGTGCAACTCGGGCCGGGCGGTGAGGCTAACTTTGCCTCCGGACAGGGTTTTCACAACACGGTACCGGTGCCTTCCGGTCCGGTGCAGGGCGTCTGGGTGCAGGATCCACGACCTTCACGTTCGGACGGACAGGTGCAGCCGACCGGAGAATACTTTATTCCGACCAAATAAAGAGACGGCAGTCATTCATCCCATTCGATCATGAAGCAGTTGCGCGGATCGGGAATGCAGTCCGTGCGCCAGAATTTTCCGAAGGCTTTCGGCCCGCGAAATTTCTCCTCGGATTCACTGATGAAGTTCTTGTAGGCAAACGGTTCGCCGGTGACCCATTTCGGGCCGTGTTCGTCCACGAAAAGCCCAAGCCAGAACCAGCATGTGCTTTTGAACAGGGATGCGATGAAGGCGTCCTCGTCGGGTGTTGTGATGGTGACGAGGTGACCGCCGAGTTCTTCGCAAAACTTCCTGGCATCCGCCCATCGCATGAACTGGGGAATGAAAAGATAACGGTGTCCCTTGAAGACCGCGGCACGCTTTCGCAGTTCGTTCCGATCGCCCGCGCGAAGATTGAGCAGCGTTTCGGCGTTGTGTGCATGCCGCGCGTACCGGGGGTGCTTCGCCCACAGGCGGTGAAGCCGCTTCAACTCGGGAGTGGTTATGGTGTCACAGTCGAACAGGAAATCCTCGGGCGGATTCTCGGCAAAGGAGGCGAGGTCCCGGAGCGGGTTGTCTCCGCAGTCCAGTTTCAGGAGCTCCAAGCTCTTGAGGGGACCGAGATCGGTAATGCGGTTGCTGTGACAGCCCAGGATCGTCAGCGGCATGTCTGCCAACGGCGACAGGTCCTCTATTTCGTTGTCGCCGCAATACAGCGAACTCAGCGGCATGCCTCGCAGGGGCTCGAGATAGCGGATGCAATTCCCGCCACAGTGCAGGTTTGTCAGCGGCATGCCGCTGACGGGTTCCAGACTGGCGATTCGATTCCCCGCGCAATTCAGATTGTCGAGTTTCATGCCCCGCAGGGGTTCCAGGCTTTCGATGCGCGACGACCAGCAGTAGAGGAACGTGATGGGCATGCCGCGCAACGGCTCCAGGTCGGAGACATTGCTTGCGCTGATTTCAAGCATCTTGAGCGCCATGCCCCGCAAGGGCTCAAGGTCCGTGATCGGACAATTCTCGCACTGCAAATTCCGCAGCGGCGCACCGCGCAACGGGCCGAGACTGCGAACGGGGTTGCCGGTGCAGTTGACCGACTTCAGCGGCATGCCGCGCAACGGCTCCAGGCTGTGTATTCCGCAATGCGCGCAATACAGCACATTCAAGGGAAGCCCGCGGAGCGGTTCAAGCGTCTCCACCGGCTTGCCTGAAATATCCAGCGAGAGCCCGTCGTTCACCATTTGCAGGCGGGCATCGGTGTTCGGCCATGCCTTCTTCAACATCTCGTTCCAGGACGGCATTCGGTGCGTGAGGGTGTGTCGTTGGCGCGCCGTGCGAAGGCCTTCTTCCGCGCGTCGCCTGCGTTCGGCATCCGGAAACGATTCGAGCATATCTTCAAAAAGCCCGATGGCGACATCATAACGGCCTTTTTGAATCTGACGCTCGGCCAGTTCCAGGACATCGCCTTTCCACGGAGTGCCCAGCATGGAGACGCGGATTCGCGTAAACCGTATTTCCGCATTCCATCCGACAAATCCCAACGCCACGCGGTCATTTCCGGAAAGGGGATCGGGGTCCGCCAGGGAGGCGATCTCCTTGCCGTTGACGAGAAATCGAAGGTGGGGGCCCATGCGCTCGGCGAGTACATCGTAGGTCTTGCCGCAGGTGATCGGGCTGTCGGGTTCGATCCAAATCTGCTCGTTGAAGCGATGAACGGCGTTGCGCGTGTTGTCGTAACCTCCGTATTCGAATTCGTATCCGCTCCAGGGAATGGCGCGCGGATTCGGATCGCGGATAGAATTCATGAAACAACCGATGCAGGTCAGCGCGGGACCCTCCTGGCGGCACTCGAATTCAATGCGCACATCTCCGGGAACATCTCTGCGAAGCAGAAGCACGTAGGGTTCTGCACCCCATAGCCGCAACTCGCCCTCCGCGATTTCGGCTTGGCCGCTGACGACCTCCCAGCGCGAAAGGCTTTCGGGATCCGAAAAATCATCGTCTATCACCAGGTGCCAGATGTGCCCCTGCTGGTAATCCTCAATTTCCCGCTGCAGTTCCTGCACGCAGGAAAATCTGTCGGCTGGATTCGCGGCCAGGGCTTTCATGGCGATGTCCGACAACGCGGTGGGGATCCAGCCGTCGGGACAATGGGGGAATCCGCCCTTTCTGGCGGAGCCCGCGCGGGTTTCCTTGGCCCTGCCGCCTTCCGTTTCATCGGCCGTATTGAATAACACGGGCGCTGGGAAATCGCCTTGGACGATCCGGTGCAGCATATCCTTGATGTCGCCTCCGCCAATGGGGGGGCGCAGGGTCAGTATCGCGTAGAGCACGGCCCCGAGAGAATAGACGTCCGCGCGCTCGCCGGACGGTTCGGGTTTCTGCTGTAGAATCTGTTCGGGCGCGAGAAATCCGGGGGTGCCCATCACGCGACCGCTGATGGTCTTGAGCGTATCGCTGAAATCGTCGGTGGGGAGGCGGCCCCACGTGTCGCGCTTGAGTTGATTCGGGTCCACCCACGCGGCGCGTGGTGCCGACAGCCCATCGGCTTCTGCTTCGTCCATGGCGCGCAGTATTTTGGCGAGGCCCCAGTCCATCACCTGCACTTCGCCGAAATATCCGACCATGATATTGTCCGGCTTCAGATCCCGGTGCACCACGTTTTTCGAGTGCGCGAATGCGACAGCGTCGCATACTTTCTGGAATATGTTGAGAAGGCGGGCGAGGGGGAAATCGGCGATGGTGGCGGCATCGTTTTTACGGATGGCTTGCAGAATGCTCGTCAGCGTGCGGCCTTCGACCCGTTTCATGGTGTAGTAGGCGCAGCCGTCTTCATCCACGCCCAGTTCGTGGACCGGGACGATGTTCGGGTGTTCGAGTTGGGAGGTCAGTTGCCCTTCCCGGATGAAGCGAAGGAGGTCCTGCCTTGGGCACGGCACGTCTTCAGGGAGAACCTTTAAAGCCACGACGCGCTGCGAGTGAATGTCGCGCGCTTCATAAATGGCGCCCATGCCGCCCCTGGCGATCAACGGGCCGATTTCGTACTTCTTTCCTCCCCGCACTTTCAGGATGACAGGATTCTTGAGGGGGGCGCAGCCGGTGATGTCCGTCCCGCGGGGATAGCCTTCCTGTTCGAGGAAATCGGCGATGACCATGCCGCTCGGAATTCGGCAGGTATCACCTTGGGAAACTTCTTCGCCGGTACTCTTGGACTGAGACTTCCCTGAGCCCCTTTTCATGTTTTCAGAATGACAGATTTCTGCGCAATGGGAAAGACGAACCGACTCTTAATACCCCTTGCTCATACCGATTTTCCATCCGCACTTCGGACAAATAAGCCAATAAAGCACATCGTCTTTAGGACCGGGGGGGTGCTGCGCGATCGGGTAATGCCCGCAACCCTCTCTGCGGCAATAGAGATGCCATTGACGTTTTTCCTGAGGGGGTTGCGGCGCTGGTTTTGGCGCAGGCTTGGCTGTGGCGGTTGGTTTCACCTTTTCAGGTGAAACGAAGTTGACGACGATCTGGTTGCATTTTGCGCAACGATGGCAGGGCAGCACCTTGCCGCCCACTTGCGTCATTGTTCCGCGAACCACCGTGGTCTGGCCACAGCGCATACACATCGGCACCATACCGGAGATATCGGAGGGTGCGCTGCTGCTTCCGTCCGCTTTGTCCGCGCCGCCGCCTGCTCCCCCTTTCTTCTTCTTTCCTCCTGCCTTGCCTTTGGATGGCCCTCCGCCTGCCGAGCCACCTCCATGCGGGGCAGCGCCTCCGCCACCAACCGATGCGGTCTGGACGGGTGCGCCATCCGGGCCTTGTCCGGATGAGGGATCGGACGAATCCGCCGATGAACCGCCGGATGAACCGGGCTCTTCGCTCTGCCCGCGATCAAATATCCGGCTCGTAGCCTGGTCCGCGGCGGCTGCACCGATGGCGGTTCCAAAGGCAGCGCCGCCGGCGGTGATGCCTGTCTCGATAGCGTTTCCAATTTCTCGACTCCAACTGTCTTCCCGTTCAGCGCTGACAGTTCGTGCCACGCTTTCGCGGCGGATTTTCTGGGCCTGGCTGCCTGCCGCGTCGCGCGTGAGACGCGCGTCCCACAAGCGCTGCTCGCTTGCGGTTTCAGCGCGAGCTATTTCCGTCTGATGCTGCATCTTGCTCAACGCACCCTCTGTGCGTTCGATGACCTTTTGATCGCGGCTTGTAACCATGCCGTCAAGAAGGCGGCCGGATTGCGAGGCGATGTTCCGACTGACATCCTCCGTGCCGTCGCAGTCTGCCTCCATGTCGCGCAAATCGTTTTTATTCTCTTCCTTCTCGGCCATGCGTTGTTTTCGAACTTCAGCCAGCCGGCGAAACTCGGAGGCATCGCCATGGTCTACCAATGCATCGGCCGCTCTTTTTGCGCCCACGGGCGAGGCCCCCATGGACTCGAGATATTCGATGATCTCTTCGCGCTTTCCCTCGGTTCGTGTCTGCGTATCCGCATTAAGGCTCCGGATGGTGCGGGGGTCGCGCAGTTCCTTCGCCAGATCTTCACCGCCTGCAATCTCAATGAGGTCCACAGCGGTGTCGCGCGTGTATTCATAGGGGGTGTCTATGAACGTCTTCTTCATCCCGATTCCGGCATCCTTGAAAGTGTCCACGATCCGCTGGCCGGCCGATTCATCTTCCTGAACATCCACGGCGTCGGAAGCTTCGAGGGTGCGGGGGCGGGCGTCGTCCTGCCAGTCGCCGCGTTCCTTTATACCTTCCACTATCTCTCTTTGCCCTTCGACATCTCCATGTTGCCGCGCACGGGTATAGGCTTCGGCTTCCTCCTTTGTGGCGCCGCGGTCGCGAAGCGCGAGATTCAACGTTTGATTGACGTTCTCCTCCGTTGCGTCGAAAACGTAGTCAGCCTCCTGTTCGATTGCCTCAAGGTCCTTTTGTGCGGCGCGCCCTTTCGAGACTCCGCCCAGCGAAACGGTGTCCACAGGTACCAATGCGTATTCACCCGCCTGGGCGATTCCGTCGGCAAGCTGCTCCTTCAACGTCCAACTCGTGTCATCCGGTGCGTCTATGTCGATGCCGCGCGGGGCCGTGTCCGTTCCGCCGCGCTCTTTTACAGCATCCACGATTTCCCGCGTTGCGGACCCGTCGCTACGGGCGCGTGCCTCGGTGTAGGCGTCCGCCTCTTCCTTCGTGGCGCCCATCCGCCGGAGCTTTGCGGCGAGTTCTGCCTCCACTTCCTGCGCCCGTGTCTCCTGAAGCTGATCCATTTCCTCCGCATACTTCTGGCCTTCGGGCGACATTGCCCGGGCGGCGGTATCTTCGCCCACGATGCCGCTCAACGCCTTCTCTTCGTCGCCTTCCTGGATGCCTTCGCGGACCTTGGCTGCGCGTCCGATAATGATGGCGCCTTTGGCATAATCGCCCGCCACTTTTCCCGCCTTCTCCTTCAGCGAGGCTTTCTCCGCATGAACCTGCTTTGCCAGGTCCGGCTGCTTGGCTTCCAGGGTTTTCTTGGCCGCGTCGCTCAACTGCCGGTGCTCGGCGAGCTGCTTGCGCAACGCGGCGGCTTCCTTCGTTCCGCCCTGCGCGGTGGCGGCCCTGATTTTCTCCGTCAACTCGGCTTCATGGGCTTGCGCGGCTGTCACGGTCTTGTGAGCCGCTTCCATATTTACTTTAGCGGCCTGGGCCTGGAATTGCTGCGGATTCTTGATGCCGGCGGATTCCGGACGATACCCTTGTTTCAACATCTCCGCCTGTTGACGAAGAACCGGATCGTTGATGCCGGCCGCGTCCATATTGCGGATCGTCATCTTGCCGAGTTCCTGGTAGTCCGCCGACGTCATGCTGCTTGCTGGCTTGTTCAGTGTATGTCCGCCCTTGGCGAGGTTGTCGCTGACCTTTGCAGACTGGACTGCCGGAGTCGGCTTGGCGCCCATCGTGCGCGAGCTTTCGGCGTCGAATCCGCGCCCGGCCTCCATCTGCGCGGCCGAGCTGCCGGTGGGCGATTTGAAGTTGCTGGCCGCGCGGTGCACCGTTGTGTTGAGACCTTTACCTTTGATCGTAAAGCTGTCGCCGCGGACCTCGACGTTGCCCTTGCCATACATTTTCTGTGCTTCGCGGAGCAGACGATCATACTCCTTCGGACTGTAGCTTTTGGTGTCCACGTCGCCCGTGATGCCGCGCCCTTTTGTCGGGTCGGTGCCGTAGTCGCCCTGTCTAACCGGCCCCACGCCCGCTTTTTTGCCCAACGCGTCCAGGACCCTTGTCCGCTTGAACTCCAGGTCGCGGGCGCGGTTCAGGAATTCATCGTCAATCGCCTTGTGCTGCGCGGGGGTTGCCTGCTGGGTCGCGAGCCGCTGATGCTGATCCATTCTCCATTGCTCGAGGTTCGCGATGTCCTGGTCGAGGTCAGGCAGCGAATCCAGCAGTTCTCCTCGACACGGCAGCGCGAAGATGCCCATGCAGGCAAGCAAAGCAAGTCCTGTGACCTTCCGGAAGGCTGTATTCATTTTTCACTCCTCCCTCGGCCGGCTCTTTGCCCGAAGAGCCGGGCCGGGTTTCATTTACGCCGCTTGACCTGGCGCTGCACGCGCCATTGTTTCTGGAGGCTGAAAACGGTATTTCGGACGACGGTTCGGGCTTGTTGTGAAATGGGAATGCCGGGATCCCTGGATTTCTCGGCGAGCGTTGCGGTCCACATCACGCGGCCGCTTTCGCAATCAATCAGTCGAACGGAAATACCGACCACGGAATACGTTTTCCCGCGATGAGCAACTGTTGTGAATTCATCCACGGTGCCGATCACGACACCGTCGGCTCCGAGCATGTTTCCCAGTTCGACGGCGCGCGCGTCGGAGAGCCCGGAAAGCGCGATCTCGGCCTCGCTCAACACGTTGGCCAGTTGCGTTCGCTCGACAAGCTGGTATCGGCCCATGCGCATAAGCTCGGTTACAAAGAGATCGGATACCGAGAGCCCGATCAATTCCGTGGGCGCTTTGAACGGCATGATCGCGATGCAATGGATGGAGCTTGGAATCGGTGCCACATATACGGATGCACCGCCGGTGGCCTTGGGCAAGTCCCCTTCCTTGGATCGGCCTCCGAGACAGCAGCAACCTGCCGTCAGCAACGCCAGGACTGCAGGGCCGAAGGCAGAAAGAGTCAGGGCTCTTTTCATGTATCCGCGCTCCTTGTTGAGCCCCCGGCCCGGTAGATGTCGGGCAACGACGGCCACGATAATTAACTCCGCGTGCGGCCTGTTCCGGCAGGGCAACCGGAATCCGCGTTGCGTGGTCCTGTGACCATTCTGCAGATAGATGCGGATAGGGGGAAGCTTTTTATCGCATTTTTTCGAGGTGCTCGGAAAGAAGGAACATCAGCAGGCACATGACGATCAGCACCGGTGGCAGCGATTCAAGACTGGTGCGGGCTGCGACAACACCGACAAGGAGAGGGACCACGGCGATGCCGAGCCCGGCGCCGGCCACCTGGAAGCCGACGACGTTGGCCACATGCGTGCGGTCGAAACGGCGCGGGGTCAGCGCGATCAACGAAGGATAAATCGGAGCCAGCGAGAACCCTGTGAGCGCCAGGGCGAAAGCTGCCAGTCCGGCGTGATGCCGGAAGCTCAGAAGTCCCGTGCCCAGGATTGTGCCGGTCATGCACAACCGCAGGAGCTTCATGGGTGCGATCCGGTTGGCGATGGCCCCGATGACGAAGCGGCCGGCCGTCAGCGCTCCCCAGTAGAGGCTGATCCAGAAACCGGCGGTGACGGGGGAAACGCGGCGCGACTCGACGAGCAGGCTGTACGCCCACTGACCGGTCGAGGCCTCGACCCCGCAGTAGATGAAGAAAAGGCCGATGCTCATCCATGCGGATGAAAGCGTCAGGGTTTTGCGCCGCGAAACATGGGCGGTTGTTTTTTCGTCTGTGGACTCGGTCAACACCCAGAATCGGGTGGTTGCAAAAAATCCGGCGGTCAGAACGAGCAGGATGGACATCACGGAGATGTAACCCCAACGCCATGACGCGCCGAGTCCGATAACGGATGTCATGATGGCGGGTCCGGTTGCGGCGCCGACCCCCCAGCAGGCGTGCAGCCAGTTGACGTGTCGAGGGGAAAAACGAATGGCTGCGTAGGTATTGATTCCTGCGTCTATCGCGCCGGCGCCCATGCCGCCGAAGAAACTCAGAGCGACAATCGTCAGCCATGATGGCGCGGCGGCGCAACCCATGAGGCACAAGGCAGTAAGCAGTCCGCTGTAAGACAGGATTCTGCCCACGCCCCATCGGCGCACCATGCGGCCGCTGTTCACGCTGGACAGAAAGTAGCCCGCGGTTCCTACAAGGAAATAGAGTCCCAGCGCATCCAGAGGAAGACCGAAGTCGCGCCGCATGAACGGCCACGCCACGCCGAGGATGCTGTCCGGAAGTCCGAGACTGATAAAACCCGCGTAGGCGAGCAGGAGTACGAGTGTGCCGCGCTGAATGTGCATGTGGTCGCCACTGTATTGCAACCAAGGCTAAAAACAACAACCTTTCTGGAACCCGCGGGTTGTCTTCCCCCCGGCTTTCTGATAGTCATGTTCCAACAATTCTGGAGGGTGGGCTATGCGCAAAATCGGCAAGGGGAGTTGCATCCGTGTGGGCCTCGGTGGCGTTCTGATGGGATTGATGGCATCGGGTTGCGCCACGTCGTCTGACCACGCGCACTTCATGTCCACGCCCACCAGCGCAAACATCTACGTGGCGCCGGGCAACAAGCACATTCAGAAGGTCGCCATCATGCCGTTCAAGGGACCGACGGAACTGATCGGAAATTCCGTGTCGGACATGTTCGTCACCGAGAGTTTGCGCGCAGGAAAGTATGAGCTGGTCGAGCGTAACCAGATGGCACACGTGCTTGGCGAAGCGGAACTCGCGCTCGCCGGTCTTTCTGATTCCAAGGCGGCCCATCTCGGCAGCATGATGGGGGCGGACGCCGTCATCATCGGGACCGTGGATGAATACGGTACAAGCGCGCAGCGGGGCAAAACGTATCCCGTCGTCGGCATCACCGCGCGCATGATTGATGCCGAGACAGGCAAGATCATCTGGAGCGTGGACCTCGCGAAGCGCGCGGATTCCAGCGCGACCCCTTTGTCCCAGCATGCCCGGGCCGTGGTGCATGAAATGATGTCTGCCTTGTACAGAAAATGGCTGCGCTGAAAGGAATAAGTATGAGCAATCCGACTAAGACCTGGATTACCCTTTCCCTCTTGTTCGTTCTTCTCGCGGGCGCGGTCTGCCAGGCGTCGCCGAAGCCTAAAGTGATGTTGCTGATTGATGAAAAGAGCCTGGGCACCATAGCCACGGCGGAGATCGAGGCGATGGCGATCGGCCTGTTGATTGATGAAGGGGTGCCGGTCGTGGACCAGGACATGGTCCGCGCGAACATCAAGAAAGATCAGCGGCTGCTGAAGATGGCGGGTGACGCGCGCGGCGCCGCGTCGCTGGGGCTTCAATACGGGGCGGATGTTATTATCATCGGCGAGGCGGTGGCCAAGCCGTCGGCCCGGCGGATTGCCGAGAGCAACCTGCGGACGTACCAGGCCGTGGCGACCTTGCGCGCGGTGCGTACCGATAACTCGGAGACCATTGCCTCCGCGTCGGAAACTGCTTCCAAGGTCGGGCTCGAAGATGTGGCGGGCAGTTCACAGGCGTTGAAGGCGGCGGGCCAGCAGGTGCTGGGCGCGCTCATTCCGAAGATGCTGAAAGCCTGGGAGGGCAGCGGCGGCGCGGCATCGAAGCGTGGCCTGGTGATCAACCTGACCATCGGCGGAGTGGACAAGGCATGGAAGCTCAAAGAGATTCGCGAAAAATTGCGCTCCATGGATGATGTCGTAGTCAGCGTGCTGCAGAAAAGCTACACGGCCGGTGTGGCGGTGTTCGATGTCGAAACCGTGATCCCTGCCGAAGAATTATCGGAGCGCCTGCTGCTCGATTCGCCGGAAGGCCTGAAGTTCCAGTTGCTGGATGTCAGTCGCGCCAAGATGGACCTGCGGGCTGTCGAGGCGAACTAGCGAGGAGGTGTATCATGACCCTGCATGTCGCGAGAGTTCCCGCCGTTCGGATTGCATCGCTTGTGCTGAGCGCTTGCCTGGCCGTTTCCGCTTTCGGCACTCTTTCCACTTCGCCGTCTGAAACCGCCGTGCTCATGCGCAACTATCTGCGTTTCATTCTCAGCCAGCAGGTGGAGCGGCAGGTCGCGATCCTGGCAGATGATGCGCTGCCGGGCGATCGAGGAGAAATTGAAGAAGCCGCGCACCTGTGGAACGGCAATCAGATGGGGACGATCCGCCAGGAGTTGGAGGCGGCGTTCGGAGATGAATCGCGGGAGCAATTCGAAGAGTTTGTGTCCATTTTTACCACGGCCGAGCAGAGTCTGGATGCCGAACTACTGCAGGAAGTTTCCATGGCGCTCAGGCTGCACCCGATGCCGGCCGACTACAACGCGCTGAAACGCACGTCGCTGGATTCGGTGTTGCTGGCGGATGTCCAGAAAGCATCCGCATGGCTGGGCGAAGTGCAGACATGGATGGATTTACGGCGGCGCAACCAGGAGGTGCCGCCGCTGGCGGTCTGGCTGGAGCGGGACGTGCGCGGCGCCGCGCCGATTGCGACGGCCTCCGCTCCGGCGGCCACACCACAGCCGGTGAAGAGACCGGGCGGACGTCTTGCGGCTGCGGAAGCGGAAAGTTCCGGAAACTTTGAGATGGAAGAGGATGACGAATCGCCCCTGGACGCCTTTGATTCAATGCGGCGGACGCGTCGCGAGAGGGCGATGCAGGAGGCGGAAGCGGGGATGAAGCAGGTTGCGGATGAGCGTCGCGCGGCGGAAGAGGAGTATGCCGCCAAGAAACTGGCGTCCGCGCAGGCCGAAGCGGATGCGATGAAACAGCATGCGGAGAAACTGGCCGCGGTCGAGCAGGAAGCGCTCGAACAACGGAAGAACAGCTGGGGCAACCGCCTGAAATCCATTGTCGGATCCACGATCGGAGCGGCCACCGGCGCCTTCACCGGCGGGATCGGCACCCGCGCCGGCCAGGAAGCCGCCAACGCCATTTTCAATAATTAGGCCGTTCAGGGGGGGCTCTCAAAAGAAAGCATTTAAGGCTTGAGGGGCGCCTGTAAACCTAATAATTATTAGGTAGTAATTATTCCTATCTATAAATGAAGAATCCCGGAACAGCACGGAAGTCGTCCGACTTCGTGGGAGCCTGCCGCCGGCATGGGGTCAAGGCGACGCACCAGCGGGTCGCGATCCTGGAGGAAGTGTTCGCCACCGATGAGCATCCCGACGCGGAGGCCATTTACATGCGCGTTCGGCGCCGTGTCCCGACGGTTTCGCTCGATACCGTCTATCGCACGCTTCGCCTGATGGAAGATCGAGGCGTGATAGCCCGGGTCGGCTCCACGAGCAACAAGGCCCGGTTCGATGCCAACACCAACCGTCATCATCACTTCGTTTGTACGGATTGCGGATTGATCGGGGATTTTTATAACGAAAAGTTCGATCGCTTCGCGGCGCCGCCCGAGGTCGCGGCGATGGGGAGCGTGGAGTCGGTTTATGTAGAAATGCGGGGTCGTTGCCGCAAGTGTCAGCGGAAAAGAAAAAGTGGAATGAAAAGGGCCGGACAAGCCCAAGGGAGATGAATGGATGAAGAAAGAGAAGAAGACGGCAAAGGGTGGAGGAAAAAATCTGACCAGCAGGGCCGGCGCGCCGGTGGCGGATAATCAGAACATCATGACGGCCGGGCCGCGGGGTCCGCAACTGCTCCAGGATGTCTGGTTCCTCGAGAAATTGGCGCACTTCGATCGCGAAGTGATTCCGGAACGGCGTATGCACGCCAAGGGTTCGGGCGCGTTCGGAACGTTCAAGGTGACCCATGACATCACGCGTTTTACGCGCGCAGCGCTGTTCTCCAAGGTGGGCAAGAAAGCGGAGGTGTTCGTGCGCTTCTCCACGGTGGCGGGTGAGCGCGGCGCCGCCGATGCAGAGCGCGATATTCGCGGCTTTGCCATCAAGTTCTACACGGAAGAAGGCAACTGGGATCTCGTCGGAAACAACACGCCGGTGTTCTTCCTGCGCGATCCTCTGAAGTTCCCCGACCTCAATCATGCGGTCAAACGCGACCCGCGCACCAACCTGCGCAGCGCGCTGAATAACTGGGACTTCTGGACCTCGCTGCCTGAAGCGCTGCACCAGGTCACCATCACGATGAGCGAGCGGGGTATCCCGCTGTCCTACCGCCATATGAACGGCTATGGCAGCCACACGTTCAGCCTGATCAACGCGAAGAATGAGCGCTTCTGGGTGAAGTTCCATTTCAAGACCCAGCAGGGCATCAAGTGTCTGACCGACGCGGAAGCTGAAAAGGTCATCGGAAAATGCCGTGAAAGTCATCAGCGCGACCTGTATTACAGCATCGAGAAGGGGGATTTCCCGCGATGGGATATGAAGATCCAGGTTGTGCCGGAAGCGGAGGCTGCAAACTTCCCGTTCAATCCGTTCGACCTGACCAAGGTCTGGCCGCACAAAGATTATCCGCTCATTGACGTCGGCGTCCTTGAACTGAACCGCAACCCGGAGAATTACTTCGCGGATGTGGAGCAGGCCGCATTTAATCCGGCGAATGTCGTCCCCGGCATCGGGTTCTCCCCGGACAAGATGCTGCAGGGCCGCTTGTTCTCCTACGGCGACGCGCAGCGTTACCGGCTGGGGGTCAATCATCACCAGATTCCGGTCAACGCGCCTCGCTGCCCATACCATAGCTTCCATCGCGACGGTTCGATGCGGGTGGACGGCAACTACGGCAGTACGCTCGGATACGAGCCGAACAGTTTCGGCGAGTGGAAAGAGCAGCCGAAGTTTGCCGAGCCGCCGCTGCCGCTCGAAGGAGCCGCGGATCATTGGAGCCATCGCGAGGACGATGATGATTACTACACGCAGCCCGGCAACCTGTTCCGCCTGATGAACAAGAAGCAGCAGCAGGCGCTCTATGAGAATACGGCCCGGGCCATGGGCGATGCTCCGGAAATGGTCAAGATCCGGCACATCGGCAATTGCTTGAAAGCCGATCCGGCTTATGGCAAAGGAGTGGCCAAGGCATTGGGCATTCCCATGAGCAAGGTTGCGAAATAAAAATGCAATTCGTCGGATGTGAGATTCATCTTGCGACTGCAGAAGCGCGCGAATCAATGGTGCGTCAGCTTCTGCAGTCGCAGGCCTCACCCCTGCTGGTGTTGAACACGTGCCAGCGTCTCGAGTGCTTCGGGAAGCGCAATCCGACGATCCCTCAAATTCCTGTAACTCGGATGTGGAGCGATGCGGAAGCATTCGAGCGGCTTGCGCGAATTGCGGCGGGACTCGAGAGCCGCATTCTCGGCGAGTTGGAGGTGCTGGGCCAGGTCCGCGATGCCTATCGGCAATTCCGGACGTTCGGCGGACTCGGTGATCCTTCCCTCGACCGCGTCTTCCAGGATGCGCTTTCGCTGGCGCGCAAGGCGCGCCGGGAAAGCGGCATTGATCGCAAATTGACTTCGCTCAGCGCGCTGGCGTGTCGCGAAATGCTCGCATCCGTTCCCAATGGCGTGCCCGTGGTCGTAGTCGGCTCCGGCTCGCTTGCGGGCAGCGTAACCCGTTATCTCGGCAGGCGCGGCAAGACGCCGGTGCGCGTTGCAGGACGTTGTCCGGTAAACGCGATGAACCTTGCTGCGTGCGCCGATGGCTTCGGTGCGGGACTCGACAAGCTGTCGCATCTCATGGACGGTGCCGCAGGTGTTATCACCGCCACCGCCGCGCCGCATCCCGTCGTTTACGCGCATCATCTTGAACAGACACTCCGCCCGTTACACATCATTGATCTCGGCGTTCCGCCGGATTGCAGTCCGGAAGTGTTGTCGCTGCCCGATGTGAACTATCGCGGGCTTGAAAAAATCGAGGCACTCGCCCAGGTGAACTCCGATGAACGACGTAAGCGGGCGGAGCTTGCCGCACGGATAATCAGGGAGGGCGCCCAGGCATGGGCCCGCAAACGCTGAGAATCGCGTGCCGCGGCAGCCGTCTCTCCCTTGCCCAAACGGAAGAAGCGCTGGCCGTGATGCGTCCGCTGTTTCCCTCCGGTACGATGTTCACGTTGTGCCCGCTCGACACGCCCGGCGATCGCGACAAGCAGACCCCGCTGACCGACCTCTCGGTGCCCGACGATTATTTCACGCGCGATCTCGACCAGGCGCTGTTGCGCGGCGAAGCGGACCTCGCGGTTCATTCCGCAAAGGATCTTCCGCGCACATTGCCTGCGGGCCTTGCGGTTGCTGCCATCCTCCCCGGCAAGGACCCGCGCGACGCGCTGGTGTCTCGCGCAGACTGGGACAGAGCCATGCCGCCGGAGGTCATCGGCACAAGCAGCCCGCGCCGCACTGAAGCGATGCAGAAGCTGGTTCCCGGCGCGCGATTGGCGCCGCTGCGCGGTACGATAGATGAACGAATCGCAAAGCTCGACCGCGGCGAATTCGACGCCATCATCGTCGCCGCCTGCGCCCTCGAACGCCTTGGGCTTGCGCACCGGATAAACGGCTACCTGCCCTATGCCGCGGCGCCGTTGCAAGGGCGTCTTGCCGTGACCGTGCGGGCCGATGCGGATGAATGGATCGAGCGGCTCAAAAGCGCAGACTTTCGTTTGCATCTGCTGGAGGAGTCGGGCGCGCCGGCCACGATTCCGCCTGTTAATGATTCCAGGCCGCTGACCTTGTTTGTCGGAACGAACGCCTCACATTTCCCGCAGTATGAACCGATGATTCAGTGGCCGCTCATCAAGCTTGTGCCCGGCCCGCGCGAGAAACGTATACAGGCGTTGCAGGGCGCATTGGCTGCCGCGCGCGGCGTGTTGTTCGCATCGCCGTTTGCGGTGAGATGCTTCGTGGATGCGCTCATGCACTGGAAAGACGGCAGAGCGCTCGTCGGCAAGACGCTGCTGGCGGCAGGCCCCGCCACGGCTCGCGAAATCGAGGATGTGGGGTTTCAGCCGGCCGCCGCGTCCGCCGGATTCGGCGGGCTGGGGGAGTTGCTTGAAAGTTTGAATGAGACCTGTGCCGGGCGATATTTTTATCCATGCTCCACGCGCGCTCCGACTGAAGACCGGATCGCCGCCGCGCGAAGAAAAGGAATCGAATTGATGCCGCATTGCTTTTATGAGAACCAGCCGGTTTCGCCTGGACCTTTGCCCGCGACAAACTTTCAACGTGTATTATTCACCAGTCCGAGTACGGTGGAGTCATATTTCGCGAGCTATCCGGACGAAATGCAATGCGAACGTGAATGGCTCGCAATCGGCCCCTCGACGCTCGAGGCGCTGCAGCAAAGAGGGTTGAAGGGAGTGTTGATTGATGAAACTTGAGCGCTTGCATCCCGGCTACAGCCACCCGGTTCTCCGCCTCTGGCAGGCGGAGGGCTCGGTGGAGAAGCATCGCCTCGTCTACCCCGTTTTCGTCACGGATGGTTCCGGCGTGAAACAGGAAATCGGGTCCATGCCCGGACAGTATCGCTGGTCCGTTGACCGGCTCGGTGAGTTGCTTGCACCGCTGATCGCAAAAGGTTTGCGATCGGTCCTGTTGTTCGGCGTGCCTTCAGGCAAAAAGGATGCTCATGGCTCCGGCGCGGACCGCGACGATACACCTGTCGTTCGAGCCTTGCAGGTATTGAAAGCGAGTTTTCCGGACCTGCTGCTGGTCGCCGACGTCTGCCTTTGTGAGTACACGGATCACGGTCATTGCGGCATTCTGAACAAAGACGGCACGGTTGATAATGCCGCGAGCGTGGCAAGGCTTGCGGAAATCGCGACGGCTTACGCCCATGCCGGTGCGCACGTCGTCGCGCCGTCCGACATGATGGACGGACGCGTCGGCGCGATCAAAGCGGCATTGTGCGAGGGCGGGTTGAATCGGGTCGCGATCATGAGTTATGCCGCCAAGTTTGCATCCTGTTTCTACGGTCCGTTCCGCGACGCCGCGGATTGCGCGCCGAAATTCGGCGACCGGCAGGCCTACCAGTTGCCGCCCGCCGCGCGCGGGCTGGCATTGCGCGCGGTTGAGCGCGATGTGGCGGAAGGCGCGGATTTTGTCATGGTCAAGCCCGCGGGTCCGTATCTCGATATCGTGCGCGATACGAAAAACAGGATATGCGTGCCGGTCGCGGCGTACCAGGTGTCCGGCGAATACGCGATGCTCGTTCACGCGGCGGAGAAGGGCGCGTTCGATTTGCGCAAGGCGGTTATGGAATCGCTGGTCGGCTTGCGCCGCGCCGGCGCCGACATCCTCGTGACGTATTTCGCGCCGCAGGTGCTGGAGTGGATTTAGAGTATGAGCAG
Source organism: uncultured Verrucomicrobiota bacterium (assembly GCA_964617565.1). Taxonomy (GTDB): domain Bacteria; phylum Verrucomicrobiota; class Kiritimatiellia; order CAIQIC01; family JAGNIJ01; genus JAKJGV01. The sequence continues at coordinate 19,724 of CAZTYH010000056.1, forward strand.
AACCTTGAAACAACGGGCCGAGAAAGCGATGCCGGGCGGCGTGAACAGTCCGGTTCGCGCGTTCCGCTCGGTGGGCGGCGATCCGATTTTTGCGCGCTCGGCGGCGGGCGCAATCCTCACGACCACGGAGGGCCGTAAGCTGATTGATTTCTGCATGTCCTTCGGTCCGCTCATTCTCGGACATGCGCATCCGGATGTCGTGCGCGCCGTGGCCAAAGCAGCGAAACAGGGCACGAGTTTTGCAGTCACAACCGAGCGTGAAATCGAGCTGGCGGAGTTGATCCGCTCCGCGATCCCGAGCATGGAACGTGTGCGGCTTGTGAGTTCCGGTACCGAGGCGGCGATGACGGCGGTCCGTCTCGCGCGGGGCGCTACGGGCCGCGCGAAAATTCTGAAGTTCAGCGGATGCTATCACGGGCATGCCGATTGCATGCTGGTTCGGGCCGGGAGCGGCGTGGCGGGAATCGCGCGGGCATCGTCGGCCGGTGTACCTCCGGTGTTTGCGAAGGAAACGCTCGTGGCGGAATACAACGATGCCGGTGAGGTCGAGCGGTTGGTGAAGCGGTACGGCAGGGATATCGCAGCAATCGTCGTGGAGCCGGTCGCGGCGAACATGGGGCTCGTGATGCCCGCGCCGGGATTTTTACGCCGCCTGCGCGAATTGGCGGTAGCCTGCGGCGCGCTGTTGATATTCGATGAAGTGATCACGGGTTTCCGCCTGACGTTCGGGGGCTATCAGAAAATTTGCAATGTGAAGCCGGACCTGACGTGCCTCGGCAAGATCATCGGCGGCGGCATGCCGATCGGCGCGCTCGGTGGTCGCGCGGAGATCATGGAATCGCTGGCGCCATTGGGGCCGGTCTATCAGGCCGGCACATTGAGCGGGAACCCGGTTTCGGTGGCGGCGGGGTTGGCCACGTTGCGGCGGTTGAGAAAAGACAATCCATATCCTGTGCTCGAAAAACGGACCCGGAATTTCGTTGAGCAGCTTGGGCTGGCGGCGCGGAAAGCCGGAGTGCCGCTGCAGATTCCGCAGTGCGGCAGCTTGTTCAGTTTGTTCTTCTCGGAGAAGCCGGTCTGTTCTTTCAAAGATGTTGAGCAAACGGACTCGGCGCAATTCCCCCAACTGTTCAAGCGCCTGCTTTCGTCCGGCGTTTATCTTCCGCCATCTCCGTTCGAAGCGAGCTTCCTTTCCACCGCACACAACGAGCGCGTGCTCCAAAAGGCGCTTCCGGTATTCAAGCGCGCGATG
>CAZTYH010000057.1:0-5084 GCA_964617565.1 uncultured Verrucomicrobiota bacterium
GACCACCCGACGCAGGCGATGGCCGACCTGATGTGGCTGCGCGAGTACTTCGGCGGACTGGAGAAGCTGAAAGGCAAAAAGATCGCGATGACGTGGGCTTACTCACCGAGCTACGGCAAGCCGTTGTCCGTGCCGCAGGGAATCATTGGGCTGATGAGCCGATTCGGTATGCACGTGTCGCTCGCGCATCCGGAAGGATATGATCTGATTCCGGATGTGGTCGAGGTTGCGAAGAAAAACGCGAAATCCAGCGGCGGCAGTTTTGTCGAGGGCACCTCGATGGACGCGGCGTTCAAGGATGCAGACATCGTGTATCCGAAGTCGTGGGCTCCCTACAAGGTGATGGGGCGCCGCACGGAACTGTTGCGCGCGAACGATCGCGACGGATTGAAGGTGCTGGAGAAGGAATGCCTCGCGCAGAACGCGAACTTCAAAAACTGGGAGTGCACGGAAGCGAAGATGAAGCTCACCAGGGGTGGAAAGGCGCTGTACATGCACTGCCTGCCGGCGGATATCTCGGGCGTTTCGTGCAAGGAAGGCGAGGTGGCAGACTCCGTTTTCGAGCGGTATCGCATCGAAACGTACAAGGAAGCCGGCTACAAGCCGTTCGTCATCGCGGCGATGATCCTGACGAGCAAATTCAAGGATCCGGCAGCGGTGTTGGGCAAGCTGCTGAAACGCAGGCTGCCGCGCGTTGTGGCATAAAGTTTGCAGAGGAGGGTTCGATATCATGAAGACGGCACCTCTGGTCGTTATCGCCATCGGCGGAAACTCCCTGATCAAAGACGCCAAGCACATGACGGTGCTGGATCAGTATCTTGCGGCGGGCGAAACGAGCCATCACATTGTCGCGTTGGTAAAAGAGGGATACCGGATCGTGGTCACGCACGGCAACGGCCCGCAGGTGGGCTTTATCCTGATGCGGTCGGAAATTGCGAAGACTCAATTGCACCAGGTGCCGCTCGAAAGCTGCGTGGCCGATACGCAGGGCGCGATCGGCTACCAGGTCGAGCAGACACTGCTGAACGAATTGCGGCGGCAGGGGTTGAAGAGGGATATCGTCGCCGTGGTGACGCAGGTGGTTGTGGATGCGAACGATCCTGCGTTCACGAATCCGACCAAACCGATTGGACCGTTCTTCACCAGGGAGGATGCCGAGAATCACCAGAGGAATGACGGTTGGGCGGTCAAGGAAGATGCCGGTCGCGGATGGCGTCGCGTGGTGCCGTCGCCGAAACCGCTGGAGATTGTTGAAGAACGCGTTATCGAGAGCCTGCTGAATCAAGGCGTGGTGGTGATTGCCGTTGGCGGCGGAGGCATCCCGGTGGTTCGCAGGGTGAGCGGGGATCTACAGGGGTGCGCGGCGGTCATTGACAAGGACCTTGCGTCTTGCCTGCTGGCGAAGAATCTCAAGGCGGACGTCTTCGTCATTTCCACTGGCGTGGACAAGGTGGCCATCAACTTCGGGAAGCCGGATCAGAAATCCATTGATAAGATGACGGTTGCGGAGGCCGAACGGTATCTCAAGGAAGGCCAGTTCCCGGCGGGCAGCATGGGGCCGAAGATCCAGGCGGCGATTGATTACCTCAAGAACGGCGGCAAGAAAGTTATCATTACACAACCGCACTTGATCGAAGACGCCATTCACGGGAAGACGGGCACGCACATCACGCCTTGAGTGCAACAAGCCTCATGGTTAATTTGCTCAAAAACCGCCCGATATAATCAAGCCGAGGTCTTCATCGTTCAGCGTGGAAAGGATCGCCAGAACGCCCTCCATGGCCGTGCCGTTGAACGCAAGCTGGTTTGTAAACGCGGCATAGTGCGTGGGAGGTATCGCCGATTGGCAGCGGATAGCGATTCGCTCCGTCATGGCTTTGTAATCCCTCAAGATGATCTCGCTCCGCCCGCGTGTTCGCTCCAGGACGAATACGGCATTGTCGCTTCCGTAGAAATCCCGCATCTCGATGGAATTCCGCCGCTCCTCGTACATGGTGCGAATCAGGGAGTCTTCCTGCTCGTACGAAAGACCCAAGCCTTCCGTTTCCAGCCTGGTCTTGTAGTTGCGCACAACCATTCGTTCCGGAAGGCTGCGGTTGTAACCCTCGTACAGATCGTAGGCATCGGGGCCGAGGAATGTTTTAATTTTTGTCTCCCATTCATCCGTGCGCGATTTCCCTTCAGCCATAACGGCGGGCCGGCCCTCCGGGGACGAGCGAATTGCGCGGAGATTGTACTCGTTTTCAACCACTTTCTTTTCGGCGAGGAGATGCTTGATGTAAGCCAGCTGCTCGGGAGACATCTGGTAGCAGCGGAAAAGCGGGGCATAAACGGGATCCATCGCGGCCACAAGAGAAGCGCGCAGGAAGTTTTTCCGTTTCGGATCCGAAATCCGTTCCAGGAAGTCGTCCGGCGGTTCCTGTTCGACGTGAATGGATTTTCCCACGAGTGAGGGAACCGTGTCGTCATCGCGTCTATCCGCGGCAGGCTCCTCGCGAGGAGAAGCACCGTCATCCTCTGCGTGCGTCGCGCCGGACAGATCTCCGGTGCGGGTCGTTGTTTCAGCAGCTTCCTGGTGAGGGATGTTTGAAGAAGGTGCGGACTGGCGAAGGCGAAGCTCCCGGACTCCCCATACAAGGGCGGCGACAACAACGGCTGTGAAAAGCGCGCGCTCAATGAATCTATTCATGACATTCTTCTTATTGCAGCTTGATCCAGTCCACCTCGAAGACGGCATCTGCCTGTCCGCCGGGGAACAGAATTTCCACGCCGCGCAAAGCCTGCACATCAATGATGCGATTGCCGGCCTGGTTTCCGTAACCGCCGAGAAGCCGGAACTCGGACAATGGAATCGTATAGACCTGCCATCCTTCCATCGTGGAGATTCCCTCGTGACGGAAGCCCTCGCCGTCCGCACCGTTGACTCCATTGTATTGCCTCGCATTCGGCCAGTCCGCGCCTGACTCGATGAGGCCGAAACGCAGGGTGGCGTCTGCGGGTCCGCGGATGCGCGCAACAATCTGCCTGGCGCCCGATGCGTCAATCGAATCATCAGAATTCTTCGCGTGGTACGACGGTGAAAACGTGATGCCGCAGCCCCAGCCCGAGCCTGTGCGGGCATCTATTTCAAGCGTGTTGTTTGCTGTTTTGGTGGCAGCGAGGCGGGAACCGCTGTGGTCATCGCCCCATGTGATGAAATGCGTGTCGTGAGCGGGCACGTTCACCGGGGTGCTGAGGGTGTGACTGCTGCGCCCGAGTTCGACGGGAGCCCGGTCGGTGGACTCGGGCAATGTCTCCGGCTTGAAGTCGGCAAAGCTCTCGGCGATGTCGAGTTGCTGATTGAGGTATTGTTCAAAAACTTCGAGTTGGGCGGGCGAAAGAATCCCGGCCGCGCCGTCCATGTAGCGGTTGTGATAAAGTTCCTGCCAACGCAGAAAAGCTTCCTGCTGCGTGATGTTCCGCTCCTCCGGGAGTTTTGTGCTCAGGGCGTATAATTCAGCATCTTCATCCGTGGTGAGCTGCTGTTCTCGCGCGGTTCGCATCATCTCGATAAGCGCGCGAGCCTGCGTGTCGTTCAGGTCGAGCCCGGCGCCATACATCGCTTCCTTGAGCCCCGTCATTTGAGCGCGGTCCTGCGCGGATTGCTCGTATTCGGTCAGCTTCTGGAGTTCCTCTTCGCCGAGCAATTCATTGATCTGTTTGCGATTATTTTCCCATTGCTCCCGCATCTTTTCTAAAAGCTCTTTCCGATCCTCCTTAGAAAGGTTCTCCTGCATCGCCGCAAACTGCAGGTCGAGGGCGCTCAACTGGTTGGCGGCAAGAAGCTCGCGCAACGCTTTTGCCTGCTCCGCTGGAAGCGTCTTGAAATAATCCGCGTACGTGATGTCAATCTGCTGACCGATCTGCGATGCCGCCAGATTCCTGATGGCCGGGTTTTTCAGGACAACGTCCTTGAGCCGTTCGGCCAGTTCCTTTGCTTTTTTTCTTTCAGGTTCGTCTTTTGCCCTGGCGCGCCGCCTCTCTCGGGCTGTTGAAGCCGTGACTGTGGTCGAAGTTGTTTCTTCAACTGCAGGCGGATTCTCCTTGATGTGCAGGCCTGTTGAGAGGTCCGGTTTTCCCCCGGGGATGGCCTGCTGCTGGCGATAGATACCGATACCGAGAACGACCAGCAACCCGGCCATGATGGCAATGCGCAATGCGGATTTCATGAAGTAGTCAGCGTCTCCTTGCGGGAGTGGATGCATCCCCGGTCCCGCCATAGCCCATGAGCGCAACCCAACTTTGCCTGTCCGGGCAGGAGGGATCAAGGAAAACACGTTTTGTTCGCTATTTCCTTGCAGCGCATGGCGCGGTATTCTTCATTCCATGTTCTTCTCCGGATTCGAGTGTTTCAGTTGCGGCCACAGGGAGGGCCCGACCTATACGGGTTACACGTGCGTTGCCTGTGGCGGAAACATCGAAGTGACCTACGACTACGCGGCGATGCGCCGCGCCGTGAGGCGCGAGCAGCTTGCTGCTGATCCGCGCCGTGACATCCTGCGCTACGCGCCGATGCTTCCGGTTGTGCGGCTCGACCTCGCGTCCCCGCTGCGGATCGGCATGACTCCGCTGTATCGAGCGGATCGTCTCGGCGCCGTGGCGGGATTGAAGAATCTCCATCTCAAGGATGACGGACAGAATCCCAGCGCGTCGTTCAAAGATCGCGCCGGCGCGGTCGCGTTGATCCGTGCGCGGGAGACCGGCGCGACCGTGATTGCCGGTGCGAGCACGGGTAACGCGGGGAGTTCCATGGCGTGTCTTTCCGCGAGTGTCGGGATGCCCTGCGTGATCTTTGTGCCGGAGAAAGCGCCGGCCGCGAAGATTGCGCAGCTTCTTGTCTTCGGCGCGACGGTACTCGCCGTGCGCGGCACCTATGATGACGCGTTTGACCTGTGCATGAAGGTGTGCGCCGAAAAGGGATGGTTCAATCGCAACACCGGTTACAATCCCTTCACGCGCGAAGGCAAGAAGACGTGCAGCTTTGAGATCTGCGAGCAGCTCGGGTGGGACGCGCCCGATCGCGTGATCGTTCCGACGGGCGACGG
>CAZTYH010000057.1:5184-9616 GCA_964617565.1 uncultured Verrucomicrobiota bacterium
TGCCTGATTACCGGGAATGGGTTGAAGGATATCGCCAGCGCGCGCAAGGCGGCTGGTGAGCCGACGACGGTGGATTCAAAACTGGATTCGGCAATGGCCGCGCTGTCGGCAGTGGGGCTGTGATTCCGGTTTGCAATCTCACTCTTACGCTTAATCGTAATCTTAATCCTGATCGCTCCGATGAGGAGCAAGATTAAGATGAAGATTACGATTAAGAGTAAGAAAAAGAGCCCCCGGCTCATTTATGAGACCGGGGGCGCCTTCGTTTATCTGGGGCAACGTGATGCGCTCACTTCACCTTGCGCCGCAGAAGAACAAGTAGTCCGCCGCCAAGGAGGCCTAGCAGCGCAACGGAAGGTTCCGGAATAGCCTGTTGCGTGAGGCTGAAATTGTCCGCGGCCAGCACGCCGTCAGCGCCGAAACCATTACCCTCGAAGACAACCTGTGCATAGGCGGAACCGACGGGCGCCATGCCGCTGATGCTGCGCGTTTGCCATGTTGCTTCTGTCAAATCGGTCAGGTTCAATGTGTACGCCTGTAGCAAGCCGGCGCTGCCGTCGAAGAACTCGAGCTTGATAACCTGCGAGGCCGCGGACCAGCCATTATCCCAGTAGAACTGGGCGCTTAGCTCGTAGGTTTCTCCCCCGATGATACCGCTGTTCACAGCCTGCAATCCGCCCCCGAAGTTATCGGCTCCTACGCTCCATCCCCCTTTGAAATAGATGGCGTATGATCCTTCCGGCGGACTATTCCATGTCTCGCGCAGAAACTGGCCCGCACCCCAAACGGAACTCCAGTCCGAACCGCTCAACTCCGACTCAAACCCGTAGTTCAACAGCAGGTTTGCCTGTGCGGTCACTACCGTCATGGCCGCGATCGCGACCCAAACCAACAAACGTTTCATAATAATGAACTCCTTAAGTAAATAACCCGAATAATGATACCCGTAACATTTAAGCCCGAAAAAGAACCCCTGTAGCGATCAGTTTTGACCCTCCTTTCTCATTTCCCTCCTCATAAATTTACAAAACGGCACTAATTGTTATCGGTAACATGTTAGAAGAAATCCCTTTGATGTCAACGGTATTTTTTGTTGGATTGAACCGTGGACTTTCATAGGTTGCTGATGCCATTCAGCATGGCGGCTTTCGGTTCTGGTGATTGTGGACGAACGACCGGGCGGAGAATGTGCCAATGAAAATACGGGCGTTGATTTTACTTACCTTCATTGCTCTCGTTGCGGTCGGCTGGACTTTCTGGATGTTGTCCCAGGCCCCGGTTCAGGCCCCTCCAGCCATGCTTCCGGGGGATGCGCCATTCAGGGATCTTGAAACAGGGAAAATAGCGGAGATCGAGGTTTCGAGTTCTGCCGGACACACGCGCCTGGTCAAACAGGATGGCCGATGGGTGCTTCCGGCACTTCAGGATTACCCGGCCAACCCCGTTCATGTGTCGAATCAATTAAGCAGCCTGGCGGTTTTCAGGGTGGCCGAGGTGTTGCCTGATGATGGGGTTTCGCACGAGGAATATGGACTGCATTCCAACGCCGCGATACAGGTGGTGCTGAAAGAAGGATCCGGCCATGTGTTGGCCGATATCCTGTTCGGTACTTTGCTTCCTGAAAGCAGGGCATCGCGAACGGTTGGCTTTTCACAAGGGCTTTTCATGCGCGTCGGCCAGGGGCCGGTGTTCCTTGCCGATGGGCTCATCGGGTCCGTTTTCGGTTGGACGTCGGAGTGGATTGAACAAAACATTCTGCAAGTTCCGCCGGATTTGTTGAGGGGGATCACGATCACTTCGGGTGGTGTTTCTTTCACTCTTCGCGCCACGAATCCTGGAGAGTTTGTCGTGGACGACATGGATGAGGGTGAGTATGTGGACGCCGGCGTCGCGGCGGGAATGATGCGCGCGCTTTCGCCATTGACGGTTCTTTCGCTGGTTGATCCGAAGGATGCAGGTGAAGCGCGGGGTTTTGATCATCCTTTCCGGTTCGAAGCGGAAACGCAAAGCGGAGAACGCTACGTGGTACTGATCGGCGGTGTCGCGCCCGACGGAAAGAGCCGCTATATTCGGGTGCAGGAACGCGCGGGAGAAGGAGCATCGCCATGGACCTTTCTGGTTTCGGAATTCACGGCGCAGAAAATGGCGGTTTCCCGAGAGACCCTGGTGAAGAGATAGTGAAACAGCCCGGCCGTCCCGCGCGTCGTTCAGGTGTTTATGTTTGATCAGTTCCTCATACGCGATATCGCATTCCTGCCTGCCCGCTTTTGTGCGCCCCTGGCGGGATTGACGCATAGCGCGTTTCGACGGTTGGCCTCCGAGTATGGCGGCTGCGGCGCATTCTGGACGGAGATGCTTGCCGCTCGTGAAGTGCTCAAGGAAGATCCGAAGACCTCGCCTTGGCTCAAGCGCAGCGCAACGGAAGCGCGATTGATCTACCAGTTGATGGTGCGTAAGGACGACCCCTTGGAACAGATCATTACGCGCCTGCGCGATGCCGGTGCGGACGGGATAGACATCAACCTCGCCTGTCACGCGCCGGTGGTCCGCAACATGGCGGCAGGCAGCGGCTTGTTTGAAGATGCGGAATCTCTCGCGGAAATTCTCGGCGAGGCCCGCCGTCATTGGCCGGGATTGTTGACCGTGAAAATCCGGCTCGGGCGCGACACGCCCGGCTGGCAGGCGCGTTTCGAAGAGCGCATTCGTCTTTTTGAAGACAGCGGTGTGGATGCGATCATCCTTCATCCGCGATTCTTCGAGGACAAGTTCAAGCGTCGCGCAAGGCATGAGCTGATGCCGTGGGCGGCGTCGCTGACGCGTTTGCCGCTGATCGCCAACGGCGACATCACCGGGCCCGCAGTGATCGAGCGGAATCCGGACCGTTTTGTGCCTGCAAAGGGTTTGATGATCGGCCGCATGGCGATCGCGCGGCCGTGGATATTCGCAGCGTGGAGCCATGCTCCCGCAATTGATTACGCCGAAGCATGGCATCGAATGCGTGATTACATAAGCGCGGATTTTGACGCAAAGCTCGCCCTGGGCCGGCTGAAAATGTTTACCCGGTATTACGCGCGGAACTTCAAATTCGGCCATCACTTCAACGTGGCCGTTCACAACGCTTCGACCATGGAAGATGCCGTGACCGCCGCGCACGTTTTCTTCGATCGCTCACCCGAGATCAATCCCGACCCGCCGCTGATGGGATTATGAGGAGGGACAGCATCCGGGGAATCAGGGCTTTTCCTGAATACCCCATGAGGCGTAAGGTGGAAGAGTGGAAAGGGGAGGTTATGAAGACTCTGTGGTTCGTTTCCGCTATTTTGTTTTTTGCCACAGCATGTTTTGCGGCGACGTATACGGTTACAAACCCGGGTGACCATCCGGCGAGTGCAACCCTGCGTTGGGCGATCAACTCCGCCAATACCAATCCGGGCATGGATGTGATTGCATTCAACCTGGCGGCTCCGTACACGATTCAACCAACAGGCCAGCTTCCGACGATCCTGGGGCAGGTGCAGGTGGACGGCAGGACGCAGCCGGGATATGCCGGTATCCCCCGCGTGTGCCTGGACGGCAGCAATAACCTGGGCGTGGGACTCGAATTTCAACGTTGGAGCAACGAGGTGGTCGCTCTTCGCATCAGCGGCTGGACCACGGCCGGCATATGGGTCAACAATGCAACGGATAGCGTAATCCGGGCGTGCTACGTCATGAGCAACGCCATGGATGGTATTCGGCTTTACAACTCGCGTCGTGGTGTGGTTGGCGGAACCAGCGAGACGGATCGCAACGTGGTGTCCGCGAACGGGGGGCATGGCGTCTATGTTTTCGGTAATGGATCAAGCAACAACACGATTCTTGGGAATTACATCGGAACCACGCCAAACGGAACCGTTTCCCAGGGCAATGATTACAGCGGGATCCAGATAAATTCTTGCGCAGGGAACACGATCGGCGGTGCCGCCGAAGGCGCGCGTAATATCATTTCCGGCAACTACGATGGCATCAACATCAATTCCGATGCACACAACCATACGGTTCTTGGGAACTATATAGGAACCGACGCCAGCGGCTCCAATGCAATCCCGAATACCAGCAGCGGGGTATTCCTCCGAGGGGGCAGTAATACGGTTGGGGGTGCATCAGCCGAAGCGCGAAACATCATCTCCGGGAACGGATCATGCGGGGTCTACTGCTGGTCCGCTGATTCCGTCAGCAACAAGATTTGGGGCAACCACATCGGGACCGATGCATCGGGGATGCGCCGCCTCCCGAACCTGGACGGAGTTTGCCTGAATGGAGCCATGGGGACTTCGATTGGTGGAACCAATTCAGGACAGGGCAACGTGATTTCGGGCAACAATGTGAGCGGTGTTCATATCCTTTCCGGTGCGGCCGGGAGCCGGATACAGGGCAACATCGTTGGGTTGGA
>CAZTYH010000057.1:9716-20799 GCA_964617565.1 uncultured Verrucomicrobiota bacterium
ATATCCTTTCCGGTGCGGCCGGGAGCCGGATACAGGGCAACATCGTTGGGTTGGATGCAATCGGTTATTCCATCCTCAGCAATAAAAACTATGGGTTTCGGATCGAAACGTCCGACAACCTGATCGGGGGGGGCTCGAAGACGGCAAGGAATGTCATCTCCGGCAATGGAGTCCTGCAAATCTGGCTGGCGGGCGCCAATGCGGAGCGCAACGTCGTGGCCGGAAACTTTATTGGAACAGACATCGCAGGCTCCAATGCACTAGGTGCCGCGGAGGGAATCATAATCAGTGGACCGAACAACCTCGTGGGAGGGTTGACGGATGATGAGCGGAATGTCATTTCGGGCCATATGAACGGATATGCCGTCAGTATCTCAGGGGCGGGTGCAACGAATAACCGGGTATGGGGCAACTTCGTCGGCATTGATGCCGGCGGTGCACGGGCGCTCACCAATAATGTCGGGATTGGGGTGTCCTCGTCGCACAACGAAATCGGATGTCCCGGCGGCGGGAACGTAATTTCCGCGAATCGGTTCTCCGGCGTCAGCATCTCGGGAGAGAATGCTTACGGCAATCTTGTCCGGTGCAATTATATCGGACTCAATGCGGCTGGCGACGGGATTCTCAGTAATGGACAATACGGCATAGATCTTTTTCAGGCGCCTTCCAATCGCGTCGGGCTGGCTCCGGCCGACGGAAATGTGATCGCCGGATGCGGCTTGGCCGGCATTCGAATCTACGGAAGCAATGCGGTCAACAACACAATCGTCGCTGCACGGATCGGCACCGACGCGGCTGGATCGGATGCCCTGGGCTGTCTTCGAGGGATTCAGTTGGATGGGGCCTGGAGCAACCGGATCGGGGGGCGCCTGGCCGGCGAGGGAAACGTGATCGCCGCGAGCGGCGAGAACGGAATTCATCTTCAGAACGGCGCGCGCGGGAATGTCATTCAGGGCAATCTCATTGGGACGGATATCACGGGCCTGCTCGCTCTCCCGAACGCCCGGGCCGGTGTTTGCGTGGATGCCAGTTTCGGAAACCTGATCGGTGGAGCGACGAACTATGAGGGGAACATAATCAGCGGCAACCTGGGTAGCGGCGTCGAAATCCTGTACGACTCAGCGTCCGGCAACCGGGTTTGGGGCAATCGAATCGGCTTAAATGCGGTGAGCAATGCCCTCGGCAATGGGCAGCACGGGGTACTGATTCGCGACGGAGCCAATCTGAATTGGATCGGCGGGCAGGCGGACGGAACGGGCAACGCAATCATGCACAACGGGTACAATGGAGTCACCGTTGCTCCCGGGTCAGCCTCGAACGCGATCATTCGCAACGCGATTGCAGGAAATGGATGGCTTGGTATTGACCTGGGCAATGATGGGGTCACGGCCAACGATAAGGAGGACGTGGATGTCGGCGCCAACCTGCTCCAGAATTATCCGGAGATTATCTGGGCGACGAACACCCCTGTCGGCATCCAGGTTGTGGCGAAGCTGAACAGCCGGCCGTTGCGGGTTTATTACATCGAGTATTTTGGAAGCATGGATTGTGATGTGACCGGATACGGGGAAGGGGAGGTGTTCCTCTTTGGCAGGGATGGCTATGTTACCGACGGCTTCGGAGATGTCGTGTTCACAAACACATTTACGAGTCCGACCGTTCCCCCGAATTTCCTGACGATGACCGCGACGGATCAGGGCACACTCGACACGTCCGAGTTCTCGCGGCGCTTTCTCATGGACTTTGACGAAGACGGCATGGGGGACGGGTTTGAGTACATTAACTTCGGCAGTATGACTGGTGGAGAAGCCGAAAAGGACGAGGATGACGACGAAGTGTCCAATCTGGATGAGTTCATTGCCGCCACGGACGCAAGCGACAAGGACTCCTGGATGGGAATCGTTGATATTCAGAACGCGCTCACGGGTAAAACCGTCCACGTGCGCTCCACTTCGGCAACCCGAACCTATGCGCTGCAGTATCCCACACCCGTTGAGCTTCCCAATCCTTCTTCGTGGATAAACGCGGCGATGAGTGTCGGAAACGATGGCGTTCTTGAGATACCGCATTCGGTGAATTACACAACCCAGTTCTATCGTGTCAGCACGCAATTGCCCTAGCCCGCTTGCTGTTGACAACACCGCTGGCTGGCGAGGTGGAGGATACTGGAGATGGCTGCTTACGTTCTGGTTCACGGCGGAAACATGGATGTCGAGACGTGGAACAGGCTGACCACGGGTAAGCCGGTTCACACGGCGGACGGCAAAATGGGCGGGCTGATCTGGGACTCGATCTTGCCGGCACTCCATCTGCAGGGGCACGCGACCTTTTCACCGACGCTTGCGGACGAGCACCACTCGGACCTGACCGGTCACGTTGATCAGGTGTCCGCGTTGATTGTCGGGCAGCGTCTGCACGACGTGATTCTGGTCGCGCACAGCTACGGGGGCATGGTCATCACCGGTGTCGCGGCACACCTTGCCGACCGCGTCCGGCACATGGTGTACGTGGACGCCGCAGTGCCTGCGCCCGGCCAATCACTCTTCGACCTCATTGTCGCGAGCGGAAACGACCCCATGGCGTTTATCGGGCTCGAACCCGCGCCACCCTACGTGGAGAAGCTCCAGTTCAACGAGGCGAAAGTGAAGCCGATCCCAAAAACCTACATCCGTTGCACGCAGAGCGATTTCGGACCGGTGACAGCGGCGCTGAAGCCTGCGATCCTGGCGGACGGAGAGCAGTGGGCTTACTTTGAGTTGCCGTCCTCGCACGTGCCCATGGCCGGCATGCCGGACCGCCTGTCGGACCTATTGCTCCGGGCCGCACGGTAGAGATGTGAGACGACAGGGCTGACCCTTCGCCCGGCTTCCAATCCAGACATGACGGAAGAAGTGTCTGCAACAATCAATCTTTTCCCTCGAAGCTCAGCGGCACGACGAGTACGGGGCAACGGGATTTGCGGACGACTTTTTCGGTGACGGCGCCGAAGAACACCTTGCCGATGGAACTGCTGCCCTGGCGCCCGATGATGATAAGGTCTATATCCCGGTCTTCGGCAAACGCGAGAATCTCCTGGTGGTCAATACCGGTGCGAAGCTCGGTTTGCAGCTTCAGTCCCTGCGGGACGCGCGACGCATAGGCCTCCTTGATTCGACCTTCCATATCCTTTCGACCCTTGTCCTCGACGTTTTCCACTTCGTCCACGTAGGTCCGCCAGAATTGGGCGTCGGGTTCGGGGACAACGTGGAGCAGGTAGAGGGTGCAGTCCGTTGAGTGTCGTGCCTGCTCAAGGGCGAAGTCAAAAGCGAAGTCTGCGTTTTCAGAAAAGTCTGTGCAGAAGAGTATGCGTTTGAACGGGCCGTAGGGTTTCGTGTTGGATTGAGTCATTGGGGCATCCTCCTATCTGTAAGTCAGCGACGGGAGCCAGAGTGATATTTGTGGAAATGCGACCAGGATCGCTGCGGCAACGATCAGGCAAACGAGAAAGGGGATAGCGCCTTTGAAAACGGTTTGCAGCGGAAGATCGCGTTCGATGCCGCTGACGACGTAAACGTTCACCCCGACCGGCGGCGAGATGACGCCCATCTGGGTTACGACCACGATGATGACGCCGAACCAGATGAGGTTGTAGCCCAGCGCTTCGACCACGGGATAGAAGATCGGGACCGTGAGCAGGATCAGTCCCAGCGCATCCACGAAACAGCCGGCGACCAGGTAGAACAGGATGATCAGGCTGACGATGATCCATGGAGGAAACAAAAGGCTGGTGAGCCACGAAGCCAGTTCGTACGGAATGCGCGTCACGGCGAGGAACCGGCCGAATACGACGGCGCCCGCCACGATGATCATGACCATGCACGAGGTGCGCGCCGTTTCCTTGAGCGACTGGGTGAAGGCCTTCAGGGTCAGGCGGCGCTGAAAAAGCGCGATAACCAGGCTGCCCGCCGCGCCGACCGCCGCTGCTTCCGTCGGGGTGAAGAGCCCGATGAACAGTCCGCCGATAATGACAATGAAAAGCGCGAGGGTTTCGATAACCCCGGAGAGCGATTTCCATCGCATGCTCCACGTGACGTTTTCCGCGGCGGGCCCGAGGTGGGGCCGGCGCCGGCAGAGGAGGTAGATCATGATGCAGAAGAGGACCGCGATCATGATTCCGGGCAGCACACCCGCCATGAACAGCTTGCCGATGGATTGTTCGGTGAGAATGCCGTACACGATGAACACGACGCTGGGCGGGATCAGCATGCCCAGGCTTCCGCCCGCCGCGACGGTTCCGCTGGCAAGCTCCATGTCGTAGCGGTATCGCTTCATCTCCGGCAGGGCCACCGAGGCCATCGTCGCCGCCGTGGCCGGACCCGAGCCGCAGATTGCGCCGAAGCCCGCGCAGGCGCCGACGGTGGACATGGCCAGTCCGCCGGGCATGGAGCCCAGCCAGCAGTACGCGGCATGAAAAAGGCGCCTGCTGATCCCCGCATGAAAAGTCACCTGGCCCATGAAGATGAAGAGAGGAATGACGGTGAGGCTGTAGGAGGAGAACGTGTCGAAAAGCTCCGCGATCATCATGCTCATCGCGGCGGGCGAGGAGACGACCATTGCGAATCCGGCCAGCCCCGCGAGCGCCATGGCGAACGCCACGGGCATGCTGCACAGGAGAAGCAGCAGCAGGATACCGCACCCCACCAGGCCCAGTTGAATTGGCGTCATGACGACATGAAGACCTTTCGGGGATGCAGCAGATGTTGCGCCACCACCAGCGCGGACACCGCGCAGGCGAAGGCAATGACGAAGGCCGTCCAATAGACCGGCCATCCAAGCGTCAGCATCACTTCGCCGCTGGCCTTCAGGCTGAGGCCGTACTTCACGCCTTGAACACACAGGAGGCCGAACAATCCAATCGTCAGAATGCGCATGATCGAGTCCACCACGAGCCGCACCGCAGGCGGGAGCTTGTTGAAGAAGAACTCGACCGCCACGTGGCCTTTTACGGCGGTGGTGTAGGGCAGCGCGCAGGAGAGGGTGATCAGGCTCAGCATCCGGACGATGTCATAACTCCCCTTCAGCGGCTGCCCGAAAGCGCGGGCAACGACATCCACGCAGGTAACCAGCATCATCGCGACCGTGCCCGCGCCAGCGACGAAGGCCAGCCCGACCACGAGCCTGCGCAGGAAGCGCTGCCAGGGGCTCAACCGTGATGTAGC
This sequence comes from uncultured Verrucomicrobiota bacterium, assembly GCA_964617565.1. Lineage (GTDB taxonomy): Bacteria > Verrucomicrobiota > Kiritimatiellia > CAIQIC01 > JAGNIJ01 > JAKJGV01. The sequence goes on from CAZTYH010000057.1 coordinate 14,915, forward strand.
CGATTCGGTCATAACCTTTTCGTTTACGGATTCTCGCTTGCAGCAATCATGTCCTGGAGGTCCTTCAGGAATGCTTCGCCGGGCAAGCCCTTTTCCGTACTCGCCTTGACGTAGTTGTTCAGGATGGGCGCGACCGCTTCCTTCCAGCGGGCAATTTCCTCGTCCGAAAGAGGAATTGTTTCATGCCCGAGTTGGCGGACGAACTCTTCGCCTTCGCGGTCCGACTCGTTCCACGCTTCGCCGTGCTTGTCCACCCATTCGTCGCTGACCTGGTCAAGGATCTTCCGTATATCCGCCGGAAGGCTGTTCCATTTATCCTTGTTCATCACCACGAACATCGCGGTCGTATAACCGATGCCCGACGAGTCCGTAACGAATTTGATCACCTCGCCCTGCTTCCATCCCTTCAGCGTTTCGACCGGGCAAAGGGTGGCATCCACGACGCCTTTCTGCAGCGCTTCGTATGTTTCCGGCTGGCTCATCGCCACGGGTGTGCCACCGAGCATTTCAACGATCTTCGCCGAAAGCCCTGTTGCGCGCACCTTGAGGCCGTGCATTTCTTCCAGCGAGCGCACCGGTTTGCGGGACGCCAGGATTCCGGGGCCGTGCGCGTGGACATACAACACCTTGACGTTGTCCACCTCCTGCGGCGCATATTTCCGGACCATCGCCGTGGCGATGCGGGATGCGGCGAGGCCGTCGGGATAGCCCAGAGGCAGGTCCAGCCCTTCGAGCAACGGAAAACGTCCGAGCGTATAGGCGAAGCAGCTCATGCCCATGTCGGAGATGCCGCTGACCACCCCGTCGTAGCACTGCGGAGCCTTCGTCAGCGATCCGCCCGGATACGTCGTGATCTTCACGCGCCCGTCCGTGCGCTTCTCCACTTCGCGAGCCCAGTCTTCCGCCGTCTTGGCTTGAATGTGCGAAGGCGGGAAGAAGATGCTGTAGGAAAGTTCGATGGGTTTGGCCGGCGCCTGTTCCCCTGTTTCCGTCTTTGCCTTGCCGCACCCGGCAACCAGCAGCGCTCCCGTTGCCAGCAGAACCCGTCCGAAAATAAGTCCATATCGTTTTGTCATTGTCGCCTCCTCCTATTGCCGTTTCCCGCGTCAGGTTGGAACCAGCACTATAGAGAGCGTCCAGCTTCGAAGCAAGCCGCCATGGACGTGTCACGGCGCCGAAAAAGGAGTGCCGCTGGTACGTCCGCCTGGGGAGGTTCAGGACGGGATCCCTATCCTTCAAGGACGATCAGGGGTATGTTCATAAAACTAACCATGTAAGAAAGTAAGGGTGTGCCATTAAGACGTTTCTCTTGCGCGCCACTGTTGTGCTGCTCCCTGCGGCTCTTTTTTTTGTGTTGCCGGCTTCCGCCCAGGATCTGATCGCGGATACCCACGTGATTCCCGACAAGGGGTTTGACCGCGTGTTTCAGGTGGCGACGGATGAGGTGTCCGTTATGGACGCGTCCGGCCGGCGTCGGCTCGATCGTTTTCCTCAACTCGCGAATGCCGAGGCCGTATTGCAGCGCGCGCGAGCGTTGCGCGCCCGTACGGGCGAGCGCGTGGATCTGGTGCTGTATGAAGCGGACGCGGAACGCAACGAGTACACGCGCCGCATTCTCACGCCACAGGTTCTTGTTGTGCTGGAATCCGGCGCGGACGCGGAAGCCATTGCGGCCGATCTCGGAGTGAACACGACGGGGCGGCTGCCTTTTGCGCCCGGGCACGCGATTTTTGAAACGGACGAAACGGGCGGCGCGTTCCAGCTTGCGACAACCTTGCGCCAGGCCCGCGGTGTGCTTTCCGCGGAACCGCTTCTGGCCAAGCAGCAGCAGAAAAAGTGGGCGCCGAACGATACGCTCTATCCGCAGCAGTGGCACCTCAGGAACACGGGGCAGGGCGGCGGCACGTCCGGCATTGACGTCAACATCACGAACACCTGGGACCTGTATCGCGGCACGAATGTCTTCATCGCGATTGTTGACGATGGCCTGCAAATCACGCACACGGACCTTTATGAAAACGTCAACACGCTCATTGATTACGACTGGAACGACGGAACGCCGCTCGATCCGAGCCCGGACCTCAATTGGGATGATCACGGTACGGCTTGCGCGGGTGTGGCGGCGGCGCGCGGCAATAACGCGCGCGGTGTTTCCGGCGCGGCACCCGAGGCAACGCTTGTCGGGTTGCGGCTGATCGGCGGATCGGTGGGTGACGCGGAAGAGGCCGCCGCGATGGCGCACAGCAACAGCATCATTCATATCAAGAGCAACAGTTGGGGTCCGAACGATGACGGAAGAACGCTCGAGGGTCCGGGTTCGCTGACGCGCGCGGCGCTTTCCAATGGTTGCACAACCGGCCGCGGCGGAAAAGGAGTGATCTACACGTGGGCGGGCGGCAACGGGCTGGACGCCAATGACAACGCCAATTACGACGGCTACGCCAACTCGATTTATACCATCGCCATTGCCGCGCTGACCGATGGCGGAGTGCAGTCCTGGTACAGTGAGCCGGGCGCGTGCCTCGTAGTGACCGCCCCGTCGAGCGGCGGTTCAACCGATATCGTCACCACCGACCTGATGGGCGAGTATGGTTACAATTACACGGGCGCGTCGGGTGAGCTGGCGGACAAGAATTACACCAAGACCTTCGGTGGCACCTCGTCCGCGACCCCTCTTGCGGCGGGCGTCATCGCGCTGCTGTTGCAGGCGAACCCGACCCTCGGCTGGCGCGATGTGCAGGAAATTCTTATCCGCTCAGCCACGAAGAATGCCGCCGGCGATTCGGATTGGAAGACCAACAGTGCAGGTTTTCACTTCAACCACAAGTACGGCGCCGGGCTGATCAATACGCGGGCCGCGATCGCGCTCGCCACCAACAACTGGACCAATCTCAGCGCGCAGATTTCGTACGATTCAACGCAGAGCGATCTCAACCTGGCGATCCCCGACAACAGCACCACGGGTGTGACACGCACGTTCAACATCACGACCAACATGCGCGTGGAGCACGTGACGGTCACGCTCGATGTCCGGCATCTCTCGCGCGGCCATCTTGAAGTGGAATTGACTTCGCCGGGCGGGATGAAAAGCCGGCTGGCCGAAAAACATTCCGACACGGGCGATCATTATTCGAACTGGAAATTCATGTCTGTTCGACATTGGGGTGAGGAAATGCAGGGTAACTGGACCGTTCGCGTGGCCGACCGTACGGCGGGTACGATCGGCACGCAGCGGTCTGTGCGGCTCGACTTCTACGGCACATCCGCATCGGTCGCATCGAATCAGCCGCCGACGCTCACGACCATTGGAAACAAGTCCGTCATCGTCAGCAACCTGTTGCAATTCACCGTGACGGCTGCGGACTCCGTGGATGGCGATCCGGTTCGGCTCTGGGCCACGAATGTTCCGTCATGGGCGACATTCGCCACGGTCACGAATGCAGGCGGTGTGACGAACACTTTCTCCGGCACACCCACCAACACCGGCACGTTCAACGTGTATTTCTTCGCCGGGGACAAGGACGGGACAAACACGGAAACGGTGGCGATCACGGTCACGGATCCAAGCTCGACGCTCGACATCAGCGGGTATCAAGTGAAGCAGTACGACAGCACCCAAACATACACGATTCCGGACGGCACCCTGGTGTCTCCCGGGGGGTACGTCATTATTGCGCGTAATGTGAGCGAGGTGGAATTTGAGGCCTTCTGGGGTGTAACCCTTGGAGCGAATGTTGTATTTCTAAACTCCGGAGAAACGGTGCCCCAGATCAATGGCGACGAAACTTATGAGTTGCGTGATGCACTCAATAATCTTGTCGAGGGTCCGACGGCGGTTGCTCTTGCGGCGGGCAATTCCGTGCAGCGAACCAATACGACGGCCAGCGCCACGGCGACGGCGAGTTGGCGGTCTGTGGCGCAATCGTCGGCGACGCCGGGCTCCGGGGCGGTCGGCAATGGATCGGCGGGCCTGATCATCAACGAATACTCAGATGCATCGGGCACAGGCAATTATATTAACGAATTTGTCGAGCTTTACTACGATGCCGGCGGCGGCGGATCACCGCCTGAAACCCCTCCCGTCCTGAATCCGATCGGCGACACGTCCGTGCAGGTGAGCAACCTGCTGCAATTCGCCGTGACGGCGACGCCGACCGACGGCGATGCCGTGACGCTTTCGGTGAGCAATGCGCCGGCCGGGGCGGTGTTCAGCGCGACGAACGAGAACGGGACTTTCTACTTCACGCCGGACGCGTCGCAGGTGGGCGTGCATACGACGAGTTTTTACGCGGTGGACAACGACGGCGTGAGCCTCGAAACCATTCGGATCACCGTCAACCCCGGCGCAAACGAAGACGCGACAAATGTGCTGGCTTATTTCGATTTCCAAACCGACGCGAACGTGTTCGAAAGCGTGCCGCAGTTGCTGGGAAGCGGAATCTCCGGCGCCTCGGTGAGCACGCGCGACGGAACATATACGAACTTCGGCGGCAATCCGAGCAGCGGCCGGGCCATTGCAGATTCCGGATGGACCGGATCGGATCATTATTTTGAATTCACCGTGACTGTGAGCGATGGGTACACGATGCGGGTGGACGCGCTTTCGTTTGACGATCAGCGTTCGGGCACCGGTCCAACCGATTGGCGGCTGCGTTACAGCGGCGACGGATATGCATCCGATCTCGGGGCGGGCATCACGCACACTTCCTTCGCCACCAATCGCATCGCGCTGTTCCTCGATGGTCTCACGGGAAGCGTAACTTTCCGGATCCATGGCGACAATGCATCGGCGGCGGGTGGAACATGGCGCATGGATAATCTTTTCCTTTACGGCGCGGCAACGCTCCAGGGTGGCGGTGACGATACCGATAGCGACGGGCTGCCCGATGATTGGGAGATGCTCAATTTTGGCCTGCTGACGAACGAGGCGTCGGGCGATTTCGATGAGGACGGCTTCAGCAACCTGGAGGAGTTCATTGCCGTGACCGAGCCTACGAATGCGTTGTCGTATTTCCAGATAGACAGTATCGCGTTCGACGGCAGCAGTCGGGTTGCATTTCAGTCATATACCGGCCGGACCTATTCCGTTCTGTATGCCACCAACCTGATTAACGCCTCGTGGGAGGATCTCGGCAGTGGTGTTCAGGGCACGAACGGGTTGATGACTATTACGGACCCAGACGATGCTGAACATCGAATGTACAGGCTTAAAGTGACCCGGCCATAAAGCCCTGTTTGCTGTCATTGCGCTTGCGCTGAAAGCGGGCTAAATTCCTCCTTTCAACGCTTCAACGAAAGGCGGGAATGTTCATGCAGATCAATCTTTCCGGAAAAACGGCCCTGGTTACGGGCGGATCGAGCGGCATCGGCGAAGCGTGTGTCCGGCAGCTCTGTGAATCCGGGGCCACGGTGTTCTTCACCCATAACAAGAGCGGGAAAAATGCCGCGCAGATTGCCGCAGAAACTTCAGCCAAGGCCATTCATTGCGACGGAGCGAAGGAACAGGCTTGCCGGGATGCGGTCGAGCAGGTTGCGGTGGCGGCCGGACATATTGATATTCTCGTAAACAACGCCGGCATCTATGAGTCGGCAGCCGCCGGTACGCCGGAATTTCCGGGCGTGTGGAAGAAGGTGATGGCGGTCAACCTGGATGCGAGCGCGTACTTTATCCATTATGCGGTGCCGCACATGAAGAAGCGCGGCGGCAAGATTGTGAATATCAGTTCCATTCATGCAGCCGACGGCACGACGGAAGCGGCGGCCTATCATGCTTCGAAAGCGGGCATGGATGGCCTTACGCGTGCTATGGCCGTTGAGCTGGCGCCGCACAATATACAAGTGAACTCGATCGGGCCGGGTCCAATCGCAACACCGATGTGGGGCGA
>CAZTYH010000058.1:0-20662 GCA_964617565.1 uncultured Verrucomicrobiota bacterium
CCCTTGCGTTCGATCAATGCTCCGGAATAAAGGAAGACCGTTTTGTCCATCAGGCCCAGGCGGGCGCGAATGCGCGCCGCGTCGCGCGGATCCACGCGGGCAAACCGCTCGACATCACAATAGTACGGCAGGAAATGGAGTTTCGAGTCCGGTGCGCCCATTCGCTTGTAGGCGTCCATGGCGGCCGTGCCTATGCAGAACACGCCGCGGCTCATGCGCATCAACGCGCGCAAGAGAAGTCGCCGTGCAAACCGAGCCGCCGGCGATCGAATGGAGAGCCGCGTGGCCCATGCCGGACGGTAGTCTTCCGGCCACGGCTGTTCCAACCACATGACCCACGGCTTGCGAAGCAGCGCAAGGCAGATTGCGGACATCATGAACGTGATGCTGGTGTAATGCCCCGACAGGATGAAAAGATCGTGGCGCTCGCGGATGACTTCCCGAATCGCCTCCGGATGGAGGCGGACTTCGTCTCTCCATCGGGCCGGGCCCCAGCCTCTCAACTCGCGATACGGAAAACCCGCGGTAGCCTCATCTATCAGGGTCTCGCCGCGATGTTCAAGACGCATGAAGCGGACGTTGATCTCGCACTGTCCGGAGGCATGGATGGCGCGGAAAAACTCGACCTGGTAGGGGCTGGGCGTGTTGGTAAGAATCCAGAGGCGCATGCTGGTTATGGGTTGTAAGCTTCGCTGATGACGCCTGTCAATCTTCTGCCGTACGCTTCATGGCTGAATTCGCCGGCGCGGGATCGAGCGTTTTCCGCCAGGCGGTTCAGCAAATCCCTATCGTCCGCCAGGCGCTGCAGGCGATCCCGAATGGCGCCGGATTCGCGGATGGGAACAATGAAGCCCTCTTCGCCGTCACGGATGACGGATCCGCTGTTGGGCGTGGCAATGACGGGCAGTCCCGCAGCGAGGGCTTCATAGCAGACATTGGCGGAGCCTTCGGAGAGAGAGGGAAGCGCAAGCACGTCAGCCCATTGGTATTCCCGCAAAAGCGAGTCACGGGAAAGAGCGCCACGCAATTCGATGTGAGCGGCGATCCCTCGTGCGGCCTCCCGGGCGACACGGATTGGCCCGACCGCGCGAAACTCCGCGGTGTTTGCCGGGAGCGACCGCGCGGCTTCTGCCAGGTATTGAATGCCTTTGCGCAACTGGATGGTACCGACAAAGAGAACGCGGAGAGGTCCCGCTTGAGGTTTTCGGATCGCATGGGCGAGCGAACCCGAAGCGTTTCCGTAAGGCACGACGCGACATTTTTCCACGGGCCCCGCGACCTTGCCGATTCCTTCCTGCACAAACGCGGAGCCGCACAAAATGCAATCCGCCAAGGCCCACTCCTGCGCTTCGCGATCCGCCAGCGGCCGCCAGTCACCTTCGCTTGTCGCGCCGCTTTCCCAGTTCGGCCAGCGTTGCCGTTCTTCCTTAAGGATGGATTCTTCCACCTGCCAGGGCGCGGTGATTTGATCCACGAATATCTTCAATCCCTGTTCCCGCGCGGTCCGTGCGATTTCCAGGCCGGCCGTGTTGAAGACATAGACGCCATTGGCTGGTCCCAATCCGCCGCGGACGACTCGACGACAGAACGCATGATTCCATTTGCGATAAGAACGAAGTCGCGCAGAGGGGTTGGTGGCTGCCCGGGCCGCAGCGATGCGCGAGAGCCCGAAAAGGGGAAACTGGCGGACGCGGTCGGCAGGAATGTCGGCCGCGGACCGGCCCAGCGCTTTACGCAACTCCTCGTTCGGAGGGGGGCTGGAGCGAAGCCGATTCAGCCACGGCGCGGCGGCATAAAGGTCGGTGTAAAACAACTCCAGCCAACCTTCCTGCGCAAAAATACGCGGTACGGCGTAGCGTCTGCGGGCGCCGAGCATGGCGACGGTAAGGCGTGGTTCTAGTGGATATGTTTCTGCCATCGCATACGACTCAGGATGCGGTTGATGATTTTTGGCGGTGCCGGCGTCGGCCGTAAAACGCGAATATCGTGCTTATTAAACAGCAAGCGCCAGAGGATGATGCTCGGGACCGCCAGATAGGCAAACCGATACAGCCATGCCGTGGCGAGGCCCTGCGTAGGGAGATAAACCGACACCACGCATGCTTCGAAGTAGAGGATCGTCCACAAGCCGTGTTTCATAACGGCCTGCTGCCAGAGCCATGCGTATAAATAGCCGATCAGGAAACATACGAGGATACCGCCCCAGGCCAGTTCGAGGAACGCGTCTCCGATAAGCCCGACGGCCGCGCCTGCCGGCGGGAACCAGCCCAAAGCCGCGATCCATTGATTAGGATGCATGCCCGCGCTGCCGGGTTGATTGACCATCCAGCCCAGCCCCATGTCTTCGTACTTGGTGGGCCAGAGCTGCCGCGGAATCGGGCGCACGAACATTTGCGCGGCGTATCGCTGTCCCCAGAAATATTGTTGATGATGACGGACGGCAATGATGGTTCCCCAAGTCAGTGGCGTGACGTTGCTGGGCTCGATGTCGGACGGCATGATTGCATCCATGACCGCGTCCACGCTGATTTCCGTGCCCTCCGCTCCGAGATATAAGGTGCGGCGGTGTGTCTTGAGAAAGAACATCAGAACGCCGACAATCATCAATCCTGCAAACAGCGTACGCAATGGGGGACGTTTTGCCTTTGCGAGATACCAGCCGAGAGCCAGCGTGGCGAGCGCGAGGAAAGCGTTGCCGCGGGAGCCGCCGAGCAAGCCCTGGAGAAGGTGGGGTGCCACGAAAAGCGCCATCAGCGCGGCGGTCCTGAAATCGAGCTTGCGGCCCTTTCTTGAAATGACGAGCAGGATGATGGCGGGGATCGTTAGAAGCGATGCGCCGGTTATGTAGCCGCTTAAGCCCGAGATGGCACCGCCGCCTTTGGGTCTGCTGTATGCCAGGAAAAAGCCCCCAACAGTAGACAGCCTGTAGAAATAGGCAATCAACCCCACGAACCCGAGCGTGTAGCTGAGGACCGCCATTCGCCGCGTCGCGATCGGACTCAGTTGAATGTTGATATGCCGGGCATTAGCGACGCTTTTCGGGATTCTGGGCACAAGCAATCCGGCCGCCAGAGCGCTTAACTGGAGGGTTACGGCAAATTGGGCAAGTTCCAATGTTTCTTCACTGCGAAAGAGAGGGACGATCATGTCCCGGTAATCCATGGCCAGTGGAATGAACACGTGAAGGTAGAGGAACATCGGTCCGAGATACATGATCGGATGCAGGGGGTCGTGGAACCGCCGGTAAGCTGCAAGCATGGAACCCACAAGAACGACGGCGGACACCCAGAGAAGAATTTCGAACATGATCAGCTTTTCAGGTTGTTATGTTGCGCCGCAACGGAGGAGGAAGATTTTGCGGTGCGGATAACGGGCCATGTCCCGGGAGAATGCGATATCGGCGATAGGTATTGCGGCTGACGGCACTCCGGTTTCCGGACATCCGGACCGCGTAAAGAAACCCGCGCATCACATATCCTGCTCGCGCCGCAAGATTTTTGAGGGAGAGCTTGTGAGCGAATAACCTGACGGCATCTGCGAAAAGCCGTGGGACCACGACCAGCGCCGGGAGGTTGAGCCAGTCGAAGAGAATCGTGTTGCGGACGCCAAGCTCCTCCATTTTCCCGCGGTCGCGGATCATGCTTCCCACGTGGACCAGCGGGGGTGTACGCGCAAACAGGATGGAAAAGCCCCGGTTCATCAAGCGGATCGAGAGGTCGCGCTCCTCTCCCCATTGCTCGAAGAACTCGCGATAGCCCTTTGCGGCAATAACAGCGTCGCGCCGCAGCAGACAGGCGCAGGCGACAAAACTGCGGACGGGGACGCCGAGGTTGTCAGGGTCGGCGGGTGGTGTCCATGTCCTCATTCCCCGTTGCGCAGGTTCGACGAACGGCATGGCCAGCACGGCCACATCCTGGTGCGACTCGATGACTGCCACGGCGGCGCCTACGGTGTCCGGATCGGTGAAGTAGCTGTCATCGTCCATGGAGAAGATATATTTCGCTGCGGATTCGCGGAAACACCGGTTGCGTTGCTTTGCGGCCCCGGCGTTTTCCTTTTCGCGCGTCACGGCGACTGCCGGGAAAGTGGATTGAATGCTCTCCCATGTGCCGTCCGTGGAGCCGTTGTCATACACGCGAACCTCGAGCGCCGGGTAGTTCTGCGCGAGCGCTGATTCGATGGCTTTAAGTACGTCATCTTTGCGGTTCCGCGTGACGATACAAACCGTGACCTGTGGTGGCGACTGCGTTTCCGGATTCATGATCCTGTATCGTTTCTTCCCCTCGCGGATGGCTGCAAAAAGTCCGCGATTTTATCCGAAAGGAATTGATTCCATGTTTCGCGGGCGATGAAGGCTGCGCCCGCGGGTGTGGGGTGGCCGTCACCTTCCATTGAGAAGGCGCTTCGCTCGACTTCCGGAAGAGCAAAAAAGGAGGGGGAGATATCGCAATAGGGGATTCCTGAGCGCGAAAAGAACTGCTCCGCCTGGGCCATAAAGATGCGAGTAGGCTCCTTCGACAATTCCCGTCCGTCCGGATCGTGCCGTCCGGTCGTCACTACCCAAAGGCGGATTCCTCTTTCGTTGCACCATCGGTTCAGTTGAAGAAAAAGGCTGTTTCCCATCCGGACTGCTTCCCGCGCGCGGCCATCTATTTCGGGTGAGTCCGGAATGGGTGCTTGCCGGGGATCGGGCGTCCGGCTCGCCGATCGAAGCGCGAGCCACTTTCGGCGGGCCAATTGCAGCAGGTGCGAATGTTCCAGGAGAAATTGATAACCGGGAATTCGGTTAACCCATCGTTTAATCGGCGAGCCTCGTCGGATTCTGCGGACCAATTCATCAGGATTGTTATCGCTGAAGCGATATAAATCGCCTGTGATGCTTCGTCCGATATCGTCCGTATTAAGAAACACGAGAACGATCTCCGGCGATATCAGTTCGCCGAAGTCCTCAACGAACGCCAAGTAGTGTGCCGTTCCCCATCCGCCGGTGCCGGCATTCAGAAAGCGCACGCGATCCGCGCCGAATTGCGTGTCAGCCATTTTCTGGAGAAGATGGACAAAGTGTTCTTCATCCGAAAGCAGCCAGCCGAACGTGAACGAATCGCCAACGACGAGGACCTGCGTGGCTTCGGGATCAAGGCCTTTGCCTCGCAGGTGCGGATGGGAAAAAGAATAACGAACGGACCGTCCGTTTCCGTCGTGGCGCGCCGATCCACCCGACTTATTGGCCATCAGTCCTTTATCGGTCAGTACGCGCCATGATCCGCTGAGGGGTTGGGGGTGGACAAAGCGGACAGCCAATTCGGCCATGAAAAGTGCGGCAACGAGTGAAACAGCGCAAAGGAGCAGCCGTTTACTGGTTGATGCGCTACTGCACATATCGCAACGGCGAAGCGGTTCGGGAGATGGGGGATTTCATTTCAGCCGGTTTGTTCGAGAAGACGCCTGTACGTGTTTAAAACGCCTTCGCCCATGACATCAATGGTGAAATGCTCCTCTATGCGTTGGCGTCCGGCTTTGCCCATCGAATGCCGCAAGTCGCGATCTGTTATCATTCGGGAGAGTGCGCCTGCCAACTCATCTACAGCACCGGGACTCAGCAGCAATCCTTCCCGTTCGTGACGTAACGCCTCTGATGCACCCGCGACATCCGTCGCAATGATCGGCAATCCGGATGCCATGGCCTCAAGAATTGAAAGGGGGAGACCCTCTGCGCCCGTGGCGGGCTGAACATATACATCCAGCGTACGATAGAATGAAGGCATATCGTTCAAGCGCCCACAAAACTCAACGTCGCACGCCACGTCCTCCCTCGCGGCCAGTTCTCTGTAGCGTTCAAGACGTGTGCCCCCGCCGGCGATTCTCAGTTTCGCGTGAAATCCCTTCTTTCGAACGGCGGCCAGTGCGCGGATCAAGATATCGAATCCCTTTTCCGGCTGGAATCGTCCGGATGTTCCAAAGATGAGCGGGTCGGGCGAGTTTTTCTCCCGCGGTCCGGGAACGAATACGGATATGTCTATGCCGTTGAGAACCACTTCCACTCGATCAGGATCAAGGCGAAGGCAGGTTATCGCGTGCTTTCGAACGGCTTCGGCACAGGCAACAAAGCGGGTGGTTGGCCGATCCAGCAATCTTCGATACCACCAGCGGCGCGCCCGGTCGGTCGTGCGTCGAGAAGACATCCATGAACGCGTGTCATGGAGGTGAACGATATGGGGCGTTTTTGAGAAGCGCAGAACGACACCCGCAACGAAATCGGAAAGGCGGAGGTGAGAATGAACCAGGTCGAACTCGTGCATCAGCATAATCTTGCGCAGGCGCGCGGCGCATCGCGGAAAATCCAGCGGGTGGCCCGAGTGTTCCCTGACACCCAGGAAGAAGGGCTTCTCGCCCAGTCCATACTGGCGCCAGTCGGGATCCTCAACGCCGAGGACACACAGCTTGCCCGTCCATCCGGCTCGCCGATTCAGGAGCTTGACCAACTCGACCGGCACACGCATCCCGCCCCCGAGCATACCGTTGCGGCCTAGAGAAGGCGCAATATGGAGAACCGTTCGTGTGCGCGGGTTTGTGTTCACGAACCTTCCTGCCGAAACATGCTGTCGTAAAGCGATTTGAGGCGCGGTGCGTGAACATTCCATGACAGGTGCTCCGCTGCCGTACGCATGCAATGAGCACGTTGCGCCTCTGCGTTCGAACGCAAATGGACAAGGAATTCGTTCAGCTTTGCAGTCTCTTTTCCAATGCTGTCCGGGTCTGAAAACACGACCCCCAATTTCTCATCCCGCGCCAGTTCCGAGAAGTCGCCGATGCCTTCGGTCATCAGCACGGATAAGCCGGCGGCCAGGTATTCGCCGAACTTGACGGGAGAAGCGACTTGGTTCACAAGGCAGCGATCGCGGATGAGAACGCCCATGTCACCGGCGGAAAGCATATTCGGAACCTGGGCCGCCGGCACATTCAACACGGTCGCATGAGACTCCAGGCCGGCGGCCTTGAGCATGGTCTTCATCTTTCCGGGGTCCGTGACGAGGGCGAGCAGATGGGCCGCAGGTTCCATGTCCAGCACCAGCCGAAACAGGCGGAGAAGCGCATCGGTCCGCTGCCAGCGCTGCATTCCGCCGGAGTAAACCAGGACCTGTTTATCCGAGAGCGCCATTTCGGTGCGCAAGGCCGAGCGTTTCCTCAGCGCATTTCGGAAGACATCTTCTTCCACGCAACAGGGGACTACGGTTATGCGTTCAGGAGATAGATCGTATTGCGCGGCCAGGTGTTCCTGCATGGCGCGCGAGACACAAAGAATGGCATCGGCCCCGCGGACAGCCCGGTCCTGCATATCCTGCAGAACACGCGCTTTTCCCGATTCGCTGCAGCTCGGATCTCGGTAGGCGGCCTCTACGGCTTCGAGGCCGCGGCAGTCATAAATGATTTGTTGTCCCTGTTGCCGGACTCGCAGGGCAAGGCAGGCCGCAGGCGCATTGCGGGCGTGGACGATTTGCGGGCGCGTAGATGCTTTCCGGACGTGTGAGAGGAACGAGACAATGGCTGCTTCGACGGCTTCGTTACGCATGCGGCTTGGAAGGACCGGGATCCTGCGTATCGGTACGTCGGCGCCCGTGTCCGCCAGTAGGTTTTGCCACCTTCCTTTAAGCTCTGCCCGGAAGAATTCACCTGGTGGAGCCGCCACTTCCACGAGCATGTTCACCCCGAGCTCTCTTAGTTTCCGCGCAGGGACAAGCACCTGGGATTGGAACACGGAACTCAAACCCTCGCGATAAACCAGCGAGGCAATTGTCGGGGTGGAAATCATGCCGGGGAGGGTCGCTTCACGGAACGCCTTCGAAAACCGGAAAGCTGCTCCGTAAGCCGGGGGCCGAGCAGTCGCAGCATGATTCGGGCAGCGGGACCGTAAACCGATAACCCGCCTTCCGGATGCATCGAACGCGCTCCACGCAGATAGGCATACCCTTGCTCAGGGCGTCCTCTCTGGAAATAATGCCGGGCGTCGCGGGCGAGGAATTCCGCCAACGCCCGTGAACGAGGGTCGGTCAATCGTCCCGAGGCGCGGAGAATTCCGGATGCATGGCGGGCAATGTCGAGATGTTGATCCAGTACGCTCAAGTAGTTGGCGGAAAGGCTTTCCGATTGCCGGCGAATACGAAAAAGAACGTCGGGATGGTAAGTCCATGTGGCCGAAGCGCAGGCGAGCCTGATGTGAAGGTCCCGTTCCTGTGCGCAGGGAAGGGGAAGGCGGAATCCTCCCGCGGCGACGAGGGCCTCACGCCGGTGTAGCGGCGCCAGGATGGGAATCTGTTCCCGGAGCGCGAACAGCAAGGGATCCGACAAGTTCGGTGGCGACTTGTAGAGCGCGCGCGGCGCGGTATTCCCTTCCGATTCACGTTCTCCATTGCAGAAGACCATATCCGCGCCGCTGTCTTCGAGCAGGGCGTCTTGAATGGATAACTTGTCGGGGTAAAGGATGTCATCCGCATCCAGGAATTGAATACGGTCGCCCCGCGCGAGTTCGAGGCCCCTGTTGCGTGCGGCAGGAGCGCCGCGATTGGGGCCGGTTTCGTACCGGATCCGATCCCCGAAGGACCGGATGATTTCGAAACTCTGATCGCTGGACCCATCGTCAATGACGATGATTTCCTTTTCGGCGAGTGTTTGCGAGAGCGCGCTTTCAATGGCTTCACGCAACGTCTGCTGCGCGTTATAGCAGGGGATAATGATGCTGACCATAAGTGCGCTCAGATGTTCCGCGAGGGTAAAGAGGAATCACTCCGAAAGGAGCGCATCAACGCGATTCCACATTTCGACAACCTGCTGCTTAAAAGACGCCGCTGCATCGCGAAGGCGCTTTATCAACGCGGTGCGGCCGGGGTCTTGAGTGATCGCGTCAAGCAGCGTGTTGATTTTTTCGGACGGCGTTTCATGAGAGATAAGGCATTCCGGACAACCGTATTCCGTAAGCAGTTCCTCGTACTTGTGGCTCCATGAAGTGGCCAGCACGGGAACGGCCTGGGAGAGCGCGTTGACCAGGCTGTGAAAGCGAGAGCCCACAACCAATGAGGCGGCGCCTTCGATTCCTTTAATCAGCACGGGATCCTCTTCCCGGATAATCGGAACCCGGGAATCCAATGCGGCGTTTATTTTGTCAATAACGGCAGGATCATGTTTGGTGTCGTGTTGCAGGAGGTGGGGGTTTAGGCCCCTTGCCTGGAGCCTGCGAATCATATCCGTCATAAAAGAGACGTATTGACTGCCGATGTCTGACGAGGTCATGCGGATCATCTGTGTATTGGGAATCACACATGCCCACGGAGCCTTCGGAACAGCATCGGACGCATTACGGCCCTCCACGAGATGGGTGATGTCCGGGCAGCGCAGCACGTTGTGAATGCCGAGGTCCAAAGCCTCTTTCTGTGAAATAGTGTCTCGCGCATACACCAGGTCAGCTGAACCGAGAATTTCCGCGGCTAATTCACGTACCTCCGGGTTAAGAAAAGGGCCAAGAGCCTGGGGGAGAATGATTACTTTTTTCCCCTGCTTTTTCCATCGGCGGGCATTGGCCGCGCGGCCGGTCATCCACCGGGTTCCCCACTGATCGCCGTACGCGAATCCAGACAGGTCTATTACCGCGGCGATTTCTTTTTCAGTGATCAGGCCGAATTTTTCGCGATATCCCTTGTGCATCAGCCGGTCAATGATGAAACCCATTCGACCGAAACGCCGTTCTCCAAATTTTTGATAAATTCCATAAGCGGCCCTGCTGGAAAAGCTTGAGCGCTGAGGGTCCATGACCATCTTCACTCCAGGGAATTGCGCACGCAGATGTTGAAGGGTCGCCCACAGCATGAGCTGGTCGCCCTTGTTGTCGAAAGCGCCTCCGCAGAGTTCAATAATCAAATGGCTCAACGCTCCTCCGTTCGGGCGATCGGCTCTCCGCACGCATCCTGAAGCAACCATTCTGCATGGCGAAGAATCGGACCCGCATGCGCGGACTGCATTTTCCCTGAACCATAGTAGTCGGATTGCAGTACGTCGAACGAGATGGCATCTATTATTGCATCCATGGTGTGATGCTCGTCGCCGAAATACAGGTCAATCGTGTATGTCCCGGGCAATAAAGCCAGTTCACCAAGATTGCAGAGCATCCGGCCCTCGGTGACTGGCGGCGAAAAGCGATATCCCGGAATGACGCGGTTGTTAACACCAAACAGCGGCGCGCCGATGAAGGTTTTCAAGCAGACCCCAAGGATGGGGCTGATCGGTTTCTCGGCGCCGGAAAACTCCACCTCCACTTTCAGTTGTTCGCCTGCGCGGATGGCCGTCGTAAGTCCGTTTTCCGAGAGTAAGCGAACACTGCGAAGCAGTGGGGTTGACCCCTTGCGTCGGCCCGAGTGGGAGGTCAGGTCGTTTGCTTCCCCTGCCGGTTTAGCAACGGAAGCCTGGTAGCGGGCAATGGCTTCCCCTGTGGGACCGTCCATCTCCAGTGCGCCGTCCTGCAAGACGATGCAACGCTTGCACAACGCCTCGATGGCCGCCATGTTATGGCTTACAAAAATGATGGTGCGCCCCTCGCTGCGGGCGACATCCCCCATCTTGCCCATGCACTTCTTCTGGAACTGGATGTCGCCGACGGCGAGGACTTCGTCCACCAGGAGAATTTCAGGTTCGAGATGGGCGGCGACGGCGAATGCGAGGCGGACATGCATGCCGCTGGAATATCTTTTAACCGGTGTATCAATGAAGTCCTCGACTTCGGCAAACGCCACGATTTCATCGAACTTGCGGCGGATTTCCACGCGCGTCATGCCGAGGATCGCGCCATTCAGAAAGATGTTCTCGCGGCCGGTCAGTTCGGGGTGAAAACCCGTGCCCACCTCCAGCAGGCTGCCGACGCGCCCGTGAATGTCCACGCGGCCTTCGGTGGGGTAGGTGATCTCGGAAAGAATCTTGAGCATCGTGCTTTTGCCTGCGCCGTTCCGGCCGATGAGCCCGACGACTTCGCCCTGGTGAACGTCAAAAGACACATCCCGCAGCGCCCAGAGGACCTGTTTGTCCTTTTCAACATGTGCAGGCCGGAATCCGCGCGTCACGCTTTCGGCGATGCTGTCGCGCAGCGTCTTGTAACGCAGTCGCCGCTCACCCAGCTGGTAAAGCTTGGAAACGTTCTGGACGGAAATGACGGATGATGGATTCATTCTTTTGTTTTCCATCAGCAAGATGATGTTAGTTACACAATATCCGCGAACTCGCTCTCCATCTTCCGGAAGTAGTAGAGTCCGAACAGAAAGACGACGGCGGCGATGGTGAGGGACAAGCTCAACTGGCCCCAAGCGATCGCTTTTCCGAGAATGGCCGACCGGTAGGCCTCAACGATCCCGGACATCGGATTCAACAGAATGATCCATTGCCATTTTTGCGGAATGATCGTCACCGGATAAATCACGGGAGTGACATACATCCAGATCTGTACCAGGAACGGCAGCACGTACCGGAAATCCCTGAACCGGACGGTCAGGCTGCTGAACAGGATGCCGGCGCCCAGGGCGGCAAGAATCGTCATTACCGTCAGCGGCATCACCCAGAGGAGTCCGAGCGACGGAGCCACGCCGTAATAAAGCATCAGGCCGAACAGGATGGCGAACTCGATGACGAAATCCACGAGGCAGCCGCCGACCGAAGCGATGGGAATGATCAACCGCGGGAAATACACCTTGGTAAGCAGGCCGCCGCTGCCGAGCACGCTCGTACTGCTGCGATTCAGCGCTTCCGAGAAGAACTGCCAGGGCAGCAGACCTGCATAGAGAAAAATGGGGTAAGGGAAGCCTTCGGAATCTATTTTCGCGAGCCGCCCGAAGATCACGCTGAAGACCACCAGTTTCATGAACGGTTGAATGAAGGCCCAGAGGATCCCGAGTGTGGTCTGCTTGTAGCGCACCTTCACATCGCGCCACGTCAGGAAGTAGAGTAATTCACGATAGCGCCATATCTCCGCCCAGTTAATGGAGAGCCAGCCGCGGCGCGGCGTGATTGTTTTATGCGGAATGGTCATGATTTCAGAAACCGAGAACCTTGCACTCGAAACGGTTCATGGGCAAGCCGGCGCCGATTCCAACACGGGGAATTTCGAATACATCATCGCCCGTACGACAGAGCCTGTGCTCCACGGTTACAGCGGCTTCGAATCCGGCATTGCGCACGGCGGCCGTAACCGATGAATCGTAATGGCCGTGCGGATAAGCAAATACATCAACATATCCGCGCTCTTCCCTCAGGGCGTTGCGGGACGAATGCAATTCATGGTTCACTTGTTCAGCGGAGCAGGTTGTTAATATGGCATGAGTCTGCGAATGCGCGCCGAGGCTGCACAAGCCCGAGGCCGTGAGTGCCGGCAATTCGGGACGTGTCAGCGTGGTGAACAATGAAATCCAATCGCCTTGCGGCTCGCCCAGAAGCTCCAGGAGCCGCGCGGTTTTCTCCGACCTTTTTTCAGGGGGTACGCGCGTGAGACGGGCGATCGTGTCCGTGTAAAACTCTTCGCGCTCGCACGCCGCACGGATGCTCCATTTCCGGTCATTCCACCAGACCGTTTCTTTTACCGAGCCGAGCAGCGCGGCAAATATCTTTTCAGGCCATGGGGGGGCGCCTGTATCACAGAGGCTGCCGAGAAGAAATACGGTAAAGGGCAGTTCGAGCGACTCGAGTATCGGCGCGGCGTACTGCGACACGCTTCGAAATCCGTCGTCAAACGTGATGCATGCGGAACGCTCCGGCAAGGCGCCGCCGTTGCGCAGGGCAAGGATTACTTCGCGCAACGGTAACACGCGGTAATTCTGCTTGAGCCATTCCATCTGCGCGCGGAATTCATCCACGGGCACGTGACACCAGTTGTACACGGGCAGCGGCGACGCCGTCAGGCCGTGATACATGAGGATCGCCGGGCGCCGTCTCAGGAGATGGCGTGCGGCCGTTCGCGCGCCCAGGGATTTTCCGACGAGCTGTGTGAGAAGCGACAAGCGTCACGCATCCTGCATAGACATTGTTGCGGGCTTGGCGAGGATCCGGCCCAGGTGGAGAATGAGAGCCTGGCGGAGAATTTCGGTGAGGGCGGGGACTTCGGCGATGGGTGCCGTTCCAGAAACGTCTTTCGCAATCTCGAATCGTCCGATGGCCTGTTCCCCATAACGAAGCGCAAGCGATGCTTTCCAGATATCGCCGGGAGTCTTTACGCTTTCAGTGTCTTCATCGGGTGGATTGGTCCACGAATAATTTTCCACCGTTTCGGGATCGCCTCGGTGAACGGCAAGCGTGGCGCGATCCAGTTCCATTTCGCGCAGCGCCTCGGTGCACAGGAACCACAAGGTGTCTATGCTCTGGACATTGGTCATCTGTTGGACTGCTCGCTCCACGGCCACGCGGGCTGCCACAGAAGACCGGCGCTCGTTCTGGGCTCTCGTGAACCGCGCGAAGAGATCCTCCAACCGCATGCCGCCAAAGACGCGGATGCACACGAACGTGATCAGAAAGAGCGATCCGAGAACGAGAATGGTTACTTCGCTGCGGCCGATGGTAATGAGCAGGGCAGCGGCGCCGAAAACGATCGTGGTGAGATAGAGAATAAGGACTGCGCGGCGCTGGCTGTAGCCCATCGAAAGCAGCACGTGATGAATGTGCTGGCGGTCGGGCGAGGAGATCGGCAGGCGCTTGTACCAGCGGCGGATGATGCTGAGGGAGGTGTCCAGTATCGGCAATCCCATGGCGACAATGGGAATGAGCAGCGCGATGGCCGTTTCCGCTTTGCGCGTGGTGCCGATGAGCGACAGGGCCGCGATGAGAAAGCCGAGCACCATGGTGCCCGAATCGCCCAGGAATATCCTGGCGGGATAGAAATTGAAGAGGAGGAATCCGAAGACCGCGCCGCTGAGGCAGGCCATGAGGATCATGCCGATCACGTTCAGGAAGTGGAGTGAAACAAGAAACAGCGTGACGGTGATGAACAAACAAACTCCGGCCGCGAGTCCGTCCAGTCCATCCATCAGGTTCACGGCGTTCATGCATGCAACGAACCAGAAAACGGTGACGGGGAAGCTGAGCCAGTCCAGCACGATGGGGGTGCCGAAAGGATTGCTGATTACATTGATGGACAGTCCGTAAAACCATGCCGTCGCCCCAGCCACGATCTGAAAGAACAGTTTGGTCGCCGGCCGGAGATTGCGGAAATCGTCGGCAACACCCAGGCCGAGCGCGATCGTTGCGCCGATCAGGATTCCGGTCAATGCGCGCGTGCGATCCTGCAGCCGGATAAGGAACACGTGTTCGGGGCGGATGAAATACAGCAGGATCAGAGGGACCAGGAAGGCGATATAGATACCGATTCCTCCCAGTCTCGGGACGGGGCGCTGGTGAATTTTCCTGTATTGGTCGGGATGGTCCACCCATCCGAGCATGGAGGCGATCATCCGCACGCTGTTCGTCAGAATGACGGACACGAAGAAAGCGAGAAAAAAAGCTGCCAAGCTACCAGTCATAAACAGACTTCGTCCCGGTCAGTTCCCATCCGCGGCCACGCTGAACCGACAATTCAAAAACCATAGTTGCGTACATGACGGACACCCGTCTTGAGCGAATCTTAATATTTTTCCGACAAACGATCAATAAAGAGCCTCGACCGCTTTATCTGTCTGAGCGCCCGGCGGAGCCAGATCTTTCGCGCGGCCCGCGGCAATTCGCGCGGGCAGGGGACGCCCATTCACCCGCAAGGCTCGCGAGAGCCAGAGCCAGTATTCGTAGTCCGAAGGAGCGGCCGTTACGGCAAGCATCCCGGCGCTCTGGGCCTGTGCCGCGAGACGGATGCGCAGGTCCGCGGGGAGGTCCGGGTCCGCCGCGTTTTTCAGTGAGCCCAAAAGAACTTCAAGATGGGCATCCGGATTCATGAGTTTTCCGCGAATCATTTCATCCGCTTCATCCATGGCTTCACTCGCGGCTTCCCGTCGGATCTCAGGCGAGACCTGGGCGGATGCGATTTTCTGCCAGTGCACGAAGCGCGCGAAAGCCAGCTCGCCGGCCCATTCCCTGCATTGCGCAACCGTCAACCAGACGAGCCCCGCGAAGGCGGCGACAGCCAGGGTCTTGATATGCAGGCCGGAGGGGCCGGTTTCGTACATATAACTTCGTCCATAGCCCGGCAGTCGTGTCACGATCAGGCACAGCGCCGCGATAAAGACCAGCAGGAGGGCATTGGCCGGACGGCGAAGGCCAAAATCCACCGCGCTATGCAACAGGACGGCAACGAGCCCCGCGGTCAAGCCGACAACAAACAACTGCGACTCTCTTGAAGCCTTGCTGTAGCCACGCCTGGCCGCCCGCACGAAAAAGAGAAAGACGAAGATGTGGATGGCTGCACCGATCAAACCGCCTTCGACCAGGAGCTGCGCGAAGTCGTTGTGTCCGTAAACAAAGCGGCCGAATTGAAGGGAGGGCCCCTGGAACAGCGGGAACACATGTTCAAAAGATCCGAAGCCCTGGCCCAGCAGCGGTGCGGCCATCCACATGCGGAGCATGGTCGCCGTCATGCGCATACGCGTGTCGTGTAACGGATCGGCCGCCAACACGGTGAGAGATCCCAATCGTTCAAAGACAGGCCGCCAACCCAGCCATGCCACCATGGCCAGCGCCCATAATGCGATCAATCCGATCAACGATCTGCTGCTTTTATGACGCCCGCTCATGCCGGTCATCGCGAGCAGTAATCCTGCCGCTGCGACGAGAGATGCGATTCCCCCGCGGGAAAGGGAAAGGAACACGGCGCTGGCCATCAGGATGGTTCCATAGCTGAGCATGATAACGAAATTGACCTTCCGGCTGGACAGTAACGCCATGCGCTCATGCCAGTCCATCGTGCGTGGTGTCAGCGCGTGCCGGCTGGCGGCAAGGATGAGTGCCAGAGCGAGACCGATGCACATATTCATCCAGGTGGCAAAGTGATTCCGGTTTGTAAAGGGCCCGAACATGGTGCCCCCGAGGCGTGGCTTGTGGAACCAGTAGATCATGTGTGTTCCGGAAAAATCCTGGATGATGGCGAATATCGCCATGGCAAAGCCACAAAGCACAACGAGTACGGACAGCACCTCGACTTCCTCGCGGTCCGTAACGGATCCGGTTAAAGCGAGAAACGCAAAGAGGAGAGACGCGAGCAGGTACAGCGAACGCCGGGTTCCCGCAGCGGACGCGGAAATCGAGGCGGTCGCGAAAGTCGAAGGAGGAACACGGTTCTGCGATTCACCCTCTTCCATTTGATCGAGAATCCGCGCTCCTGTGATTTGCGCTTCGGCAGACAGCGGATTGACCGAGTGAACGAAAGAGGAAGGGAAGGGGATGGCTTGGAAGGCGGTGAATGCAAGAATCAACATACCGCCCCACGCGGCGCCGGCCGTGATATGGTTCACGTATCCTTCGCGGATGACATTCAACAGCCAGGCCGCGGCACCGAAATTGACAAGGAGACAAACGAAAAGCCAGGCCCACGGTTCAGCGCTGCCGAACAGCCATGGCGACAGCACAACCGCAAGCACAACACTCCACCTGGCGACGCTCTGCAAGTAGCGAGAATCCTCCCCCGGCACCGAGAACTAGTGCGCTACGCCGGATCGCGTACCCGATCGCGTATCCTTGCTGTCGCTTGCGTAATAAGCGCTGTAATAGTCGCTGCGATACCGGGCATAACCATGGTAGTAGAAATCAGAATAGTAATGACCGAACTTCGGCACACGCACGTGATTCAAAATGCCGCCCACAATATGGCCGTTCACCTTCTGCAGCTGCTTGCGGGCCCGGATGGCGTGTGCGCGGGTATGCCGGTTGGCGCGTACAACAAGAATGATTCCGTCCACCACGGTGCTGAGGATGCTGGCGTCCGACACGAAAAGGACCGGCGGGGTGTCCACAATAATGCGGTCGTAACGGTCCCGCAGACTGGATAGAAGTTTCTGCATGGCGGAAGACTCGATGAGTTCTGTCGGATTGGGGGGGGTAGGCCCTGCCGGGAGAATATCGAGATTCTCGATGATATTGACGTCGTGGACGGTTTTTTGCAGCGCTTCATCGAGCGGACATTCTCCAACCAGAACGCTGCTGAGCCCGCGTTTGTTATCCAGCCCGAAACTGCGATGGATTTGCGGTCTGCGGAAATCGCCGTCTATCAGCAGCACCCGTTTTCCGCTTTGCGCGATCACAAGGGCCAGATTACATGCCGTGGTGGTCTTGCCGTCGCCGGGGCCTCCCGATGTAACGAGCAGAACGCGGCACTCCTCCGCGGGACCTGCGAAAAAGAGGCTGGTGCGTATGTTGCGATAGGCTTCGATGATGGACGAGTTGGGCTCCAGCGCACTGACAAGTGCGCGATAGGCGGATTTGCTTTCCACATCCTTGCGCACTCCGATTTCCGGGACAAAACCCAGCACGGGAATCCCGACCCTGATTTCCATATCGTCCGGTGTTCGAACCGTATCGTCGGCATGTTCGAGGAAAAATGCCAGGCCGATGCCAAGCAGCAGGCCGAAGAAGATGGACATCATGGCCATGCGCGGCTTGTTTGGCGCGGCCGGGACCTTGGGAAGCCCCGCGCGTTCCACGATCTCCACGTTGGTGCGTGTGTAGTCGGAGGACAGCTCGACTTCGCGCATCCGTTCCACCAGCACCTGGTACAGCTTCTGGTGTCGCTGCACCTCGTTCAGAATTCTCTGGTAAGCAACAGATTCCCGCGCCAGTCCAAGAGCCAGCCGGTTCTGTTCCTCGTACTGCTCCGACAACGCGCGCTCTTTTTCGCGCAACATGTCGTTTTGAGTTGAAAGGGAGGCTCTCACGGTGTCGAGTGATTCGCGCATCTTGCCTTGAAGCGTGGTTATGCGCGACAGGACCGACTGCATGCGCGGATGATCCGGACCATATACTTCAGACAGGGTTCCTCTCTCGCTCTCCGCGGCGACCAGGGAAGTGCGGAGCTGGGAAATGGTCGGGTCGCTTTGCACGGCCGGAATCGAGAAAAGGCTTTCGTTGGACCCGGTCAACCGCGTGCGCTCGGCATCGAGTACATCGCTGATAACCCGTGATTGCGACTCCAGCTCGATTCTCTTCAACTGGGTTTGCGTAAGTTCGTCATTCAGCAACCCGAGACGTTTAATGACGGGGTGCTCGGAATCGGATGTGTCCAGGGACGAGATATGCGTTTCCTCGCGGAATTTCTGGAGGCGTTCTTCGGCCTCTCGCAGCGCCCGCTCCTCTTTGTTTTTCTGTTCTTCTATATAGAGGAATACATCATTGCTCAACTCCAGGCGGCGCAGCATGTGATATCGAACGAAGGCGACTGCGACAGCGTTCGCGATATCCGCGGCACGCTTCGGATCACCGCTGGTGGCTCGAACCATGATGAACTGCGTTTCGGTGGCATGCTTCGCGCGAATCATGCCCTGGAGTCGCTCCCAGGGTTCAGGCGGATTAACGGGCGGGGTGCCAAGCACTGCAGAAAGCGTCCGGCGAAGCCTTGTGGAGATTGAAGGGGGAGTGCTTGCGGTGGAGCGATACTCGAATATTTCACGGATCGCCGGATCTTCCAGGGCGATCTCGAGCACGGCCCGGCTTCGCACCAGTTCTTCCTGCGTGCGATAATATTCCGGACCCCACCAGGACGCGCCGGGTTGCAGGACATCGTCGAAGCGCATGACTCGCGGGCCCTGGCGCTCGACCAGGATTTTAGCCGAAGCTTCGTAAATAGGGGCCGCCCGGTAAGCGCGGATCAGGCCGATGCTGGAGATAATCAGTGTGAGCGTCAGGGCAGGCCACATGTGGCGCCGCATGATGCTGATGTATTTCTTGAAGACGGGATCCGGCATTCCCTCCCGATAACCGCCCTCAGCCTGGTTCTCTTCGTAATATGGAGGATTATCCATTTGTTCTCCCTCCGGAGCCTGCTCCAATACCTCCAGAGTTCGGTTGGTCAATCAGCATCAACTGTTCCACCTTGAAACCATTGGCAAATCACGGTCCGCAGCATACTTCGCTGTTACCCATATTCAATAAGCAAATACAATATGCAAAATGAGAAATCCCGACATGCGGAAAATACGAAATCCGCTCCAGCCTTCCTTCCGGACCGCCGTCGGGGTTAAGTGTATGCAGGACGGGTCGTTTTGTCAAGGCTTATCAGGGTGCGGGCGTATAGCTCATGCCTGCGCCAACGGTTGGCCTCACGAACTCGGACAGCCGGGCCATGGTGCTGGACCCGACGATCAAGGTGTCACCGGGCAGGATGTAGATGGTGGGATCGGCCCCACGCGCAATACGGCCGAGGTTGACGGGTATGATCGTTTGCCCTTCCACTGTTTCGCGAACGAGGAACGAATTCTCTGCGCGCGCAGTAGGGGATAATCCGCCGGCCAGGGCCACTGCTCTCAGGGCGTCTATCTGCTGGCTGCCCTTCAAGGTGAACGCCCCAGGGCGCTGCACGTAACCAAGGACATAAACGTATTGCTGTGCGACGGATTTGACCGTGATGATCGCGCCGGCATTGATTTCGACATTCAGGCGCAGATCTCCCTCGTCTATCAGGCGGCGGAGGCTGATCTCCACGACCTGGTTATCGCCGGAGAGCATTGCTTCGCGCGTGGCCTCTGCCAGCAAGGCCTCGTCTGCCGCCTCGGCCTCATCGGGCAACTGGTCGGCGACTCCCGAGCCTTGCACCACCAGTACTTCATCCGCCGCGTCCGCAGTCAATCCTCCCGCCTTGGCCAACATCTCCAGTACGGTGCTGCGATTGTCGGTCAGGAAATAGATGCCGGGATTCCGGATCGCGCCGGTCATGACGACGGACACGCTGCGGAACGCGGAGACCTGCACGGATATCTGTGGATTCTTGATATAGCGCCCGGCATAGGCATCGGCAATTCGTGTTTCCAGATCGCGCAGCGTCGTTCCACGCGCCATGATGTCCCCGATCCATGGCAGTGAAATGGTGCCTTCCTTTGCCACCGAGCGGTTGATGGATGTGGTTTGATCCGGCGCCTCGAGCGCATAGATCGAAACAGTCAGCTCATCTCCAGCCCCAATGATGTAATCCTTGGGCTCGGATACGCTCTGTTGTGCCCATCGGCTGAGTACTTCGGCCATTTTCTGGGCGCGAAGCTCCGCATCGGCGCTTTCCATGACAGGTGCATTTCCCGGGGCACGCAGCACTTTGTGAGGGGTTCCTCCGGCGGGGCGGCTGAAATCCTGCTGGCTGCATCCGGCCAACGCAGCCCCGGCCACCAGCGCGCATACGTGTGTCGCTCGTTGCAGTTTGTTCATTGATGATCTCTGATCCCCCCGGGAAGACAAATCACGGGCTAACGATAATCTGCCTGTCCTCATTCCTGTAAAGATAAGCCCCCTCGCTGATGGTTGATGCCAGGAGTACGGCATTCAGTTGCATCAGCGGCATGGCCGCCGTGACCCGCGGCAGTATTACAATGATGTCATGGGGTTGTTGCGCTACGGGACCGATGAGATCCGCAACGGCAAGGTCCAGCTTCAGCGTGTCGAATGTGACGAAGTATTGCCCGGGTCCGAGCTTCGGAAGCTGGAACGCGCCAAACTCGTCAGTGAAGGTTTCGTAGACGAACTT
>CAZTYH010000059.1:0-20471 GCA_964617565.1 uncultured Verrucomicrobiota bacterium
TTTGGAGGCAGCAATGGATTGTCAGAATCGTCAAGAAATGCTATACAATGAGTGTGAATAGGTTGCTTACAAAGATTGGTCGGCTCTCTGATCGAAAGCCGGAGGCGGCTGTTTCCGGCACGTCCGCAAGTCGCTTAGCCCTCGTCTGGCCGCTCACTCAAGAAGTCGCATCTCTGAGCAAACACCACGATGTTAAACGAAGATTACAGAGAGATGTTGCAGTGCTTAGCCGACGAGAAAGTTAAGTTTCTCCTCGTCGGTGCTTATGCATTGGCCGCGCATGGCTATCCACGCGCAACTATGGATATCGACATCTGGGTCATGCCATCTCCAGCCAATGCAGCCGCAGTCCTTCGCGCATTAAAACGATTCGGCGCTCCGCTTCACGGGCTGACACTGGAGAACCTCCAGAAAGACGACACGGTCTTTCAGATAGGCGTTGCGCCACGACGAATCGATATCATGACAGGAGCATCAGGACTACAATTTGACCAAGCTCTGGCGCATTCTTCCAAGGTTACCCTCGAAGGCGTTGATATCCAAATCCCGTCGATTGACGACCTCATCCGCAACAAGCGGGCTTCAGGTAGAACCAAGGACCTTGCCGACGTCGAGGCACTCGAATCTCTGAGAAACTCCGAACCAGGCCATTGAGGCTATCGGCGACCCGGGGCCGCTTCACTGAAGTGGCTGGCTCTTCGCAGGCTCCCCTCCTTCGCAAGCGTTGCTTGCTCCGGCGGGCAAGCGCCTGCTACGATCCAGCCATTCGGTGAGCGCCGCATTGGCCGAAAAGAGGAGGACGACCGATGAGCACGAGCAATGAGCAATGCTGTCCGAGGTTCGACCCTGCGCCCTGGGACGAGAAGGAACTCCAGTGGCAGGACAAGCGGTTCGTGAGGGACCGAGTGACGAGTTTTCTCCACATCCCGTTGAACTTCGGCGCGGTGATTAAACGCAACATGACTCGGATCGAGGCGGCGGGAGCCGCTTCAGACAGGAACGTTATCCTGTCGGACGAGAACTCGCTCTGGGGCGCCGACGTATATATCGAGGTCGTCAAGGACGTTCCCGGCGCGAACATGGCGACAATCTCCGGCAATTTTCTGTGCAAGGTGTTTGAGGGACCATACCAGAACATGAGGCAATGGATCGGCGAGATGAAGGACTTCGTCCAAAGCAAGGGTAAGGATACCAAGAAGATGTATTTCTTCTATACGACCTGCCCCACGTGCGCTAAGAAATACGGCAAGAACTACGTCGCAATTCTCGCACAGATTTGAAACAAGCGGCCAACAAGGCGGTGGAACACTACGCCGCTGACGCGCGCGGTTCACCACGCGACGTTCCGCGCGCCTGCGGCGCGCGGGGTGGGATCGGATGGCTCTGCAACATTTCACTTCTTGCTGAGATGATGACCCCAGAGGCATGTCTTCGCAGAACCGCTCCGGGCTTGCCCGCAATTCGCCGGCCCCGTAGGATGCTGGCGCGGAGAAGTGCTTAATGATCTTAAGTCATCTATTGCGTCCCGAAATCCTGGAGATGATCGAGGAAGGGCAACTCAACGAGTTGCGCGAATTCCTCTCGAACCAGCCCGCGCCGGAAATCGCGGAACTGATCGTCGCGGTGGATGATCGCGACCGCCTCCTCCTTTTCCGCATCCTGCCGCGCCACCTCGCCGACGAGGTCTTCTCCCTGCTCGACGCGGGCGCGCAGAACCTGCTGCTAGACAACATGGCGCAGGAGGAAATCCGCGGCGTGCTGCGCAGCCTGACGCCCGACGACCGCACCGCCCTCTTCGAGGAACTGCCCGCGCAGGTCACCCAGCGACTGCTGGGACTGCTCAGCGACGCGGACCGCCAGAAAGCGCTCCAGCTCCTCAGCTATCCCGAAGACAGTGTCGGCCGCCTGATGACGGACCGCTATGTCAAGGTGCGGCCCGAATGGACCGTCGCCGAAACGATCCATTTCATCCGGCAGCACGGCACCGACAGCGAAACGATCGCCATGGTGTATATCACCGACGACAAGGGCCGGCTCGTGGACGACCTGCGGCTGCGCAAGCTCATCCTCGCCGATCCATCCACGCGCGTGGTAGACCTGCTCGACGGGCAGTTTGTCGCTCTCTCCTCGCGACAGGACCGGGAAGAGGCGGTGCAGATGTTCAAGAAATATGACCTCTACGCCATGCCTGTTATTGATGCGGACGGCGTCCTGCTCGGCATCGTGACCGTGGACGACATCCTCGACGTGGCCGAAGAGGAATCCACCGAAGACTTCCACAAGCTGGGCACCGTCAATCCGCTGGAGATGAGTTTGCGGGAAGCGACAGCCGGATTGCTATTCCGAAAGCGCATCGGTTGGCTGCTCGGCCTCGTTGCCGTGAATATCGTCGCGGGCATGGGCATCGCACTCTTTGAAAGCACCATCCTCGCCGTCGTCGCGCTGGTTTTCTTCCTGCCGCTGCTGGTTGACAGCGGAGGCAACGCGGGCGCGCAATCCTCCACCCTCGTCGTCCGCGCCATGGCCACCGGCGAGATCGGCCGGGATGACTGGTGGCGGCTCTTCTCGCGGGAAGTTTCCGTGAGCGCAATCATCGGGTTTACGATGGCGGCGGCTACATTCCTTCTCGGTCTCTGGCGGGGTGGACTGACGGTGGCTATTGTGGTGGCGATCAGCATGGTCGCCGTCGTCATGTCGAGCAGCCTGATGGGCTTGCTCCTGCCGATGGTGCTGAACAAGTTGAAACTCGATCCGGCAACGGCCAGTGCTCCGCTTGTGACATCACTCGCGGACATCGTCGGTGTGTTGATCTATTTATCCATCGCCCGTGCGATGCTGGGAACCTGACGAAAGGAGTCAAACATGCATGCGAAAACGATCTTTCAGAAAATAAGGCTGGCCGCTTTCTTGTTGGTCGCCTTGCTTCCTGCGTGGACGACGGTCCTCGCAACGCCTCCCGCATCCGCCGCGAGCCGCCACGTCATCGTCATTACCATTGACGGGTTGCGGCCGCAGCACTACCAGGGTGCCGCCTATCGCAAAGCGGCCCCGAACCTGGTGCAACTGGCCGAGCAGGGCACGCAAGCCCGGAGCGCTGTCGCCGCCTATCCTTCGGCCACCTATCCCGGCCACGCGAACATCATCACCGGCGTCCGTCCCGCACGCCATCGCATAACGGGCAACAGCGTTTTCCGTCCACCCCAGGTGGAGGGCCGCGGCTTCTGGTACGCGCGCGACATGAAGGCCCCCGCCCTCTGGGATTACGTCAAACCCGCGGGTTACACGGTCGCCTCCCTTTCCTGGCCGTGCAGCGCCGACACGCCGAACATAGACTGGAATTTCCCCGAGTTCTGGAGTTCCCCCTTCGGCGCGGAAGTAAATCACGTGCGCCGTTTCGCCACACCGGAAATTCTTGCAATGGTCGAGCGCCTCAAGGGATCCGGTTGGCCATCGCTGCTTGCGCATTCAAGGAAGCGGGACCTGATGCTCACCATGCTCGCCGAGGAGTTGGTGCGCACCGTCAAACCCAGCCTGCTGCTGCTCCACCTGGTGGACATGGACAAGACGCAGCACCGGTATGGACCCGCAGCCTCGCAGGTGCGCGGCGCGCTGGCCTACGCGGATGAACTGGTGGGCCGCATTCGCAAAGCGGTTCATGATGCGGGACTCGACGATCAGACCACCTGGCTCATCATGGGCGACCACGGATTCGCGGCGGTTGAACATTCCGTGTCGCCGAACCATCTGCTTGTCGAGAACGGGTTCGTCACGCTCGAAAACGGCGAAATCAAGGATTGGCAGGCGCTCGTGCACAGCGCGGGAGGGTCTGCTTTCGTTCACCTCAAGAATCCGGCAGATCGCGATATCTCCGCGGCCGTGCGCCAATTGTTTGAAAGAAACGCGGAAGACGAACAAGGTGAAATTTATTACCGGATCGTGGAGCGAAAACAACTGGATGCGCTGGGCGCGGCGCCCGACGCCATTTTCGGATTGGAGGCCGATCCGTCCTACATGTTCTCCGGGACACTGAACGGACCCTTCGTCCGTCGCTCGAGTTTGCGTGGGAATCACGGCTATATGCCGACGCGGCAGGCCATGAAAACCGGTTTCATCGCCGCCGGCCGCGGCATCAAGCGCAAGCCGCTGGGGGACATCCAACTGGTGGACGTCTCTCCAACCATTGCCGCCCTGATGGGCCTTGAAATGCCCGATGCCGAAGGAAGGGTCTTGAAGGAAATACTCGAATGAGTCCGATGATTCTCAGCCACCTCCTGAAAGTGGAGATTCTCGAGCTGCTGGAAGCCGGGAGGCTGAACGACGTCCGCGAATTTCTGAACCAGCAGCCCGCGCCGGAGATCGCCGAACTGATCGAAGCCGTCGCGGGCAAGGATCGCGCCCTGCTTTTCAGGCTCCTGCCGCGACGGCTCGCTGACACCGTTTTTTCCCTTCTGGACGCCAACACGCAAAATCTCCTGCTCGCGGACATGGCCCAGGAAGAAGTGCGCCAGATCCTCTCCGCGCTTTCGCCCGACGACCGGACCGCGCTTTTCGAGGAGATGCCTGCGGCGGTGACCCAACGACTGCTCGGCTTGCTGACAGACAAGGAACGAAAGCAGGCGCTGACACTGCTGAGCTATCCGGAAGGCAACGTGGGGCGGTTGATGACGGACCGTTATCTCACCGTGCAACCTTCGTGGACGGCCGCGGAAGCGCTTGAGTATATCCGCAAGCACGGCATGGACAGCGAAACCCTGGCCATGCTGTACATCACCGACGATAAGGGCCGGCTCGTGGACGAGCTGCGGCTGCGCAAGCTCATCCTGGCCAATCCCTCGTCGCGTGTATCGGAATTGCTGGATGGCAAATTCGTGGCGCTGTCGTCGCTGCAGGACCGGGAAGAGGCCGTGAAAGTGTTTCGCAAATACGACTTTTACGCACTACCGGTAACGGACGAAGACGGCGTGTTGCTGGGCATCGTGACCGTGGACGACATCCTCGACGTCGCCGAAGCGGAAACAACGGAAGACTTTCACAAGATCGTCACGGTCAGCCCGCTGCAAATGAGCCTTCGCGACGCAACGCTCGGCGTTCTGTATCGCAAGCGCATTGGCTGGCTGCTCGGCCTCGTGTTTGTGAATATTTTCTCCGGCGCGGGCATCGCGATCTTCGAGGACACGATTGCCGCCGTGGTGGCCCTCGTCTTTTTCCTCCCGCTGCTGATCGGCAGCAGCGGTAACGCGGGAGCGCAGGCGGCGACGCTGATCGTGCGCGCGATGGCGACCGGGGAGATCGGGCGCCACGACTGGTGGTGGCTCTTCACACGCGAGTTGGGCGTCAGCAGCGCCATCGGCGCCGTCATGGGCATCGCCGTCTTCTTCATAGGATGGGCAATGGGCAGCCTGAAGGTCGGCATCGTGGTGGCACTCAGCATGATCACCGTCGTGGTGGTGGGCAGCCTCATCGGAACCGTCCTGCCCATGCTGTTGAACAAGGCCAAAATGGACCCTGCGACCGCCAGCGCGCCGCTCATCACTTCCATCGCCGACATCCTCGGCGTATTGATCTATTTCTCCATTGCCCGCGCCGTCCTCGGGATCTGACAGGCCGGCCCCGTTTTTATCTTGATAAGGATACCTTACTAAGTTAACATCTGTCCTTGTCCTGTCGGATAATGGTATTGATTGCACCAAGGAGCGGGGCGATGACCACACGATACAAGCAGGAAATGGCCGCGCGCGGGCTCGAAAAACCGCGTGTTGACTTCAAAAAAAGCACGGCCGAGGAGTGGAGCATTTACTGGCGGGGTACCATCATTCTGTCCCTGCTGATCGGCGCACTCCTCCTGGTGAACGATCCGGGGCGAAACCCGGCAAATGCGTTCTTCGCCTTGTCCCTGATTTTCATCCTGATGTATCCGTTCTACCTGGTGGCCAAGCTGCTGCTGCTTGGCACGCCCGGATTTTTCATTCTCGCGCTTATTCTTTTCACTGGCACCCCCCTGCTGGCATTGGTTTGGGGTTGGATCTGCATGCTGATTTTCCGTTATGTGCTCTTCGTGCGAAAAGCATGGACCGCGGAGTTGATTGTGTCCGCAATCGTTTTCACCGCGGCGGCCGTGATAGGCCGCCAGGCTGAGACCGAGGTGAAAACACCCCCGACGAATGCCACCGAAACCGCCACCATTGAAGTCGCCCCCCCTTCAGCGCCTCCCGCCCCGGCGGCAGTGGAATTTGAGCAAGCGGCCTCCCCTCCCCAGCCGGCCGAAATGGCCAAGCTGGTGCTGAAGGAATTCCGCGACTTCTCAGGCTACTACACGGTCCAGCTCCCGGAAGGATTCACGATCGTCAACAAGACCGTCGGGCCCAATTCCAAGAACGGATTCGAATACGGCCCCAATCTGAACGTCTGGATTCTTGCCCACGAGATGCGCAAGACATGGAATCCGGAAACGGAAATGATGGAGAAAGCCGCGGCCATAAGAAATGGGCGGGGTCCGTTTCCCGGGCCGATGAGCGTTGACCAACCCCAACTCGTTTCGCTCGGCGGCGGGGATGGATATGAATTAAAGATCAGCGGCATCTATCGTGCGCGCCCCGCACACGCGCATACTTTCGCGCTGGTCGGCCAGGGCCTGGCCGCTTCCATCGCCGTGACCTGTTCGGACGAAAGGGAATTGGCCTTGTACGACGCAATTATTGAATCCATCCGCGAAACTTTCCGGCTCGTGGACCGTTCGTCGGCGATTGTGAGTCGAGGCGCCGGCTCAGCCGTCATTCAAGCCTCGAGAGCCACAGGTCCGCACGGCGGCCCTTCCGGAGAAGGCCGGGACCGATGGGACGAGGCTCGGAAGTCCATCACTATTATGGGCGTCATGAAGCAGGGCGATCGGCAGGTGGCCTTGATCAACGGGAATATCTACGGAGCCGGCGATACGATTCCCGTCAACGTGTCCGGCCAGATCTATTCTTTCACAGTTCAATCCATCGGCGCAAACAGCGACCAGGTGGTGCTGGAACCCTTACCCAACCCTTAAGGCAACGACTTCCAATTATTGGAGCCGTCCTCATTTCTTTTTTTGCAGTCGAAGCTTTCTTTTCATGACACGGCATTCAACCTTGACAGGAACCGTGCAACTCAGTAGAAGCGGTCTCGAGACCGCTTCTACTATAGAGGGCGTTGGAACACTTCCCGAATGACAAATCGGAAAATCAAATTCACGTAATGCATTTTCCCAATGATAAATGCATCACATGAATCCGAGATCCTCGGCGTCGAGCAGCTCGCACGGCACTTCCTTGATGAAGCGCGACGGCAGGCAAAACATCGCGCCACCGTCGCGGGAGCGCCTGAGTTGTGGCGAGCAAAGGTACAACTGGTCGCGGGCACGCGTCGTCGCGACATAGAACAGGCGACGCTCCTCCCCTTCCCCTCCTTCGTTGATCGCGCGGCTGGAAGGAAACATCCCGTCCGCCAGCCAGATTACAAACACGATGCGCCACTCCAATCCTTTTGCCTGGTGAATCGTGCTGAGCCGCAACGCGTGCTCATCGCTTCCGCGAATTTCGTCGGTTTCAGCGTCCAGGTTGCTCATCAGCGCGGCGTCCGCAAGCAATTCCTCGGCCGAGGTGTACTTGGTCGTGAAGTCAATCAACGCATCGAGATCCTCACGGCGCCGGTCGTAGTTCTCGAAGGTCTCCACCGCGTAGTCGTCATAAAACGCATTGATGAAGCGATAAATCACCTCGCCGGGATCCTCGTTCAACTGCTCTTTCACGTAAGCCCTGCAGATCTCAACGATATCCTTCCATGCGGCGCGCGACGCCTGCGGCAGCTTGTCGCGAACGATCTCCGTCACGCGCTGGTCCTTGAGGTCGCAGCGGTGATCGAGCGACTCCCAGATGCGTGCCGCGGTCCGCGGACCGGTCTTCGGAAACATGCCGAGCAGGCGCACGAACCCGAGCTCGTCGCCGGGATTCACCAGCACCCGCAACAGGCTGCATACATCCTTGATGTGCGCCTGCTCGAAAAACCGCACGCCGGAGGTGATGTCGAAGGGCATCCGCTGCCGCGCAAGTTCGAGCTGCAGTTCCAGCGCGTGATAATGCGCGCGATACAGCACGGCAATGTCGCTCATCCGGTATCCTTCCCGAACCAGCGACTGCGCGCGCTCGATGATATAGGATGCCTGCTCTTCGCCTCCACGCACAGAGACCAGCACGGGCTTCCGTCCGTCTTCCCGCACCGCGCGCAGGGTCTTCTGAAACTGCTCCGGGTTGCCCGCGATGCATGCGTTCGCCACTTCGAGAATGCCCGGTACGCTGCGATAGTTGGTTTCCAGCTTGAAAACCGTCGCGTCGGGATACCGCTTCGGGAAGCCAAGGATGTTCCTGAAATCAGCGCCGCGCCACGAGTAGATGCTCTGGAAATCGTCGCCGACCACCAGCAGGTTGCGCCGGTTCGCCGCGAGCCGGTCCACCCATTCCGCCTGAATGGTGTTCGTGTCCTGGTACTCATCCACGAGGATGTGCAGGAAGTGTTCCTGATACCGCTCCAGGACGTCCGGTTGCTCGCGGAAAAGCCGCAGGCCATTGACCAGCAGATCGTCGAAATCCATCGCGTTCAGGGTGCGTTTCCGATCCACGTAACGGGAATGCACTTTCACCACATCTTCAATGCTTATGCGATGGGTCCCGAAATGCGCGCCGGCCGTCACCTCCACCGGCTGCTCCTTGTTTGCGGCCAGGCTGTACACGCTGAGCAGGACGTCCGGCTTCGGGAAGTGCTTGCCCAGCAGATCAAGCTCGTCCGCGCACGCGCGGACCAGGCTGCGCGCATCGTCCTGATCGAGGATCGTGTAGTCCGGCTTGTAGCCCAGCGCCTCGCAGTGCCGCCGCAACATGCGGTTGGCCATGTGGTGAAACGTCCCGCCCCAGAGTCCGCTTACGCCCTCCCCGACCAGGCTGCGGGCGCGCTCAAGCATCTCGCGTGCCGCGCGATTGGTGAAGGTCAACAACAGGATCCGCTGCGCGTTGACGCCCCGCTCCACGAGGTGCGCCACGCGGAACGTCAGCGTGCGCGTCTTGCCCGTGCCTGCCGCGGCAATGACGAGTACCGGGCCGTCCGGCGCAAGCACCGCAGCCCGTTGCTCGTCGTTCAACGCTTCGCTGAAGTTGATTCCAGACATGGGGTCACTCAGAAATGGAGTGATGGAGTGCTGGAGTACCGGGAAGACATCAGCCCTTTGCTCATCGCACAAATTCTCGACAAGTACGGGGCGACAGGATGGGAACAGGCCGTCATAGATACTGGAATTGTCTTATTCAGCACTCCAACACTCCATTACTCCTTTCCGCCCTTTTCTTCCATCAGATCGCGAACCGTCATTTCTCCCAGCGCGCTGCCTACGCCTTTCTCTATGCCGCTAAGAACACCCTCAATACCCGCGCCAAGGTTTCTGGATCCCATTTTCTCCGGATGCGCGCCTTCCTCGGTCACCAGGTCGAATATCTCGCGGACCGTCAACGAGTCCGCGGCGCGGGTGAGGACATAGCTGCTCTCTCGACCCGCCGTTTCGACGAGATAGCCCGCGCGAACCAGCATGCGCACGAGGTCGTTCAAAAGACGGATCGGCACATGGTGTTCGCGCGCGAATGCGCTGGTCGAAAAACGCGGCTTGTCGCCGACCATCGCTTCGGCGGCGTGCAGCACAATGGACAGCGTCAGCATGAAACGCGATTTGTAGCTCGCGTTAACAGCCGCGCTTTCCATGCTGTAGGTGGATGCGTTCTGCAAGGCGAACGCCAGCTCCGCGCCCAACAGGACAATCACCCAGCTCGTGTAGAGCCACGCGAGGAAAATCGGCGCCGATGCGAAGGTCCCATAAATGGCATTGTAGCGCGCCACGCCCAGCTGCAGAGTGATGAACGCCCGCTGCCAGATCACCCAGATGATTGCGCCGACCAGGCTGCTGATGATCGCGGGCAACGCGCGCACGCGCGTGTTCGGAAGAAAAGTATAAAGGCTGAAAAATGCCAACCACGTCGTGAACAAAGTTGTCAGGCGCATCGCGCTGCGGACCACCGAGCCTACCGCCTGCGGCATGAAGGGTACCGCGCCGTGGAGGGTGGTCTCCAACGTGCTCGCAATTCCGATCAGCACCGGTACGAGGACCAGAATGCTGACGTAGTTGGCAACCTTGCGAATCACGTTGCGCGGACGGGCCACGCCCCATATCCGATCGAACGTCAGTTCCACGCTGCCGAGTACAAGGATCGCGGTAAAGATCACGAACCCGAGACCCACCCATCCCATCGCTGCGAAATTTGTCGTGCTCACTATGTCCAGCATCTGCTGGATGAAGGACTGGAACTCCACCGGCATCGCTTCGGTCCATCCGAGCAATATCTGAACCCGTTCCTGCCCGAAACCGAAACCCTTCAAAAGAGCAAACGCCACCGCGAGCATCGGGACCAGCGACATGAGGGTGACAAACGTCAGCGCGGACGCATGGACCGGGAGATCGTCTTCCTGGAATCCCTTGAACACGATCTGGCCCACGCGGAGAAGGCGGATCGGCAGGCTGCGACGCGCGGAAAGCGAGGAGACATCAATCTCCCATACATCCTCGGTCACGAATTGTTTGAATCGCTGCCACGATTGGTTGGCCTTCATGTCGCCCCCCTTGCTGCTCCGGCGGATTCGCCCGCCTCCATGACCGTCGTGTACTGGGTCCATGCCGCCAGCGTCTTGGAATCGTTGATTTCGTTCCCCCGGATTTTCTCCACGATTTCGTTTCGATCAAGCAAAACGACATCCAGATGCTCGTCCTCGTCCGGGCTGACAACACCCGCCGCCTCCTTGGTTTCGGCATAAAAAAGGTCTATTCGCTCATCCACATAGCCGGGCGATGGGAAGATGTACCCGAGCGGCACCAGCGACGCAGCTTCGTAGCCGGTCTCCTCCCGCAATTCCCTGCGGGCGCAAAGCTCCGGGTCTTCGCCTTTCTCGCGGTTGCCGGCCACGACCTCCAGCATTTCGCGCTCCACCGGCTTGCGGAACTGGCGGACCAGCACGAATTTCCCGTCGGGCCGGCGCGCCAGGACGGCCACTGCACCGCGATGCCGGACAATCTCGCGAAACGCTTTTTTCCCGTTGGCCATCTCGACGTCCTGAAGCTCCAAGCCGAGGATACGTCCGGAGTAGAGCGTTTTTGAGCTGATTGTCTTCTCGTGCATGTTGTGTCCGTCCGCCGGTCACTCTATGATACTCCCCATGATCCATTCCAGAGAAGAAAGAGAGAAACTGGAGAGGGAACGCCTCGCCCCCTATGCCGCCAAAAGCGCGGAAACCGCGGGACGCCGCTATCCTGAGCCGCCGCACGAGTTCCGTACCGAGTTTCAGCGCGACCGCGACCGCATCCTGCATTGCAAGGCGTTTCGCCGCCTGGAGTATAAAACGCAGGTCTTTGTGAACGGGACGGCGGACCATTACCGCACCCGGCTGACCCACACGATGGAAATGACCGCTGTTGCGCGCACGATCGCACGGGCGCTCAGCGCGAACGAGGATCTGACCGAGGCCATCGCCCTCGCGCACGACATCGGGCACAGCCCCTTCGGCCACGTCGGCGAAGACGCGCTCGACGACCTGATGCGGAAGCACGGCGGTTTCGATCACAACGTGCAAAGCTGCCGCGCCGTCGAGCTGATCGAGCATCGCTATCCCGGCTTCCCCGGGCTGAACCTCACATGGGAAGTCCGCGCGGGCTTGCGCAAGCACCAGGCATCCGTACCCGGCGCCGAGCTTGACGGGAAACCGATAGGTCCGTTCCAGCAGGTTGAAGCACAGATCGCCGACGTGGCGGACGACCTCACCTACCATGCGCACGATGTGGACGACGCGCTGGAGGCGGGGTTGATTACCGATCTTCAACTGAGCGGGCTCGAACTGTGGCGGCGCGCGACCGAACGCGCGCGGGGGCGGTATCCGGGGTTGTCGCAGGAGCGTGAAGCGGATGTCGCCATCCGCTGCCTGCTCGATATGCAGGTGGAAGACGTCATCCGCACCAGCGCAGCGCTGCTGGCCAAACACCGTCCGCAAGCGCCCGTCGAAGCGATGAAGTTATCCGGTCGCGTCGTGACCTATAGCAACGCACTGCGTGATATGCTCGAACCGTTCCGCGCGTTCTTGTATCGCGATGTGTATTACCATTCCGCCGTGAGCGATGACAGCCATGAAGCGGTGGGGATGATGCGGAAGCTGTTCCTGTATTATGTGGATCATCCGGAAGCGATGGGCCGCAAGGCCCGCGTGCGCCTGGAAAGCGAAGGACTCTGGCGCACCGTCTGCGATTACATCGCCGGCATGACCGACCGCTATGCCATCGAGGAATACCTGCGCTTCGGCCTGAACCGCGAAGGCTGAATCCCGCGCACCGGAAACACCCTTTATGCAGGTTCTTCCTATAATCGGCGATCCACACCTTGCGCGAACGCGGCGCGCAGGATACAGTGCGGCGGAACCACCGATGGAGAATATGTTTCGTGGCAATAAGAATGACATGCCGTCCACAACCGTGTCTGTTTCCCGCCTTCCTCGCGTTCTTCATGACTGCGGCTTTCCTGCCCGCGCAGGCGAACGTGCTGATTGACGGATTCACCTATTCCTCGGCCGCCGCCGCGCAAAAAGCATGGCAGCCGTCCCCCGCGTCTCCCGCGGTCACGCTTTCACCCAAGGGCGAGGGCGTGGTCTTTCCATGCATTTTCGCGCGGGGAGGTGAGCGCGTGTATTGGGATCGAGCGGTCTCGGTTGATCTTTCCCGTCAAACCAGCATCCTGCTTGATTTCTCCTGCGACGATCCCGGCGCGCTGCGCTCCCCCACGATCTACTTCAAGAGCGGAGGCGGCTGGTACGTCGCGCGCATTCCGATGCGCGGCGCCGGGCGTCGAATCGTTTCCCTCGCGAAGACCGACTTCTCAACCGAAGAAAAGCCTGCCGGCTGGCATCGGATCGAACGCATTCGCCTCTCCGCATGGAAAGCGGACGGCCGCAACACGGCGCTCACCATTCACAGCCTGCGCGCCGAAGAAAACAGCGTGGTCCTCGTGCGCAACACCCTCTCCGCTCCATCCGAAGGAGAGCGGCGTTACGGCACGCGTGTGTCCACACGGTTAAGCCGGTTCCTGGCGGAAGCCGGCATCCCGCACGGGGTCGTCACAGACGAAGAGGTCGTTCACGGCGCCCTGATGAAGAGCCGGGTCGCCATCCTTTCTTACCACCCGCATCCGCCCGCGCGGGAGATCGAGTCGCTCAAATTGTTCGTGCAACGCGGCGGCAAGCTCGTGGTCTTCTACGGAGCGGATCCCGCGCTGGCTGAACTGATGGGGGTTCGACTGGGCAGCTACCAGAAGGCCGACGCGCCCGGGCGCTGGAGTTCCTTCGTCTTTCTGAAACCCTCTTTCTGGAAAGTGCCGGAGCGCGTCTACCAGGAGTCTTTTAACATCATGTCCGCGTCTCCCGCGCGCCCCTCCACGCAGGTCATCGCCTACTGGGAAGATTCGCGCGGCCGCCGAACGGAAGATCCGGCGTGGATGGCATCGGACAGCGGCCTCTGGATGACCCACGTGCTGCTGGACGACGACATCGCAAACAAGCGCGACCTGCTCACCGGACTGCTCGCGTCGCTGGATCCGACCATCTGGAGCCACGCCGCGCGACACGCGATTGACCGGACCGGACAGATAGATTCCTTCCAGGGTTTTGACGATGCTTTTCGCCGCCTCTCTGCCGCCGCCGATTCGGCATCCAAACCCGCGCTGGTCCGCCGTCTCCTCGACCAGGCCAATCGTGAATACCGGCGCATGTTGACGCTGTCTTCGGAAGGGCGATACGAAGAGGTTGTCCAGAGCAGCCGTGTCGTGAAAAGCCATCTTGTCGAAGCATATGCCCGCGCACAAAAAGGTCGTGCAAGCGAGTTCCGGGGGGTGTGGGACCACAAGGGAACCGGCTGGTTTCCGGGTGATTGGGATCGCACATGCCGAATCCTCGCGGACCATGGAATCAACGCCGTTTTCCCCAACATGCTCTGGGGCGGGCTCGCTCATTATCCGAGCCGCCACCTTCCACGGTCGCGCACGGCTGCACACTACGGCGACCAACTCGCACAATGCGTCGAAGCCGCGCGGAAACGCGGGCTTGAAGTTCATGTCTGGAAAGTCTGCTGGAACATCGAGAACGCCCCGTCTGATTTCACCGCGCAGATGAGACAAAAAGGCCGCCTCCAGGTGTCGCACGATGGATCAACCATCTCGTGGTTGTGCCCGTCGCATCCGGACAACGTCGCGCTCGCGTTGAATTCCATCCGCGAAGTCGTCACAAACTATGCCATACAGGGAATCCATCTCGATTACATCCGCTATCCCAACGCCAACTATTGTTTTTGCCCGACGTGCCGCCGCGAATTCGAAAAGGACCTCGGTGCAAAGGTCGCCAGGTGGCCCGCGGATGCCAGGGGCAAGGGACGGTATGCGGAAAAATACCGGGGCTGGCGGGCGGATCGAATCACATCGTTTGTGCGGCTCGTGCGCGAACATGTGCGTACACTCGATCCGAAAGTCAAAGTCTCCGCGGCCGTCTGGGGCGCTTATCCCGCCACGATTGATTCGATCGGCCAGGACTGGGGCACATGGCTCCGGCTGAACTACGTGGATTTCGTCTGCCCCATGAACTACACGACGGACAATACCCGCTTCGAAGAGCTCACGCGCGCGCAACTCGCGCTGCCGGGCGCGCCGGGCCGCGTGTTTCCCGGCCTCGGCGTCACCTCGGCGGAGAGCCAGCTTGGCGCCGACCAGGTGATCGAGCAGATCATCAGCCTCCGGCAACTCGGCGCACGAGGCTTCGTGCTTTTCGACATGAGCCACACCCTGCGACTTGACGCCCTCCCCGCACTGCCCATGGGCCTGACCGCGCCGTAGCGCACAAACTTGAAACTTGGAACGTATACAGCCATCCCTTATGATGCCGCGGATCAGCAACAGCTTCTTTTTCTCGAAAGGACCAGTCATGGCGAAAACAAAGCGAACACGAAAGCCCGCCTACAAACGCGTGGTGCTCAAGTTAAGCGGAGAAGCGCTGCAGAATCGGGCCGCCTGCGACTGTCTCGATCCGACGGCCCTTGCGTCCATCGCCGACCAGGTCTCCAAGGCACGCCAAATGGGCGTCGAAGTCGCCATTGTCGTAGGGGGCGGAAATATCTTCCGCGGACTCCCCGGCCAGAACGGCGGAATTGACAGGACCACCGGCGATTCGATGGGCATGCTCGCGACCGTGATCAACAGCCTCGCGCTGCAGTCCGCCATCGAGCGAGCCGGCATCGAAACCCGCGT
Organism: uncultured Verrucomicrobiota bacterium; assembly: GCA_964617565.1. Classification (GTDB taxonomy): domain Bacteria; phylum Verrucomicrobiota; class Kiritimatiellia; order CAIQIC01; family JAGNIJ01; genus JAKJGV01. Next base: position 15,387 of record CAZTYH010000059.1, read on the forward strand.
GATGAGCGCGATCGCCATGCCCGCTGTCGCCGAGCCGTTTATCCGTCGCCGCGCCGTCCGGCATCTCGAAAAGGGCCGGGTCGTCATTTTCGGGGCAGGCACCGGGAATCCTTATTTCACCACCGACAGCGCCGCCGCCTTGCGCGCCAGCGAGATCAATGCCGATCTTGTCATGAAAGGAACCAAGGTGGACGGAGTCTACGACGCCGACCCGATGAAAGTACCGACCGCCAAGCGATTCCGCGATATCACCTACGCTGAAGCGTTGAATCGGCAACTCAAGATCATGGATGCCGCGGCGTTTTCCCTTTGCATGGAGAACCGAATCCCGATAATTGTTTTCAACTTTTTCAAGAAAGACGAAATGATCCGCGTACTGCGGAACGAGCCGGTCGGCACGCTGGTACACGATTGATCAAAGGCAAGGAGAACACGCCATGGAATCATTGGACGATGTGTTGCTGGAAGCAGACGATAAAATGAACAAGTCCGTCTCCGTTCTTCAACAGGAGCTTTCCGGTTTGAGGTCGGGCAAGGCCTCGCCCACCCTCGTGGACAGCATTGAGGTGGACTACTATGGCACCAAAACGAAACTCAAGCAGTTGGCCAATATCTCCACACCGGAACCGCGCCTGATCGTGATTAACGCATTTGACCCGTCCTCGTTGCAGGCAATCGAAAAGGCGATTCTTGCAGCCAATATCGGCATCACGCCGATGAACGACGGCCGTGTGATCCGCGTCCCGATTCCTGAACTCAGCGAACAGCGCCGCAAAGAACTGGTGAAGGTGGCGCACCGCATGACCGAGGAAGCCAAGGTGGCCGTCCGCAATGTCCGCCGCGAAGCAAACGAGCAGATCAAGGTCCTGCAGAAGAACGGCAAGATGTCGGAGGACGAGCGCGACGAAGGGCTCAAGGAAATCCAGAAATACACCGACGACTATTCCAAGAAAGTGGACGATCTTCTCGCGGCCAAAGAGAAGGATCTCATGACGGTATAGCGCGTTTCAGCGTCTCGATGATCTTCAGGTCCGCCGCGGAGAACGCGTATTTCCGTAGTCCGCCGACCGGTGTCCACGCGAAGTCCGCGCAATGAATCGCGCGCGGCCGTCCCGAAACAATGCGCGCCCAATGCGCATGCAACGCAATCGTGAAATGACTGTAAGCGTGGTGAACAATCACCAGCCTCCGGCCTACCGCGGTCGTAATGCCCAGCTCTTCCTTCAACTCGCGCGCGATGCATTCCTGCATGCTTTCCCCCGGCTCAAGGGTTCCGCCCGGGAACTCCCACAGACCGCCCAGCATGGAAGACTCCTTGCGTTGCGCGATTAAAAACTCCCCGCGCCGATTGACGACCACTCCCGCGCCGACGACCTTGTGCGGCACCTGCGCGCGCCGGCGCTTGACGGGATAGCGCTCCGGCTTACCCGACGCCCGCCCCTTGCACACGCGGCATAAAGGACACGTGCCGCACTTCGGGTTCCGCGGAAGGCAACAGGTCGCCCCCAGTTCCATCAACGCCTCGTTCACCAGCGCCGCCTTGCCGGGCAAAAGCAATCGGTCCGCTGCCGCCTGCAATTCGCTTCGCGCTCCGGTTGAGCCGACCTCCTTCTTGAAGGACAGCACACGGGCAAGCACGCGAATCACATTGCCGTCCAGCACAGCCGCGTCATATCCGAACGCGAGGCTTGCCACGGCATTCGCCGTGTATGGGCCCACGCCCGGCAACTTTACAAGCTCACCGGGCGTGCGCGGAAAACGGCCGCCCAATTGCCGCACGATAAAGCGCGCCGCATCCTGCATGTTGCGCGCACGCGCGTAGTAACCCAAGCCTTCCCACAGCTTGAGAACATCTCCGCGGGGAGCCTCGGCCAGGGCGCGAAGCGACGGAAAGCGCTTCATGAACCGCGCATAGTAAGGGATCACCTGGTCCACGCGCGTTTGCTGCAACATCAGCTCTGCAACCCACACGCGATAAGGAGTTCTGTTCCTGCGCCACGGCAGCGGACGCCGGTGTTTCACGAACCATGGAAGAAGTTTCGAACGAATCTCTCTTTGAATTAGTTGCAGCGATTGGGAAGTGTATGGCCGTGATTGCATCAGTCCTGGATCAACTCCACGGCGGGCGGGTTTGTCGGAGCGCTCAGCCGCTGCAGCGATGAACTGTCCGCACCCAGCTCCTTGGCTGTTAAATCCCTGGGACCATCCACCAGCTTGAGACTGAGATCCACCACCCAGGCCAGGCCTCGCTTCTCAACAGTGCCGTCCACGTCCAACACCGTGTAGCTGAACCAGACCTCGTGACGCCCCACCCCTTTTCTCCGGGCTTGCCACCGCGGAAACAGGACATCGCCTTTCGATCCATCCGTGAGCCTCTGCACCCAGGCCCCGGTATTGCCGACGCCATCCGGGGATTCCTGTTCACGAACCATCTTTATCGCGGCATCTTCTTCCTTGTCGCCGTCCAGCGTGACCCGGATGGATTCGCGTATCTGCCGCTCGGCCTCCATGGCCTCGATGTAGGCCCGCTCCTCTTCCGTTGTCCCCGCCCCACATCCACCCAGCAAAAAGACCATAGCCACACCGGCGGCTGACATTCTCCACAACCGGATTCCCCCGACAGAAGTTTTAGCAAATGCACACATGCCATGATGATAATGCCGCGTCCGCATGTTTCCAGCAGAAAGAGATTTTGCTTTGACCCCCCCCGCCGAAACGACTATGTTATTTAACGGATGGGTTTGTGAGGAGAATAACTATGGCGGAAGAAACCACCGACAACACCAACGACGTACCGCCGCCGAAAATCAAGCTGAATGGCGACGCGGCGCAGACAGGTGCCGATGCGGCACAACCGAAGGAACCCAAGATCGGCGCCGTTCCTCCAAGGGTCCAGTCACAAGTTCCACCCCACAAGGAACAAACCGCGCGCATTGATTTTTCCAGCGCCCGTTTGCCGTCTCCAACGGCAAGGCTCAAAATCGGGAAACCGGGCGACGCAAAGAAATCCACGTCCAAAATTGATCTCCCTCCCGGCGTCAAGGATACCGTTCCGCACAACATCGAAGATCTTTCCAAGCGCTCCACCATCCGCATCACGACACCGATTGATATTTCCCCGATCGCTCCCGCGGACCAGCAGGAAGCCGTCAAATCGTCCACTGTGAAAATAGATGATGCGGCCATGCAGCCGATGTCGGATGACCAGAAGGAAGAGGCGATCAAGAAGTCCACGGTCCGCATAGAAACCCCCGCCGAAATTCAGCCGATGTCCGCGGCGGACAAATCGGAACTCGCAAAAAAGACCACGGCGCGGGTGATCATTGATGAGGAGCGGGCAAAGGGCGATACCACGCGGATTGAACCGGCCGTTTCCGAACCCTCGGACGCCGCCAAGAAACGCACGGCACGCATTGATCTGGGAGAGGTTCTCGACGAAGAAGAAGATATCTTCAAGCGCAGAACGGCGCTGATTGATTCATCCAAGTTTGCCGGGGCGACGGATGCTCCGGGCGCACCCCGCACGATCCGCATCAAGCGGCCGGACACGCCGCCGACCACGCAAATGCCACCGCCGGAGCCTGAAGCGGAGGAAGAGGTTGTTGTACCTGTTTCCCAAGCCGAGGCCGCCCGGAAGAGCGAAACAGCGCGAATTGATCTTCCACCTGAAGTCGCAGAGCAGCCGCCCACGCGAAAAAAGACGATTCGCATCAAGCGGCCCGGCGCCTCATCTACAGGCGGTAAGCCACTCGTAATAACCCGAACCCCCGTGGATTCAGGCGTTGGCATGAGCGCCAAGCCCAAGATTGTCGAAGAGGATAGCCCCGCTTTTGCGTGGATTGCATTGGCGGCGGTGCTGGTGGTGGCCGTCCTGATTTACGTGCTTGCGAGCCAGACGGGAACCATTGACCAGTTGTTGCCTGCAAGATTTCCTTATGCAGGAAGCCTCTGATCCGGACCGCTGCGTTTTTTCTGTGTCGTTACACTTGCAATCTGCATGACGTAGCGCATAGTTGATTTCATGTTTTCACAGGAGGTTTGAATCATGGCAGGACAAAACACGGTGCAGATTGACCAGTCGAATTGGCAGAGTGAAGTGATGAGCTCGAACATTCCCGTCCTGGTAGATTTCTGGGCGGAATGGTGCGGCCCCTGCAGAGCCATCGGACCGGTCCTCGAAGAACTGGGGAGCGAATTGGCCGGGCGCTTGAAGATCGCCAAGGTCAACGTGGATGAAAACGCGGAACTCGCCGGTCAATTCGGAATCCGTTCCATCCCTACCCTGCTGGTCGTCAAGGGTGGAACGGTACAGCAGCAAATGGTGGGCGCCATGCCCAAGGCAGCGCTGAAGGCGAAGATCGAACCCTTTCTGGATTAAGCAGAAATCCTGCTTTGTTCACGAACGAGCTTGAGGATTCCTCTTCGCGCAAGCGAGAGCATTCGCTCGTGCTCCGATTCGCTGAAGGCGGCCTTCTCGGCAGTTCCCTGGATTTCCACGAAACGCCCAGACGCCGTCATTACGACATTCATGTCCACATCCGCTGCGACGTCTTCTTCGTAAGAGAGATCCAGCAACGCTTGCCCATTCACCATGCCCGCACTCACGGCGGCGACCGCTTCATGAATCGGATCTTCCGTCAGCATCCCGCTTTTGAGCAGACCGTTTATCGCGAGGCGCAAAGCGATATACGCGCCGGTTATCGCCGCCGTCCGCGTCCCGCCATCCGCTTGGATCACATCGCAATCCACCCATATTGTGCGGGCGCCGATTTTTTCCAGGTCGGTCACGGCCCGTAAAGATCGGCCGATTAGACGTTGAATTTCATGCGTACGCCCGCCCACACGCCCCGTGCTGGATTCCCGAGACGTTCGCTTGGCCGTCGAGTAAGGCAACAAGCTGTACTCTGCAGTCAGCCAACCGCCCTTGACCTTCTGTTCGCGCATCCAGCGGGGAACCGCCTCATCCACGCTCACCGCGCACATCACCTGCGTATGCCCGATACGCACAAGAACCGAACCGGCCGCCGCCGGCGCTGGGTTGGGGACAAATTCAACGGGACGGAGTTCGGAAGCGGTGCGGCCGTC
>CAZTYH010000060.1:0-20185 GCA_964617565.1 uncultured Verrucomicrobiota bacterium
GCAATGGTTCAGTCCTGCCATGACGGCGTTGTGTTCGCCGAAGTTGCGGGAGAGGTCCAGAAATTTGATTGAGCGGTCTGTCTCGGCCAGTTGCCGGCACACGTCGGCGGAGTTGTCCGCCGGGCTGCCGTCGTTGATCAGGACGATTTCCAGCTCGTAGTGCGGGGCCAGCGCGGCTTTCACCTCGGCGACAAGCGGGCCGATGGTCTTCGCGCCATTATAAACAGGTATGATAACGGATAACCTCATTCGGTGTTTTTTAGGCAAAAATAAGTCCGGCGGAAAGCAAAAACGGGCGTACATGGAAAGCTTGACCCAGCCTCTTAATGGCGTAATCGTCCTGAGTTACGGTGAATACATCTTCGGTAATTATGACAAAAGAGGCCGCGGGCACGATGGAATCGAGGGGAATATTTCAGCGGCGGGACTTTCTGCTGTCCCTTGTTCCGGTTGTGCTGCACCTGGCGTTCGTGCTGCGCATGCTGCTTCGCTACACGATCAGCATCACATCCGATCCCCGCAGGAACTACTGGGAATACTTCTGGCAATTGCTGCCCAGCGAGCTTCTCCAGGCCGAGCGCTTCACCAGTTTGTGGAATCTTCATTCGCAACCACCGCTCTACAATCTGCTGGGTGCCGTCTTGATGCGGTTCGGCCCGGAAGGATTCGTGCTTGAAAGCATTCATGTGCTGAATGTGGTCATGGGCGCGGCGCTGTGCGGCCTCCTGTATTTTCCCGCGCAAATCCTGCTGCGCCGCCGCTGGTTGAGCGTCTTGCTGTGCGGTGCCGTGGCGCTTCATCCATCGCTGCTGCTCTACGAAGCGTATATCCTGTATGATGTTATCACCGTTTTTCTTGTGGTGGCCACGCTGGCGTGCGTGGCGTTCTTCCAATGGAAAGAGCGGCTTGGTTGGCTTGCGGCGTTCCTGGCGGGCATGAACCTGTTGGTCCTGACGCGGACGATATTTCATCCGGTTGTTCTTGTCCCGGCCCTTCTTCTTTCCTGTATCTGGGCGGGCGCGCAATGGCGCCGCATATTGCTGTTGGGCTTGTTGCTCAGCCTGCCGGTGGTCGGATGGTGCGCCAAAAATTATATGAAATTCGGGTTCTGGGGCACAACAAGCTGGACCGGCATGAATCTGTGGCGCGTCGCGGCCCACGATTATTCTTCGGAGGAGCGTGAGGAGCTTGTTCAGGCAGGACTGATGGACCCGATGGTTGCGGTCAGAGACGATTTTCCCTGGCCGCGCGAATTGGCCGGATATGGTTTTAACGCCACATCGGCGGTGTCTGCGCTCAACCGGGACGATTTCAATAACATCAATATTCCGGCTGTAGCCCGGGTGTACCAGGCAAATGCGGTTCGACTTATTCTTTATTCGCCGCGAAGATACATTCGGACGGTGGGCAAGGGCGCGATTCTTTTTTGCAGGCCGTCTTTCGAGTTTGAGCACCTGATGTTCAATGTGCGCGAGATTCCCCGATATCTCGGTCTATGGCGGGCGCTTTATGGCCGCCAGCCACGATGGCTGGTGGGGCTGAAAAAGCCGGAGTATGGGTTTACGTGGATGGTGCTGCACCTGGTCGCGCTGGCGCTCTTTGCCGCGCGAATCCTGCAGGCGCGATTTGTGCAGCGCGAGCCGCTTGCGATCATAATCAGACGCAGGCCCACCGAATTCGCGCTGGCCTTCCTGTGTTTATGGGTGTTCTTCGTGGGATGTGCGTTTGAAGTCGGTGAAAACGACCGCTTCAAATTCGTGATCGAATTCCCGGCTTACCTGTTCGTTGCCGCCATGTTGACATGGGCGTTTCAGGCGCTGTCCGGGCGTGTCACCGCGATCTGCAGGGGCAGCGCGACAGCGCCGCGCTTGTGAGGCAGCCTGGTGCGCAACTTCTTCAATCGCTCGTTGGTTCGGCGATCATACAGCCCGGCACGAATCGTGTACGTGCCTGCCTTCGCGTCGGCGGGAACCGTCACACGCCGCGTGATCGTGAACACTTCTTCAAACGGTTGATAGACAAGGTCGTGCCGGGGCACGCCTTCCATGAAAATGTGATCGTCCTGGAACAGGCTGTCCTCCGATTTGAAGTGCACGAAGAAAGCCCACCGCTCGTGTTTCAGTTTCGGCGGGCACTTCCAGTAATAGGTGATGTCGAACGATTCGCCGGCCGGAACGGTATCGCTGGACACAGTCATTCCCAGAAATTCCGCGCGGTTCTGGAAACGGATTCGCGCGGGGACGCCGGGTCGTGTCCGCTCATTGAGCTTGCGGGAAAATGCCTCTGCTTCGTCCGCGCGCCCGGAATCCTTCAGAAGCCCGGCAATCTGTTCCAGCGCAGGCTGGTGCGCAGGATACAACTCGAGAACGAGCCGCAGCCGTTCAATGGCTGAGGCCGTGTCTTCCGTTATTTTCTGTTCATACACGCGGTGGGCCCGAGTCTTTGCGTATTGTTGAAGATCGGCCGCCCAGCATCCTGTTTCGTTCCAGTAGATGGCGGTATAATCGCGCGCGACGCCGGCGGGTTGATCCGTGAGCGAAAACAAATGCCATGGCGGCAGCGCCTCTTCTTCGAAAGCGAGTCCGAACGCCTTCAGCACACGGCGAGTGCGCGGCGCATCCTGTTCCCAGCAGAGAAGCCCCGTGTCCTTTGAGACGTTGACGGGTATGGCGTGTTCATCCTGCCGGCCCAGTTCCTGCACGGTTCGCGTGAAGGCGTGAGGGAGCGCGATCTCCAGCGGGCTTCCGGACAGGCGAAGCTGCTGTGAAACCCAGCGCGGCGCGTAAAGGCGCTTGAGGTTGCGCGCGGCAGCGACATCGGCCACCTGCTTCAATTGTTTCACTTCCGGCGTGGCAATTTCCTGGTCCGGGATCGCTTCGAGAAACAGCCACTGACCCAGCGTAAGGCGCTGCTCGACCGATTCCGTTTCCAGGCGGATTCGCGCTGCGACCACAGGCTCCTCCGTCGGCGGAAAACGGATTTCCTGGAAGTGCTGGAACGGAGCCGGGTAAGGACGCGGGCCGGACCAGAACCACGCACTGGTGCCGATCCCTGAATAAATATCGAACCATTTTCCGCTATCTTCGCCCAGCAGGGACACGGTTATGTTCTGAGAATAATGGCCTTGAGGATTGATGGTCCGGAGTCCGGTCAGGCTGACCGGCCTGTCGAATCGGGCTTGCCAGGCGAACGGCGCGCCGGGTTCCAGCCGGATGCTGTACACGTCCGAGAGTACATCGTCGAGCATGGGTTCCAGCGATGCATTCGGGTGGGTCAGGCTTTTGAGACGGATATCCTTCGCTTCCATATACCGCCATGCGGCATTGGGCGGCGTGACGTCGTAAACGACGCTGTACTTGAAAAAGTGTTGCTCTTTCAGCGTGCCGCGCGTGCCCGCAACGAACGCGTGAATGCGGCCGTGATTTTGAAGATAGCCGGGGTTGGGCGCTGTTTCCGTGCGGAGGGTGTAAGGGGCATACCGGTCGTCCGGTGCGGTCGCGATGCAGAGGCGCTCGGCCGAAGCAAAATTAATCCAGTGATATCCATAGTCCCCGTAAAGAACGCCGCCGGTGGTTTCGGGCATCTTGTTTATCAAATCGGCGCCCGCATCCCACGCCACGAAGTCCGCCGCGCGCGAATCCTTCATGCTGGGGATGTGTTGATAGTGTGAGGGAACGGCGAGCAGGAGTGCCGCGGTGCCGGTGATGCCCGCGAGAATCGGCCGCCTGAAAATGCGGACAAAAGTGGCGAAGGCGTCGCTCAACGCGAGGGCGAATACCGGAATAACAGGCAGGACATAACGGCTGGCGTTGAATCGCGCGTAATGCGAGGTGCTGTACACGGCGATCATCACAACGAGAATCAGCGCGCCGGCCAGCCGCGTCCAGAACGCGTCATCCCATTGTCGGGCACGGATCTGCCTCGCGAGGTTCAGCAGCATGATGCCGATGGCAGCGACTGTGAGCGCGATGCGAATGGCGTTCAGCGGTTGCGAAACGGGCCATGCGGCAATCGCTTCGAGGAATTGATACCAGAAGCTGACGACACCTTCAGTCACGGGCACGGAGCCGAGCGATCCCCGGAATCCGAAACTGGCCCAGCCGTGCATCGCGTTCCACCACCACCATGGCGCGCTGCCGATAATGAAGGCGCCCAGCGCAATGATCGCGCGCGGCCAGAAGTCAGCACGGCGGATGCCGGGTAATAGCAGCAATGCCGCCGGCATCAGGAAGACGAAAACGAGCTGGTTGGACCACCACCCGATGCCCGCGCAGAGCCCGATTGCAACGAAATCGAAAACGGGCAGGGGCTTCGCATCGGTCCAACGCCGGGCGATGCGAATGGAGAAGAGGATGCAGGCGAGCCCCATGACCAGCATGGCCATGTACCCGCCGCGCGGCGCGACCGCGTAATGGAAGTTCGTGTCCGATCCCACGAGGAGATACAGGATGGCAAACAAAGCCGCGCGCGGACCGGCCATGCGGCGCGCGAGGAGATAAACAAGTGGCAGGGCAAAGAATCCAAGCAGCGCGGTGCCCAGGCAGACCATGAAGCCGGACACGCCGAAGAGCCTGCAGAGCAACGCGCTGACCGCTGGTTCGAAGCTGCCCATGTAGGGTTGGCCGTAAAAGAATACGGGGAAATCAATTCCCATGGCCATGTGCCTGGCCATGAGCGCCACGATGCCGAAGTCGGAATTCGGCGAGAACTGTATGCACCAGGCACCCCAGACACGCAGAAGAAGTCCGGCCAGAAGCAGGACTCCAAGGATCGCCGGCCACCATTGTTTTGCCGCTGTCTTGTCCATCGCAAGCTCAGGGCTGTGGATATACTTGATCGGGGTCGGCATCAAGCCTTAACAGAAAATCGGACAGGATTTGTGCGACGAATTCCAGCCCGGGTTGTTCCTTGATGCTGTCGGGCTCCGTTTCCTCTTTGAAGTAATCGTCGAAGTGAATTCCGTCCGCTTCGAAAAAATGGTCATATTCCGGCCCGGCCAGGAGGCGTTCCATGTCCAGCAGCGGAGCTTTTTCGCGCGCGGCCGTTTTCCGCATGACCTCGTTGAAAAGATCGTGTGCTTCGGCGGCCGATTCGGGTGATAACGCATGGCCGGTTTTCACGATGCGGTCATGAATGCGACGGCGTGGGGCTGTAATAAGGACGGTCTGCGCGCCGATCTCGCGGGCTTCGCGAATAAATGCGCTGAGGACTTCATCGTATTCGTTCGGGGGGACGCTGAACGTCAGATCCTTGTCGGTCTTTTGTATTCGAAGCGAAGGTTTTGCCAGATTGAGCAGGAGTTTTCCGAGTCGTTTTTGCAGGAGAAGATTGTGAAGACGCCCCTGGCGTGGCGACATGGGAATGGCCATGCGCTGAAGGTCTGTCTGCTCGAACAGCCAGTGATCATTCCATCCGAACCAGACCGTGATGATATCCGGCTTGAGCGGCTTGCCCACGCGGCGGAAAAAGGCAAGCCCTTGTCGAGAGGAATAGCCGGGCGCGCCGAAGTTATAAACCTGCCAATCCTGCGTTCTACTCGAATGGCGTGAAAGAATGGATTGCATGTGAACGGTGTAGGGCGGTTGGCCCTGCGCGGTGACGGAATCGCCGAAGCAGAAAACGCGCCGCTCGTTTTTCCCTTTCGGCGGAATTTCCCGATCCAGTACGCCGATGGAATTGATGGATTTCCCCTGGTAGAGGCTGTTGGGCTTCAGCTTCCAGAGCAACTCCGACCGGTCCGGCAATATGCGGTCATCCTGTGCAGAAACGGTATCCCCTTTCTGGAAGACAATCGGGGTGAAAGAAGGATCATAGTCGAGTGCCTGCAGCACCTGTTCAAATCCGATCAGCAACACGAACGGGGTCACGACGGCCATGAACAGCTTCCAGTATATGGCTTGCTCCCAGAATCCGTTTTTCGCCTTGAATCGGGCGACTGCCATGCGAAGCACAACCAGGAACAATACCCAGAGCATGTGGGTCGGCGTCCATTTCAGGGAAAAGACGAAGTCGCCGAGATGGAGCGATACATCGGTGAAAATCCATGTGGCGATGAGCAGCAGGACGCAGCCGAGAATCAGCGCATCCAGCCATTTCAGCAAAATCTGCTTTGAAGAGTGTGTCATAGCCACCAAAGGGGGCAGAAGTTAGCACAACATAGCACGCATGACAGCATTTAACCAAGAAAACGTTTTGCCGGCTTGATCACCATGTTTGACTAACCGGCGCGCTCGCGGCATTATTCATGGGCGGCCGGAACAAGCCGCGAGCGAGGTGCTTGTATGTTGAGAACAATGCTTAAGTCGAAAATCCACCGGGCCACGTTGACGGGCACGGAATTACATTACCAGGGCAGTATCACGCTGGATGAAAATCTGCTCGAAGCCGCGAATATTTTCCCCGGCGAGCAGGTACAGGTTCTCAACATTAATACCGGCGCGCGTTTCATCACGTATGCTATTCGCGGCAAGCGCGGATCCGGCACGGTGATGTTGAACGGTCCGGCCGCGCGGCTCGGACAGGTGGGCGATCCCGTGATGGTGCTGACCTACTGCCAGATGGATGATGCCGCCGCAAAAAAATACAAGGCGTGCGTTGTCAAGGTGGATGCCCATAACCGCCTGCTGAAAACGCGCGGGAAGTAATGCCGTTTTCTTCCGATCCTGTCTTATACAACAAGCGTGCTACGGTTTTGCCGCCTGCCTTTCCTTTTTGAGCGCGAAAAGGTAGCCGACGATGAGCACGATGATGATGGCGGGAACGAGAATGTCCTGAACGTAGAGAAATACACCCGAGTTGAACGGGCAGTAGTTGGCGTGAAGATGCATTTCCCGGATGTGAACATGCGCCGCGCCGAAGAGGAACACGCAGTAACTCAATCCCGCGGCAGCCGGGAAAAGTCCGCGCAGCCAGATGCTGAGGAAGGCGACGACGGCATAGCTGAGATTGGCGAAGGCCACTTCGGACTGGAAGGGGCTGCCGGTCGGCCAGCCGATCCCGCGCGCGATGTCGTCGGCCTTGAAAGTGTGACCCATAAAGGCGATCAGTCCGCCCGCGCCCGCCAGGAAAACAAGCGAGTAAACGAGCAATAGCTCAACCGCGCGCCTGGGTGTGCGTGGCTGCTTGCTCAGGAAGAAATGAACGACGGCACCCGCAAGAGCGAGAATGGTGCAAAGGGAACCCATATCAACACCTCCATTGATTGCCCGCAAAATACACGAACGGCCGCGAGAAGATAAGCGAAAACGGGCCGCGGTCATTCGTGTTGCATCGGCCGGTACAGGCCATTAAAGTGATGCCGTCTTGCCTGAAGCCAGCTTAGCTCAGTGGCCAGAGCTACTGATTTGTAATCAGTGGGTCCCCGGTTCGAATCCGGGAGCTGGCTCCAGTTTTCGTTCGAGGCTGCGCCGAGAACGAAGATTGCCGATCAAGTCTTCCCGCGGCGTTTTTCGAGGGCGGCGCGGACCTCGTGCGCGGAGGACTCGGTGATCTTGTAGCTGACGATCGCAAGAATGGCCACCAGGCTGGTGATGATCGGGACGCCGATGTCGAAGACGCGCAGGAGCAGAAGCGTATGGACGGACTGGGCTGCCTCGAGCGCCACATTGAAGCCTGTCGCATTGAGCAGGTAACCCGAAAGCGCGAAAGCGAGCGACATGCCGAGTTTCACAACCCACCAGTAGATCGCTCCGAACATGCCTTCGCGCCGGTGTCCGTTTTTGAATTCATCCAGGTCGCAGACGTCTGCCATCATCGCGCCCATAAGCGTGAACAAACCGCCGAGGCCGAATGCGATGAGGGGCGCGGGCAGAAGCAGCATCCATGGCCGTGCGGGGTTATAGCAGAACCACTTGAACGCATAGCCGATAATGGAGATCGAAGTAGCGATAAAGAAAGCGCGCCGCTTGCCGACTTTCGTCGAGAGCCAGGTGATCAGGGCGATGACGCAGAAGGTACAGATGGATGACACGGTTCCAAACCAGCCCATGTAGACTGAGCCGGCCACTTTGTCCCCGCCGAATATGTAGTAAATGATCACGTAGGAACTGAAACCGGAGATGGTCATGAAGCCGTTAAAGACGAGGAATGTGGCCGCGCAGAGCAGAAGAAAAGGACGACAGCGAATCGTGATGAGGAAGCTTTTGAAGAAATCCCTGACGTTATTGATGACGCCCGTGAGCAGGGATGTCTTTTCTTCGGCGGCCGCGATGGCGCGATAGCGCTCCTTGAGAAAGATGGCGGGCATCGTTCCGAAAAGAATGACGGCCATGCCGACCGCTATGGCCAACCCGCGCGCGCCCTCGACGGAATTATCAAAGAGGCGCTTGTTTTCCATGATGGCGTAGAACCAGGGGACCGCCACCCATGCGAATTGTCCCATGAAATTGCTGACGCCCATGAGCCGTGTACGCTCGTGATAGTCCGGTGTCAGCTCATATCCCAGCGCGATGAACGGGGTCGCGAAAATGGTATAGGCGATATAGAAGAGATTGGTGCCGATGATAAAAAAGATGAGGTAAAAGCGCTGACTGCCTCCGGGCGGAAGCTGCCACATCAGCGCGAAGATCAGTCCGGCCAGGATCGCACCGGCATATATAAATGGGCGTCGCCGGCCCCATCGGGTCTGCGCGTGATCGGATACGTAGCCCATGACGGGGTCGGTCAATGCGTCCGTAAAACGGGAGAGGGACATGATAATGCCGATCCATGCGGGGTTCATACCGAGCCCGAGGTTCAGAACGATGGCCATGCATCCCAGCGCCGCGGCAAGCAGGTTGTTGCAGAGCTGGCCAAGTCCATAAATCAGTTTCCGGAAAACCGGGATACGGTCTTCGGGTGCGGTCTGAAAGTGCGCCGTCGTACTCATATGGGTGCAGTCCTCCCTTGCTTGTGTTCCCGTAAGTGAAGGACTCGCCTACACTGGGCTGCGGGCAACAAAGCTGATACAATACTAGTTCTATACTAGGATGCAGTTAGGGGCAAGCAGAAAAAAGACAGAAAACTTGTGCTTTTTTGTGGAAAGGCGGACTGGTTACGGACTCATGCGGCGCATCTGGCGTTCCATGTCGCGCTCCATCGCCTTGCGCTGGCGTTCCATGCGTTCTTCGGCGCGCTCCATCTGCTGCTGAAACTCGCGGAATTTTCTCTCTTCTTCGCGAGTGAGGCGCTGAAGTTCTGCCGGATCAATTGTTTGAAGAACCGATGGTTCTTCGCTGGAAAGATCTATCTCGATCTTCTCGGAAGGACCTGCTGTTTTAGCGGCATCCACGACGGGCGCCGATGCCACTTCCGGCGCATGTGGAGGAGGAGGCGCGACTTTGGCGGCTTCCGCGGCGCGGCGTTCACGCTCGGCTTTCTCAGCGGCGAGCCGTTCCTGTTCGACGCGGACTTTTGCTTCACGCTCTTCCTGGAGGGCCTGCTGCTCGGCCTGCTTGCGACGCTCCGCTTCCGCTTTCTCCGCAGCCTTGCGTTCCGCTTCGCGTTCTTTTTCCAGTTGGCGTTCGCGCGCGATTCGTTCTTTCTCTTCCTGCCGGGCCTGGCGCTCGGCGCGGATGCGTTCTTCTTCCTCCCGATAATACTCATCCCAGGCCTGCTGCCTGCGGATCGCTTCTTCGCGGGCGGCGCGTCGTCGTTCCTGGAATCGCTGCCACCATGAGGGTTGTTCCGGCGCGGGAGGAGTATCGGCAGCCGGAATTGCTTCGAGCGCTGGTGTTGAAACCTCGCGTTGCTGTTCTTTCTCCCGGCGCCGCTCCGCTTCTTCAGCCGCTTTTTGTGCCGCCCTCTTTTCCTCGGCGGCTTTCCGGCGCGCAGCCTCTTCAACGGCTTTCCTTGCTTCTTCGGCTTTAATTCGTTCCTGTTCCCGCTGGACCTCGACTGCCTGTTGCCGCGCGGCTTCATCTTCGCGTGACTGCCGTTCCTGTTCCGCACGCGCAGCGGCGATGCGCTCACGCTCGCGTCGCTCGAGGATTCCTTTCTGCTCTGCCTCGCGTGCTTCCTTCGCAAGGCGAGCAGCTTCCGCTTCTTTTGCCAGACGCTCTTCCTCCGCGCGCTGGGCGGCAAGCCGCTGCTGTTCCTGTAAACGAACCTGCTCCTCTTCCGCCTTGCGCGCCTCTTCTGCCTGTTGCCGGGCGATTTCCGCTTCTTGTTCCAAGCGCTGCTGCTCTGCTTGTTGCGCCGCCAGTCGCTCGCGCTGAGCCTGCAATAAAAGCCGCTCCTGCTCCTCCGCTTCGGCTTCCTCCGCGCGTTGAGCGTCCCGTGCTTCCCTCTTTGCCTCGCGATTCAGTCGCCAGCGCTGGAGCCTCGATAACCGTTCTTCTTCCGGCTCCGCATCAACCGGTTCGGGTAAAATCCGGAGCATCGGGATTTCGTCCTGTTCCTCCACGACCGCAGGTTCGTCAGGTTGTGCTACCGGTGGCGGCTCTTGAACCGGATTCGGTTCTACAGCGACGGGGGATGGCGGCTCTGCGACGGGGACTGAAGGCTCTTCATGAGGACTCGCGACAGCAGCGCCGATAGATACCCGTTCGGGCGTGGTCGTAACGCCGCAACTCCGTGCCAGTGCAAGCACGAGGTATTGCGCAAGCATCTCGGACGAAACCGTGCGATTCTCCATTTCCTTTGTGAGGATGGCCGACCGCACCATCTCCATGGTCTTCGGAAAGTGTATGGATTGAGGGTCATACAATTCGCATAACTCCACATCCTTTTCCTTCGCATAGGTCATGTGCGCGCTTTCGACCTGCCAGACGATTTCGGCGATCGGCTTCAGCGCCTCTTCGGTCATGGACGGCTCCAGGTCGGGCGCAAGCTCCCGCATTTCGCGTACCATGTCGGTCGGGTCCACCACCGCACTGACGGAGGTGGCAATGATGTAGTAGCGGCCGCGATATTGAAACACGGTGCCGGAAAAAGCGTAGTCGCGATTGAGGTCCAGCGAGTTCAACACGGAAACCAATTCGTCGGCGGCGTAGCAGGTACCGACGACGCGGGTGGAGAAGGGGGTATACCGTTTGTCGTCAATGCGCTGGGGGCGGCCGCCGGCATAACCGGTCAGGCGGTCCTTGAAAACAATCGGCCGCGCCCAGAAGCGCTGGGGAGAACTGATGAGCTCTTCGGGTTCAACGGTAACAGTGGTTGCGCGAGCAGGTGCGCGGAATACGCCCCATGCCAGGCACACAATAAGGATCGTTAACGGAAAAAAGCTCCGCTTACGCGCTCTTCGATATGCTTCCATCAGGGCCAATATACACCAAACAGGCGAGGGAATGCCAAGGATTATAGAGCTTCAGTTCCGCTCGATAATTACATCGTCCACGTATATCGAACCTTTACCGCCTTGCTTGCCATCGCACAGGTGAATGCCGAAAACGGCTTTAACGGCTCCCTTGGGAACGGGGATTTTATTGAGCTGAATCTGTTCCCAGCGCAGCCGGGAAAGGTTGCGCGCCTCCCATTGAGGGCCGACAGTGCGTGTGATCTCGGATCCATCCTCGCGCTTCCATTCAATCACCAGCATGCCGTGGGCGCTGCCGCCGATCTTGTCTTCCCGGTCGCCTATGATATAGGCGCTGAACGAATAGCGCTCTTCCTCGTTCACATCCAGGAACATATTCGCGCCTTGAAAAGCATCGGGCAGTTTCTGGGCGGACATTTTCAGTGACTGGCTGCCGGTTCGCGCGGCACGGTCGGACAGGCTTATGGCGTTGATCTTGCTCGTGAACAGCATCCAGGAAGCGGGGCCTTGTCCGACTCCGCCCTCGGGTTCTTCGAAACTCGGATTGGCTGTGAGATTCGAATCCGGCTGCTGGGCGTAAGCGGCCAGGATCAATGCCGGGCACAAAATGAATGAAACAAGCAATCGCCGTGCGATCATGTTGCGTCTCCTTCTGGTTACGATCATCCTTTTACCTTGCCGGCCCGGAGCGCGAATCGAAATCGCAGTCGTCTATGTAAAAGGTCCCATAGCCGCCACTGTTCCGGCTGAAGAACGTGATGACCACAACACCCATGACTGCATGATCGGGCGCTTTTGCTTCTACAACAAACCTGGTCCATGCATCAAACCTTAACTCGTGATGCCAGGCCGGGCCATAATCGCGGCTGATCTCCTGTCCGGCCTCGTCCTGCCATTCCAGGCTGATCTGTCCATAAGAAGCTCCAATGATGGGATCCTTGCGATCATTCATCACGAACACGGAAAAGGTATATTCTTGACCGGGGCTTGCCTTGAAGCGCTGGGCGATTCCCTGGTAGGCTTCTTCGTCGCTCTGGCCGCGAAGGCGGCATGATTGCAGGCCGTCTTTGGCCCGCCGATCAGTGACGCCGATGAACAGTTCGGGCGTTGATGAGAACCAGAACCAATGATCGGGGCACACGTAAGGATTCTCCCCGGCGGCCGGTTGCTCGAAGCTCATGTTGACCGGTCGTTCCGGAACGGACAATTCCGTTGCGGCGGAACCAGGATTCGCTGACGCCAGAAGGCTTAGTGCGACTATTCCCAAAGTTCGCATGATCAAATCCCCCTCTCTTCAGGCTGCTCAATCCGACGTACTTAAGCATTAAACAAGCGGCTCGATACTTCAAGCATGAAAGCGCTTTCATTCAAGGCTTGTATTCAGCAGCCAAAAAGATGATTCGGAAGTAATCAGCGCTTTCCCGAAGCGAAGTAAGGGCAAAGGTGGTTGACCGGGCATATCGAACAATTCGGCTTTCGCGCGAAGCAGCAGCGGCGTCCGTGAAAAACCATGACGTGCGACCAATCCGACCAGTCCTTCTCCGGCACGATGGCTTTAAGCTCGAATTCGATTTTGTCGGGGTCGTCGCTCTTCGTGAATCCAAGCCGTTGTGACAGGCGCTTGAAGTGTGTGTCCACAATGATACCCGGCTGACCATATGCGGTGGAGATGAGCAGGTTCGCCGTCTTGCGCCCGATGCCGGGAAGCTGGATTAAGATGTCGAGGTCGTCCGGAACTTTGCCGCCGAACTTTTCATCGAGCACGGCGCACAGCGCGCGAATATTTTTTGCCTTGTTGCGGAAAAAGCCGGTGGAGCGGATTTCCCCTTCAAGAACGCTTTGCGGTGTGCGTGCCCAATCTTTTGCCGTGCGGTACTTCCTGAACAGCGCGGGGGTCACCATGTTCACCCGCTTGTCCGTGCATTGCGCGGAAAGGATGGCGCCGATGGCAAGTTCGAGCGGATTGGAAAAAATCAACTCGCACTGCGCATTGGGATAAGCCTTCTTCAGCCGCCTCAGGATCTGCGCCGCGCGTTTCTTTTGGTCGGGCTTGCTGGACATGCAACCAGTCTTAGCGGGAGAACGTATTCCAGAGAAGAAAAAACCGCGAATTAACGCATAAGAATGTTGACCACCCGCTCCTTTCAGTCGCTGGAGTACACGGAGAGGATGGAGGCGATTCTCTCTTCTCCCTCTTCTCCGTGATCTCCAGCGACCAACGGGAGCGGGTGGTGGTTATTCTTGTTCGTGAGGGCACGGGTCAAAAAAAAGTGCCGGATGGAATTAACTCATCCGGCACTCGATTTATCGATATTTTGTCGCGATCAGGTCGATCCTGCCGTGCCGCCCTCCGCGTCTTTCTCTTCGAGCGCGGCTTTGCGGCTGAGACGGATCTTGCCGTTGTCATCCACGTTGATGCACTTGACCCAGATCTGCTCGTTCATCTTCACCACGTCCTCCACGCGTTTGACGCGGAAGTTGGCGAGTTCGCTGATGTGTACGAGGCCTTCCTTGCCGGGCAGAATCTCGACAAACGCACCGAAATCCTTGATGCCCGTGACCGTGCCGCGATAGATTTTCCCGACCTCCGCTTCGGCGGCGACCAGGCTGACCTCTTTCACGGCGGCGTCCATGGACTCCTTGTTGGTGCTGAAGATGTGCACGCTGCCGTCGTCTTCGATGTCAATCTGCACATCGAGCGTATCGGTGATGCGGCGGATGTTCTTGCCGCCGGGACCGATCAGCAGGCCGATTTTCTCCGGGTTGATCTTCAACACGGTGATGCGCGGAGCGAAAGGCGAAAGTTCTTCGCGCGGTTTCGCAATCACGCTCTCCATGTAGTCGAGAATCTTCGTCCGCGCATTTTTCGCCTGCTCGAACGCGCCTGCCACGAGATCCCATTCCAGTCCGTGGATCTTCAGGTCCACCTGGAATCCGGTAATGCCGTTGCGCGTTCCGGCAACCTTGAAATCCATGTCGCCGCAATGATCTTCGGCGCCGAGGATATCCGTCACCAGGGCTGATTTTCCGGGCGCGGTAAAGAGCCCGATGGAAATACCGGCGACCGTCCGGGAGATCGGAATGCCCGCATCCATGAGTGCGAGGCAGCCTACGCACACGCTCGCCATGGAGGAGGAACCGTTCGAGCCCATGATCTCGGAGACCACGCGGACTGTGTACGGATAATCTTTCGGCATTACTTCGCGCAGCGACCGTTCCGCCAGCGCGCCGTGGCCGATTTCTCGTCGGCCGACGCCGCCGAGGCGGCCCACTTCGCCGACGCTGTACGGAGGGAAGTTATAATGGAGCATGAAGTTCTTCTCGTCCGGCCCACCGGCCCAGTCGTCCATTTCCTGGACGTCGGACTTGGTGCCGAGGGTGATGGTGGCCAGCGCCTGCGTTTCGCCGCGGTTGAACAGCGCGGAGCCATGCGTGCGCGGGAGCAATCCGACCTGCGCCTTGAGCGGGCGCAGCTCGTCGAATGCGCGGCCGTCAATCCGCCGGTTGTTCTCGAGCACGTTCTTCCGCACCAATTCGATTTCGAGCATGTCGAACGCAAAGCCGAATTGCGAATCGGTCATTTCCGGGAGCTGCTCCAGCAATTTCGCCTTGCCCGCTTGTTTGATCGCGCTGACCTTTTCCTGCCGCTCCATCTTGCCGGCAATCATCAGCGCGGCCTGGAGGTCCGTACCGATCAGCCCGCGGAGCTTGTCGGTAAGCGTCATGTCCACTTCCACCGGCTTGTACTGCTTCTCGGGCAGGCCGAGCGCCTTACGTAATTCAAGTTGGGCGTCAATGATCGGGATAATGGCGTCATGGCCGAATTTCATGGCCGCGACCATATCCGCTTCGCTGATCTCCGCTGCGGCGCCTTCAATCATCATCGGCAATTCGCGTGTGCCGACGTAGACGAGGTCGAGGTCGCTTTTTTCCATCTCCGTGTGGGTCGGGTTGATGACGAACTTGCCGTCAACGCGACCGACGCGCACGGCGCCGATCGGGCCGTTGAACGGCAGCTCGGAGATCACGAGGGCGGCGCTCGCCGCGTTCATGGACAGGATCATGGAGTCGTTCTCAGCGTCGGTGCAGAGCATCGAGTTGTTGATCTGCACCTCGTCGCGGAACCCATCCGGAAACAGCGAGCGGATTGGACGGTCCGTCATGCGGGCGGTGAGAATTTCGCGCTCGGAAGGCCGTCCTTCGCGCTTGAAGAATCCGCCGGGGAACTTGCCCGCGGCGTAGGACTTTTCGCGGTACTCGACCTGGAGAGGGAAGA
Source organism: uncultured Verrucomicrobiota bacterium (assembly GCA_964617565.1). Lineage (GTDB taxonomy): Bacteria > Verrucomicrobiota > Kiritimatiellia > CAIQIC01 > JAGNIJ01 > JAKJGV01. The sequence continues at coordinate 15,510 of CAZTYH010000060.1, forward strand.
AATCGCACCCTTCGCGCGGGGCCTTGGTGGTTACCGCGGAGAATACGATGGTGTCGCCGAGGCGCACCGTTACGGATCCTGCGGCCTGCAGGGCGAGAAGCCCTGATTCGAATATCATCTGCTTGCCGTGAATTTCGGCGGCTATTGTTTTTGCGTTATGCATGTTTCCTTTCGTGCCATTCGGGTCTCTTCAGGCAGGGATCGCGCGTTCGAAGCCGGTACACTCATACCGGTTGAATCCACAACGTGTGGAGATGAACGCATTCCTTTGACAGCAAGGCCTGAGCATGTCCGGCACACAATGTTCCTGGTGTGACAGAATCAGGCGTTCGGGAAGGGGGAACTAACGACGCAGCCCAAGGCGGTCGATCAGCTTCTTATACCGATCCTCGTTCTTACTTCTGAGGTAGTCGAGCAGGCGCCGGCGTTTGCTGACCATGACAATCAGGCCACGGCGTGAGCTGTGATCCTTCTTGTTGCTCTGCAAGTGCTCCGTGAGCTCTGATATCCGCTTGGAAAGCAGTGCTACCTGCACCTCTACGGAACCGGTGTCCCGCTCGTGCAATTGATATTCCTGCTTAATTGACGCCTTAGTTGCGGTTTCCATAACCTTTCCAGACCTATTCTGGCTTTCCTTTTTGTTTTCCTCTTTTTCTTTTCCGCGGGCGACTTTAATGACCGGCCCCCTGCTTGTAAAGCGCTATGTTGAGGAATTTTTTAAGCCCGGATACCCCGGGAATTGAGTGCCGGGGGGGTAAAAGAGCGCGCCGCCCTTTCAGGCGGCGCGCTTCTACTCCTTGCCCAATCCCCAATAACTGATAATCAATAACATCTCTACTGCTTCACCGTCGTATCCGGTCCGCCCTCCATCGCGAGGTCAATCAGATCGTCCGTTTTGCCTACCGCGACGTTCATGCACGTATCCGCGCCGCCATAGTAGATCTTGATCGTGCCGTCCGGCTCCGCGATCGCACCGTTGGTGAACACGACGTTGCCGACGTAGCCGACGCGCTCGTGATAGTCCTCGGGGGCGAGGATGAACTGGTGCGAGCGGCCGATGACCTTGCGCGGGTCTTTGAGATCGTGCACCGCGACACCGAGCCGGTAGATGCTGCCCGCCATCGTGTTCGTCACCGCGTGATAGATGTTGAGCCAGCCACGCGGAGTCTTGATGGGCGGGGATCCCGGACCGACCTTGCAATCCTGCCAGATGTCGTAGTTGTCCGGCGCCATGATCAGTTGCTGGTTGCCCCAGTGGATGAGGTCAGGCGAATAGCTGATCCAGATGCACGGGCGGCCCCAGTTCGGGCGCTCGAAGCGGACGTACATACCGTCAATCTTCTCAGGGAACAAAACGCAGTTTCGGTAATCAATCGCCGTCGTCAGCGCCATGCGATCGAATTTCTTGAAATCCTTCGTCTTCGCCAGCCCCATCTGGAAGCCGCGCGTGGAGTAGCAGCTGTAGAAGATGTAGTACGTATCGCCCATCTGGGTGATGCGTGGATCTTCGATGCCCTTGTTCTCGGGTTCCTTGAAGATGCCTTCCGTCGCCTTGGTCATCACGGGCTCGGGATGGATCTTGAAGTTGAATCCATCGTCGCTGGTGGCGAGACCGAATTCCGACATGCCGTGCAATCGTCCGCAGCGCAGCAGCAGAACATATTGCCCGTTATACTTGGCGACCCCGGAATTATAAACGGTCTCACACGGGTAGGGCATATCCGATGGCTTGATGATCGGGTTGCCTTTGTATCGCTCCAACACTTTCCTCATCATGGTACGACTCCTTTCTATCTTTACTTCCTTATTTGTTTATAGTAGAAGCGATCTCCAGATCGCTTTTACTAATCCTTTTATCCGTTTTGCACAGACATTTCTGTTCCGATGCGGCAGGGTGCGCACGAACCACGCACCGTCAGCCGCGGCTGAATCACCATCCGCCCCGGCGCGGCGCCAGGTTCATGCAGGCGCGAGACCAGCCGCCGCACGCCGACCCGCCCCATTTCATCCGCATCCACGCGCAACGTGGTGAGCGGCGGCCAGGTTTCAGACGCCTTTGATGAATCGTCGAACCCCACAATGCTGATGTCCCGCGGTACATCCCGTCCCGTTTCGTGCACCGCGCGCAATGCCGTGGCGGCATGCACATCATTGCAGGCCAGAATAGCGGTCGGTGGCTGGGGCAGGGCGAGGAGGCGCAGCATGTTGCAGCATGAATCGCTGCCGTCTCCCGCCTGGATGAGCAGCGAATCCGTTGAGAGACCGCGCGCGACGACTGCCCGGCGGTATCCCGCCAGGCGCTCCGCGAAGCTCGGACTGCGCAGCGAACCCCCGAGGAACCCGATGCGCCGGTGTCCGAGATCGGCAAGAAAATGAATCGCCATTTCGGCGCCTTCGATGTTGTTGACGACGACCATGTCGAACGGACTGTTCGGCAACTGGTGATCCACGAGCACAACCGGGTAGCCCATGTTGTGCGCGTAACGAATAAGCATGTCATCCTGGTCGCCCACGAAAAGAAAGCCGTCCGCGCGCCGCTCCCGCATGATCTTTGGAATGGGCCTGCTTTTTCCGGGAAGCGGCAGGGGGTGCGACGTGAACGCGAGGCTCATTCCGTGCAGCGCCGTCTCCTCCGCGATGCCCGCGAGAACCTTGGAATAAAATGGATTCGTAAGAAACTCGCTCATTTCGTCGCAGCAGACCAGCCCAATCGTTTCCGTGACCGATGTCGCGAGACTGCGTGCGGGTCCGTGCGGAAAGAATCCCTGCGCGCGGGCGGCTTCGACCACTTTCCTGCGGACGCGCTCACTGACGCCGGGTTTGCCGCTCAGCGCGCGCGACACCGTGGCTTTGTGCACGCCGATTTTCAGCGCCAGGTCCTGTATGGTTGGTCTCGCTTCCATGTTCAGACACTCCTTGTTTACGGACGTGACTTCTGCACGCTCACATCATCGAACAACGCGCACCCACCGCCCTTGTCGTCGCTGGACCAGATGGTGAGCAATACGCGTCCATGCGTGGCTTTTGCCGGCGCGATGACGCGCGGAAGCTCGATCTGGGTCCAGATATCGGCGCGAAGCGTCTTGTCCTGTTTCCCGATTACGTCGAACTTGATGGACGTGGCCTCGCCGGCTTCGCGATCCTCCCCGTCCTTGTTCCGCCATTCGATCTTCACCTCGCCGTACGCGTCGCCCCAAAGCGCGTCCTTTGCCGCCGTGGTGACCCAGGCCGACACATTTAATGCGTCGCCCTGCTTGGTCGGGAAGTCCTGGTACCAGCCGGAGCGAAGCCAGAGACGGAGGAACGACGTTCCCATGTGCGGAAGAACGCCATAGTATTCTTCTCGCAGATCCCCGTCGCCCCACAACTCCCAGCTTGAAAACCCGCTCTCGAACCCGGGGTTCCCCACCAGCTCCTGTGAAAACGCCCCCTGTATGCAAAAAGCAAACAGTACCGCAACCACTAAAAGCAAACGTTTACGATTATTCACTGCTAATACCCTCCGATATGTTGTTAATATATGCTGATTGCGAACAGCAACCGTTTGCGTATAATAACACCATATCGCCTTTTGTCATGCAACATATTTTTTCAGCTTTTTTCCAATGCCTGGAAAAATGGGGCAAAATTCTTCCAATGCTTGGAAAAAACGCCCAAAAAAGTTCCAATGTCTGGAAAAATGCGGGGGGGGGCTATGGCGATACGCCTGTTCAGGAGTGCGCGGGGGAATCCGGATAAGCTTGGTCCGGAGCCGAAAAATATCATCGTCTGTCTCGATGGCACATGGAACACGCCGGGATGCGATGCGGACGGCGTGGATGAATCCACAAATGTCTATCGCATCTCGCGGGCTCTTCATCTTCCCCGGCATCGCCAGGTTGCGCTCTACGTGAAAGGCATCGGCAATGCCGATGAAAATAATTGGCTCGGGAAACAGATGGGCGGGATTTCCGGCGCAGGATGGCTAACGCAATTGCACAGAGCGTATGCGTTGCTCGTAGAGACGTATCGCAAGGGCGATCGCATTTTCCTTTTCGGATTCAGCCGCGGCGCGGCGGTCGCGCGCATGCTCGCTCTGTATTTGCAGGAAAATGGAGTCGCGGACTCCTTCCGCACCGGCCGTCGAGCGATCGGCCCGACATCGAAGCGGCACAAAAGCAAATTCTTTGTTGAACTGGGCAGGAATCGTGTGCCTGTTAAAATCGAGTTGCTTGGACTCTGGGACACGGTCGGTTCGTTCGGCCTGCCGCGCAGCATCGGCTTTCTGAAATTTCAGCGATGGAATCTCTTCCAGAATCTTGCGCTCGCGAAGAATGTGCGTCGCGCGGTGCACCTCGTGGCCATTGATGAGGCGCGCGCAACGTTTCATCCGACACTGCTCGAACCGGGTTCGCGCGTCACGGAACTCTGGATGCCGGGCATGCATTCGGATGTCGGGGGCGGGGGCGCTCGAAGGATCGCGAATATCGCGCTGCGGAACATGCTCGAACGCGCGGAGGAGTGCGGATTGCGTGTCGCAGCGCGCTTTAAAAAGTTGTCGTGCGATCCGCTTGCGCCACTGAGCCGGGCCGAAGGCGGCAGGCTGCACGGCCGGGAGCTGCGAACAATCCCCGCCCGTGCCTGGTTTCACGGAAGCACGGCGCAGCGCTACGACGGACTATCTTCCTGGCGCCCCG
>CAZTYH010000061.1:0-19942 GCA_964617565.1 uncultured Verrucomicrobiota bacterium
TGGCGACGGCGCCGCGGCGGCCTTTGCTTTCGCTCGCTGCCTTCCGGGCCGGATTGCTGGCCAGGCCGATACACTTCCGCGGGCGGCTTCGCGACCGGCTTGCTCTCCACAACCACCTTCGGTGTTTGCGCCGTGGCGCGCGGACGGGCGGACATTCCCGCCATGGCCGCATTCCCCAGCCGCCGAAGCTGCGCATGCACTTTTTTTATGAGACGTTTGACCATAACAACATCTATCTGTCCCGCTATAACACTTGTTTCAAGAATGGATGGGGCTCATTCCGCGGGGGCGTTTCCCAAGTCCGAATCTCAAAATCCGAAATGCTAAACAAGCTCAAAATTGGAAATCCAGAAACGGATTTGCGGACATTTCGAATCACTCCCCGATAATCTTCACCAGCACGCGCTTGCGGCGCTTGCCGTCGAACTCGCCGTAAAAGATCTGCTCCCACGGCCCGAAATCCAGGCGGCCCTCACTGACGGCCACCACCACCTCCCGGCCCATGATCGTGCGCTTGAGATGGGCGTCCGCATTGTCCTCGTATCCGTTATGGGCATACTGGGAGTACGGCTTCTCCGGGGCCAGCTTCTCCAGCCATTTTTCAAAGTCCGCATGAAGACCGGACTCGTTATCATTGATGAACACGCTGGCAGTAATATGCATCGCGTTGACCAGCACCAGCCCCTCGCGCACCCCGCTCTCCTCGAGGCAGGCCTGCACCTGGTCCGTGATATTAATGAACGCCCGTCGAGCCGGGGCATTGAACCAGAGTTCTTTTCGGTATGACTTCATGGCAACGCCGACCATAACACGTAGAAAACGGCAAGTAAACCACCTCACCTCTTGCCCTTCCGCGGGCCCGAAACTAGAATGTCTCCATGGGAAGCGTTTCACGTCGCACAGCCCTGCGCATCATCGGCGGGAATATCCTGCTGGCGATCCTCTATGTCGGCCTCATCCTGCTGATCATGGCGCGCCACACCACGCACCGATTCGACAAGCTGATTGAGTTGTCGGCCACGAAATACGACGTGGATCCGCGCCTGGTCTGGGCGGTGATCTGGCAGGAGAGCCGCTTCAAGCCCCGCTCCGTCGGAACAAAAAACGAGGTGGGACTCATGCAGATCATGGAGACCGCCGGGCGGGAGTGGGCGGACGCCGCCGGGCGCCCGCATTTTCGCCGGGAGGATTTGTTCGATCCGGCCACCAATATCGAGGCGGGAACCTGGTACCTCGCCCGGGCCATCGAAAGATGGTCGGCCTGTGACGATCCTATTCCTTTCGCGCTTGCCGAATACAACGCAGGACGCTCCAATGCCCTGCGATGGTATGCCGCATCGGGACCGGACGGCCGCCGGTTCATCGAGTGCATCACCTATCCGACAACGCGGAAATATATAGAAAGCATCTTGCACAATTTTCGTGACGAATGACCGAAGCGGAGGAGCCATGGGCACTAAGGATACCTGCTGGATCAATTTCGATTTCATGGAACGTTTCGTTACGGATGTCTTCCGTGGCGTCGGCGTTCCCGAAGCGGAGGCCCGCATCTGCGCGGATGTCCTCGTCACGGCAGACAAGCGCGGAATAGATTCCCATGGCGTCGGGCGTCTCAAGCCAATCTATTACGACCGGATCGTAACAGATCGCGTCCAACTCCCGGTCACTCAATTCGAAATCGTGCGGGACTTCGGCGGGACCGCCGTGGTGGACGGCCATCACGGCATGGGGATGGTCGTTGCGAAGCGCTGCATGGAAATGGCCATCGAGAAAGCAAGAACGCACGGCATCGGCGCCGTTGTCGCGCGCAACTCAACCCACTACGGCATCGCGGGCTATTACGCGCTGATGGCCTGCCAGGCGGGGATGGTCGGATTCACCTCGACCAACGCGCGGCCTTCCATCGCACCGACCTTCGGCGTGGAAAACATGCTGGGGACAAATCCGCTCGTCTTCGGGTTCCCGAGCGACGAACCCTTCCCCTTCACCAACGACTACGCCACTTCGGTCAGCCAACGAGGAAAGGTTGAGCAGTACGAGCGCGACGGCAAAGCGTTGCCTGCCGGTTGGGTGATCAACCATAAAGGGGAATCTGTTACGAACGCATCCGAAGCACTGCAGGGATTGATCAAGGGCACTGCTGCGTTGACGCCCCTGGGTGGCATCGGCGAAGAAAACGCGGGCTATAAAGGCTATGGGTTCGCAACCGTTGCCGAACTGCTTTCCGCCGCACTTCAGCAGGGAGCTTTTCTACACGCACTATCCGGCTTCGACGCGGACGGGAAGAAAGTGCCGCATTGCCTGGGACATTTTTTCATGGCGATCCATATCGAAGCCTTCACGGATCTCGCCTCGTTCAAGAAAACAGTCGGTGACATCCTGCGGGCCCTGCGCGCTTCGAAAAAAGCGCCGGGCGCGGAGCGCATCTATACCTGCGGCGAGAAGGAATATATCGCGTGGCTGGAGCGAAAGGATAAAGGCGTTCCCCTGGGCTCGGTGCTTCAGAAGCAACTCGTGCAGATGCGGGATGAGCTCGGGTTGAGCCACTACCGGTTCCCGTTCGAATAACTCTCACTCCTTGAACTGCAGATCGTACAAATACTTGTAATGCCCGCCGCGCGCGAGGAGTTCCTGGTGCGTGCCCTGCTCCACGATGTGCCCGCCATGCAGTACGAATATCTGATCGGCCCGGATGATCGTTGAGAGGCGGTGCGCGATGGCAAACACTGTTCGATCTTTCATCAATTCATCCAGCGCGGCCTGCACCTGCCGCTCCGACTCCGTATCCAACGCGCTGGTCGCTTCATCCAGAATCAGAATGGGCGGATTGCGCAGGATCGCGCGCGCAATCGCCAGCCGCTGGCATTGCCCGCCCGACAAGCGCACTCCGCGCTCGCCGATGACGGTCTCATACCCCTCCGGCATGGCCATGATGAAATCATGCGCATTCGCCCGCTGTGCCGCTTCGATGATCGCCGCCCTCTGCGCTTCCGCGTGCCCATAGGCGATATTGTTGGCCACCGTATCGTTGAAAAGGATGGTTTCCTGCGTTACGATCCCGATCTGCCGCCGCACCGACTTGATGGTATATTCACGGATGTCGCGTCCGTTCATCAACAGGCGTCCCGATGTCACGTCGTAGAAACGCGGAATCAGGCTCACAATCGTCGTTTTTCCCGCGCCTGAGCTTCCGACAAAAGCCACGCGCTGGCCCGCAATCACCTTGAAGCAGAGTTCCCTTAAAATGGTTTCCGTGTCGTAGCCAAACGACACGCTTTCGAAAACGATTTCTTTCACGCGTTCGGTGAGTTCGACGGCGTCGCGCCGCTCCACCACGGTGATCGGCGCATCCAGCAATTCAAATATGCGATCCGCCGACGCTGAGCTTTGCTGAACCTGGAGGTGGATCCGGCTGAGTTTTTTTACCGGCTCGTACAAGGCCACCAGCGACGCGGCGAAGACGACAAACTGGGAAAGCGTGACCTGCACCTTCATGGTGTAGAGCAGGAAGAGGGAAATGCCGACGGTCGAAAGGCCGACAATGATCGGCTCCACCGCCGCCCGCGCGCGAACCACCTTCATCAGGCGATGGAACACCTCGCCGCACTGACGTCCGAAACGCTCCTTCTCATAGCCCTCCATGCCGAACGCCTTCACCACCCGGGCCCCCGTGATCGTTTCCTGCAGGATGGACACAAGGTCCGCGATCTTCTCCTGGCCTTCCCGCGCAAAGCGGCGCACGCGACGGCCGAACAGCGCGACAGGAACAATGCAGATCGGAAACAGCACGAGGCCCACGACCGCCAGCCGGGCATCGCTCCAGAACAAGGCGACGAGGATCGCCACCAGCGCAAAAGGCTGTTTGCACAAATCCGCCAGCACTCCCGCAACGGCGCGCTCCACCATCTGTGAATCGTTTACAACGCGGGAAATCAATTCCCCCGTTTTCGTCCGCTGATAATAAAAAAGCGAAAGCTCCTGCAGATGCGAAAAGGTGTCGCGGCGCAGGTCCATGACCGCGCGGTTGCCGACCCACTCGATGAAGTACGTACTGAAATAATCCCCGATTCCGCGCACAATCGCGAAACACGGCAGGATGGCCGCGATGCCCGCTCGCACATTCCAGGGGAGGTCACTTTCGGTCCCGAAAACCATGCCGACCACCTTGCCCAGCCCGACGATCATGCCCGCCATGGAGGTTCCGAAAATAACGCCGAATATCGTGCCCAGGAACACGCGCAACCAATACGGCCTCGCGTAGAGTACAAGCCGGCGGTAGGTTTGCCAATCCGTGCGCACCGCAACTTTTTGTTGGGCTTCGTTCACCATGTTCAGCCTTCCAGCGATTCGAGGTAACGCTGCGCTTCCAACGCGGCCATGCACCCGCTTCCGGCCGCCGTGATGGCCTGCCGGTATACGGAGTCCTGCACGTCACCGGCCGCAAAAACACCCTTCACATTCGTGCGTGTGTTCTGCGCCTTGATGTAGCCCTTGTCATCGAGATCAATCTGTCCTTTGAAAGGATCGGTATTGGGCTTGTGCCCGATCGCGGAGAAATAACCCTTCACCTCCAGGTCGGAGGTTTCCTCCGTCTTCACGTTCCTGATTTTCACACCGGTCACTTCGCCTTTCGCCACATCCATCACGTCCACGATGACCGAGTTCCAGACGAACTCGATCTTCGGATTCTTCTTTGCGCGCTCGCCCATGATCGGCGACGCGCGCAATTGATCGCGCCGGTGCACCACGTAAACCTTCGAGGCGAAGCGCGTCAGGAACATCGCCTCCTCCATCGCCGAATCGCCGCCGCCGACAATGACGACCGGCACGTTACGGAAAAATGCGCCGTCACAGGTCGCGCAGGCCGACACCCCGCGCCCGATCAGCTTCTGCTCCGATTCCAGTCCGAGATACTTCGCCGACGCGCCGGTCGCGATAATAACGGATTCCGCTTCGAGCGTGTCGCCTCCGTCGAGTGTCACCTTCAGCGGGCGACCGGAAAAATCAACCGACGCCACCATCCCGGCCTGAAAACGTGTGCCGAAACGTTCCGCCTGCTTCCGCATGTCATCCATCAATTGCGGCCCCATGATTCCCTTCGGGAACCCCGGGAAATTCTCAACTTCCGTCGTCGTCGTAAGCTGTCCGCCCGGCTCCATGCCTTCCACCACCAGGGGGGTCAGGTCCGCCCGCGACGCATAAATCGCGGCCGTCAGCCCCGCCGCGCCGGTTCCGAGAATGAGAAGCTTTTCCATGAATAACGCCGTCTCCCTTTCTTTTGCCGCACTTGTATACCCTATTACAGGGCCTCCCGCAATTATCTATCAATATGGCTACGGCAAGTTTCATTCCATTGACTCATCACGTCTTCCAACCCTATCCTCCGCGAAACACAACCAGCGAGGAATTCATGCCTGAACGTGACATGCTTGAGCACATTTTTGAAATGCAGGCGGACTTAAACAGGCGCATCGGCGTAGACACCACCTCCTTGAGCGAGGAGCAGCAGAAAGAATGGCTGTTGAACTACTGCCGCGCGATGACCCAGGAAATTGCCGAACTCACGGACTGCGTGCCGTGGAAGTGGTGGGCTAAATACCAGACCTACGACAAGCAGAACGCCCGCGTGGAAATTGTGGACATCCTGCACTTCCTGATTTCCGCCGCACAGGTGGTCGGGCTTTCAGCACAGGATGTTTACGACGCCTATACGGCCAAGAATAAGGTCAATTTCCAGCGGCAGGAATCCGGTTACACGACCAAGGACGAAAACGACTGCAAGCACGTGTGAGCTGCGGCCCGCCGTCCATTGCTCTTTCGGCCAGATCCCGCGACCCGAAAACACTCGCGGCAGGGAGAGAGGGTCCCCGCCGCGAGCTACGCCCCCAAATCGGATGAGATCAGGGAGCTTTAAGGGGATGATCACTTCTTCAAGCTACACCACAGCCTCCAGGTCCAAAGGGTGGCGCCGAACAGGCCAACCAAAAGGATCGTTCGAGGTTCTGGAATCATTTCAACCGCCATGTAATCGAACAGCACCGTTTGCACTCCAACCCCCGTGTGAACACCTATTTTCGGCGCAAGGAATGCCGTGTTCGGATTATACGAAAACATGCCCATATTGATGTTGGTTTCGCCGACAAAAATGGAGGTGCTGTTTGTCGGAAAAAAATTCCAAATCGTTCCCAGCCATCCGTAACTGGCATCGAATTGATCCATCGCAATGTCATAACTCGTGGATGCCGTCACCCCTTCAACCTGCAGATAAAGATTGTAAAGCGCGCTCTCGCCCGGATTGAAGGGGATTCTATCGCTGGTAATAAACGCCGCTTCGCTCGCCGCAGCGTTTACATAGAAATAGCCCCAATCGCCATCCGATGAAATGCTGGACCCACCCCCTGAATCGTGAATAATGCTCCACGAGCTGACGTTCGAAAAATCTTCGTCCCAGACCGTCATCCATGCCGCCGCGGTCAGAGCGCCGAACCAAAGCGCCACCACCAGGATAAGGCACGACTTCATACCCGCCTCCTTCTTGTCGCAAACACTCCTACCGGCTCACTGAAATCCTGAAGTAAACCCGTTCATAGTTCTGCGTGATCGCAATCATGTTCTGAGGTGGCGTTGCCGCCATTCGATTGGTGATAACCTCATCGCCGGAAAGAGGGAAAAGATTGGTGAATGCCGTAACCGTGTAGAATCTGGATGCGGCACTCGGCCACCACAGATATCGTCCGCTCTGACCACTCCTCTCGATGGCAAGATACAGGAAGGACCTGCTATTTGTAGGCTCAGTACCGGCAATAAACTCCTCCCCAGCCAAATATCCATCGCCATCGTAGTCCTGGCCGGCATTCACATTGGTCACATGACCGAAGTGAATCCATTCCCACCAATCAGGCACCCCGTCGCCGTCTGTGTCCGCATCCAGGCTCGCCGGATTACGTTCATAGGCGCCCATATCCACGCGGTTGATCCAGATGCGCGGACGCCCGTCGAGATCAAGCTGCCGCGCCATCCACGATTGATTGGTTCCCTGATCAATGCAAGGCGAGCTGACCTGAAGCCTGTAGTCGGACGCGGCTCGATTCACGAAAAATGGCGCGAGTTCAGTATTACCCGCACCGTTCGCCATGAACGGGGTCATACATGAATACCAGTACGAGCATCCACCGTACTCGTGATGAATATTCGGTCCATAACCCGCGGCGTTATAATACAGGATCGTGTTCTCCACCACCCCGGTCCCCCAACAATAGAGCCCGCCTCCTGCGTTCGCCTTGTTGGTCACGATGGTGCAACTCTGCACCCGGCCATCACCGATGATGCATACGCCGCCGCCGTTCGTTGCCGTGTTTCTTAATATCAACGCATTCTGAATCGTTCCTCCATTCCAGCAATAGGCGCCGCCACCGGCAATCCTTGCGTAATTGCCTGTGACAATGCTTGCACGCACCAGGCCGCCGCTCGCGCAAAAGATTCCTCCGGCATTTTGTGCCGAGTTATTTCGACTGATGCGACTATCACGCACTTCTCCCCCTAAATCACAGAACACGCCCGCGCCGTAGTGCCCGCTGTTGACGTCCACCACGCACCGCTCCATCAATGCGCCGTACACCAGGTAGGCGCCCCCGCCGGAAGCCGGAGACAATACAGCGGCATTATTGGCAAACGTGCTATCCACAATAAGGCCGCCCGCGCTGAAAGCGCCCGCTCCGTAGTTCGCTGAATTTGCCTGGACCACGCATCCCGACACAAAGCCTCCGCAATCCATGAGAAGCCCGCCACCGGCACGATCCGCCAGGAAATCGCCATTGGTCATTGTGTGCCCGCCCAAAATCGTGAACTCAATGAGCTCAGCTCCATTTGTCATGTATACGCAGCGTATCGCAGCCGGGCCATAAGGGCCTGACCCGGAAATAATGGTGCTCGCCGCTCCCGATTCCGACTCGACACGAATGGCCGCTGGAATCATGACCCGATTGGTCAATCCATGACCCGGGGCAACGGCTCCTCCCTGGTTGTAGGTGCCGGCCGCTACCCGAATCACATCGCCATCGGAGCTGACATTCACCGCATCCTGGATCGCGCGCGCCGCGTATTCGGGCGAGACATACGGCGAACGTGGATCGCTGCTATTCACATTCACGTATCGGATCGCTGCATATCCCGCATTCAAGGCCACCAGCATCGTGCACCCCAGGCAAGCTGTTCCAACGATCCAACGGAAACGTATAATTAGCATACAACACCCGATTTAGTTGATGTGCTCGTTCTCCGGTTCCGCACCGGGCCACAGATAGACCTTCAAGTACTGCTCAACGCTCCGCAGAACCCCGTTACGGACGGCGACAAGATAAAGAAGCGGCCCTTTTCCGAAGTCCGCATCGGCTGGAACCTGAACCGCAAATTCAAGATTGGTCCCCCCGCTTGAATTCAGAGTGCAGGAAGACATGGGAAGCAGAAGGCCGCGCGGATCCATGGGTTGGCTTCCAAAATCGGCGTTGTAAGCCGAGCGCTCAAGGGGAACAGCCTCAAATTCATACGTCTGTGTTTCACTCGATCCGTTCACAAGCCGGACCGGATTTTTCCCCCGTGCAAGGATGGGCATCAGCAAGCCTGGCGCCGCGCCAAAGACATCCACGCGCGGCGGATCCAGAACGAACGCCCCGTCAGCGGGATTTTCCAGCGCCGCATGCAGCGCCACATCATTTCGCTCGGGCGCTACGGAAAAAAGAAGGTTTCCAGTTATTTCATAACCGGTTCGAACACCGCGCACGCCCCGCTTTCCCACCGTCAGGACGTGTACATCCGCCTGGAAACGACGCCCATGCAATCCTTCGTCATCCGGCAGCATAATCACCATGTCCATTTCCCGCTCGGCACCCGGCTCAACTTCCACGGCATGCCATTCGGGGCGCACCCAATTCGTGTCGGGCACAGGCTCATAATCGGGCCGCAGGGTGGCCGGATATCGAATCGAAACCTGTACTTCGATTGGAAAGTCGTAGTTATTGCCGACTTTAAGCGGCAGGTTAGCCAACCGTTTCATGCTGACGGCGTGCCCGATCGGCAGATTATCCACCGCGATACGACTGTAGTTCATACGCAACCCACCCTGGGCATGGGCCGCATTCACGGCACCGCAGAAACACACGATCCATCCAATCACCGGGTACAGCTTCATACAACACCTGCAATCCTGAGGACTCCGGGGGGCGCTTCAGCATCCCCCCGGAAATCCGCCTGTGCTTTAGAGCGCAATCGCTCCGATCGTGACGGTAATTGTCTGTTCGCTTGTATCGCCGCTCGTCGGCGTATCCAGCCGATAGCGAAGACTGCGGAAGGACATCGTCGTGTAAACGTTGTTCCCGCGATTTTCGGGATTTGTTTCGTCATTCCGGGTCAGCACCGTATTCGACGCGCGGATAGCGGTTCCTCCGAGACGGTCTTCCGTCCCGAAGTCGCCAAGCAGCACATCACGTCCCGGCGGATCATCGCTCGCGCCCAGGGCGGCAGTGAATATGCCGTAAAGCACCGCAGTATTCGCTCCCGGGTTGGATCCCAGTGTCCAGCTGCCCGACGTGATTTCCGCGCGCGCGGTATAATCAATCGTGGCATAGCCTGCATTGTTGACCGTCGAACGCGGTTGCCCTTGCGGCAGGTTGGATAGCGCTGTCTGGCCAAAGCTCAGTGTCCCGAAGCTCACCGTGTCCGTGATGCCTTGCAGGTCAATCGGATCAGAGGCCACACGCACCGTAATGGGATAATCCAGTGTCAGATTCTGCGCAAACGCGGAGAATCCCAATCCCAAGACAAACAACACGATTAATATCTTCTTCATTTGATTTCTCCTTTTTTGTGATTTGTCATCGAACAATTCCGAATCCCTTGCCATACCCTTTCTGCTGATCCCCGCACCTCCTTTGCTTTCCTTTTTCTGCACCGGCCCGAGTACCGAGCCCCTGGCTAACCCCCCGGCTCGTAATGATAAACTTTATCAATCTCAGGCTCGATGATCCCTTCTTCTGAATTCCGTGTTAATAAAGCCGTCTCCTGCCCTGCTCAGCGTTTCGAAAAACGCGCCACGCGCCCCAATGAATTATTTATCTCGGCTGATCTTCAAATGCTCAAAATAGGAAGCCTTGCCCTTCCCCTCGATCACAATGACCAGGAAGAACGAGACCTCGCCTTCCAGCAGATCTTTCCGGCCAGCCCGTTTCACGGCCTTTTCGATATCCCCCGTATGCTTGCCGTCGGCGCTGGAGCGTTTGATGACTTCGATGATCGTTGACCAGTCTGTCGGCGCGATTCCCACCTTGAAACCGCTGCCTTTGTCCACCTTCGTTACCATCGCCTCCAAAATGGGGGTTTCGTTCAGATTGATGCCCTCAACAAGAACAGCCGCTTTGCCCCAGGTGTCTTTGCCGTCCTGCTTGACAATCATCACTCCCTTGGTGCCCGACTCCATCTGAAGAGTCGTGCCGATCTCCGGATCCATCTCGTTATCAATCCAACCATCCGTTGAAGTACAATCGAACTCCCACGCCACGGATTCTTCACGTTGAGCCGAACCCGACTGACCTGCTGCGGAGCAAGCCGACACCCCCAGAAATATAGCCGTTCCCAAAGCCATCCATGAGTTACTGATCCCTCGCATAGCATTCCTCTCTTTCGTTGATTGTTTCCTTACTTTTTCGCCTTAATCTTCAATAACCAGAAGCCGGTCAACCCCCACGAAGGAGCCTTCAGCGCCGGATGCCCAGAGCTTTAACTGGTATCGCGCAGCGCCTTCCGGCCACTGCAAAACGGAAAACGGTGAACCGTGCCAGCCTGTTCCCACGTTCTCAAACACATTGATCGCGCCAAGGTATTGATCGTCCCGATCAAACACATCGAATTGCAGCGTAGCCACGCTCCTTGAGACCTGTGGAATATGAAGGAGAACCGTGCCCGTACTACTGACGGGAAGGGATTGCGTCCACCACATGCTTCCCGCCTTCGCCTCCGCCGCAGGCCTCATCAACGTTCCCGTCGGTGTGGTCGTCACCTCGAGGGCGCTGTTCGTCCAGAATGCCAGCTCGGTGAAATCCTGGAGTGTCAGGATTTTGTCTCCCGGAACTTCTACCGAATACTGCAGGTTCCGGAGGATCAGCGAAGCGCCTTTCGCGTTGGCAACCCACAGTTTGAACATCACGCTCTGCGTTTGCGGCGGCACACCGATATCCGACATGCGAAAGACCCTGCTTCGCGTCTCCTTTGAGTCCTTGATCACATCAATGGTCTGTAGAAGCGCAGACCCACGAAAACAAAGCACCTGGAAAGTGAACGTGCCGGAAAATATGCGCTCTACATCCAGCATCAACCTGGCCTTTGGCACATAGGGAAATTTATCCGACGGATATACATCACCATAGGCATCTTTCGGATTGAGATTGGACTCGCGCACAATCAACTTGCCCGCATCATTTTTAATGCGCGCGGCCCCCCAGCTCCATGCGGCATCCCCCGCCGTCACCGCATCGAAGAACACGATTTCCTCTGCCATGCCCCTCAGCGCCGACATCGCGCACAGCATCACTATCACCAGCGTTCTCATGGTCCGCCCTCCCGGCTCCCCCCCGTTTCGGCCTCTCGCAGACTGATTCTCATCGTAAGACTTACGCCCCTCGGACAGATTGATAATGTTTATCTATTGATTAGGCTTATCAAATACCCCCTTTGATGTCAATCGGCTTTTTTTTATTATTTTATCAACGTCAAAAAAAACCCGCTTGTGCCCTGAGAATAAAGGCCCTTCGGCCCATCCTGAGCTTCAATCGCCAAGTCTCCGGCGGTCGCTGGCGAATGAATGAAAATGATCCTTGAGCACCTGAAGCGCAAGCCCCTCATCGGACGCCACCCCCTTGAATCGCGCGATGAAGGCCTCGGTCATTTCCAGATACTTGAACCCATATTCCACCGACGGCTCGATCGTTGCCCCCTCGCCAAAGTCATTCCACGTGGCCACCTGCACCACACGCGCATCGTTCTCCAATGCGCGCTCCCACAACCTCGCGTAAAACGCGCCGTCTTCGCGCGGCGTCACAAACGGACCATCCCCCCACCCCCACACGCCCGTGTTGTCGAATCCCGGATAAACGAGCGTGCTGATGAAATCAATTTTCCCTTCCGACAACTTCTGCTGCGCTTGAGCGTAATAGCCGTCCAGGCACTCTCCGTTTACGTCGAGCCACGGATAAAGATTGTCGCTTACGTCCCAGTAAGATTCTTTCAAGTGACAATGATAGTCATGGATAAAATAAACGGCATGCCGCTTGCGCACTTCGGCAAGAATCTCCGCCCACTCGGCCGCTGAAAATCCGTGCGCGGCCTGGACCACGGTATCCGCCGGCTCCTGCCAATTGAAGTTCACAATAACCGGAACCCCGTCGAGCTTGAGATAAGCCGGATGCGCGGCATGCTTCTCGAAAATGTAATTAAGATTCGCAATCGCGTTCGACACGGCCTCGCGCCGGTCTTTCACATTGTAATGATATCCGAACATCGCCTTGTCTTCGAAACAAATCCCCACCTTGAACCCGAAGCGCAGCGCCATGTCCATCAATGCAGGCAACCGTTCATCCTCCATCGAGTGCATGCCGTACCAATCCAGCACGAACCCGTCCAGCTTGGCGGCCAGCGCGAGGAGGATGTGATATTCCATGACTTCCGGAGAGGCTGAGTCATAGGGCCCGATGAGCGGATAATACACCGAACAGATGTCCCGCAATCCATCGGCTCGAATCACTTCCGGATCGCGAACCGGCCCGCCCTGCCTCCACTCCCAGTGCCGCCAGTGTCCGCTCACTTCCGGCGTCTGGAACCAGTTGAAGTAATGAGCCACTACCAGCCGGCCGGGTTTCTCGACCGGTGGCGGAACCGTTTTGCAGCCGGTCATCAGTCCGAGCAGGAAAAGAACCGGCAAAACAGAAGATTTCATCAATGTCACATTGCTGATCATACGATTACCCTCCCATACCGCTATTCAAATAAAACACTTCGTGCTTGGGGCACGGCAAGCTTTCTGATACATACCGCCTTCCCCGCTCTTGCGGGTTGGGCACAATATTTGACGAAAAAGACGCTGCATAGGATAGTTTGCCGTAATGGAAAACGCAAAAATCACTTTAGAGAGCCTGGCGCCGGGACAATCAGCCCGCGTGCTGGCACTTGAGCTTCCACCCGCGGAAGCCCAGCGCCTGATGGAGATGGGCATGACACCCGGCTCCACGGTGAAGGTTCTCAAGCGCGCTCCGCTCGGAGATCCCATAGAAATCTTTGTCCGAAGCGGCCACCTCAGCATCCGCAATTCCATCGCCCGCGCAATCACGGTGAACCTCGCATGAACGAATTTGAGATTCCACACATCGCGATCGCCGGGAATCCGAACAGCGGCAAATCCACCATCTTTAACGCGCTCACCGGGCTGCGTCAGAAAGTGTCCAACTATCCCGGCGTGACCGTGGAAAAGCACGAAGGCGTTCTTCAAGTGGAAGGCATCGAGGAAGTACACGCGATTGACCTCCCCGGCATCTACTCGCTCAATCCCCGCTCCATGGATGAAGTGGTCGCTCACGATGTTCTGCTCGGGATGCGAAAGGACACACCGGAACCGCAAATCATTATCGCTGTCGTGGATGCCGGCACGCTCGAGCGAAACCTGTTCCTGACCACCCAACTGCTCAGCCTCGGCAAACCCGTTATCGTCGCGCTGAATATGATGGATGTATGTCAACACCTCGGCGTGAATATTGACGTGGCGCAGCTTGAGCGCCGGCTCGGTGTACCGGTCGTGCCGATGACCGCCAGCCGGGGTAAAGGCATTCCTGAACTGAAGTCCGCGATTCGCAACATGCTTTCATCCCCCACACCCACTCGCGATGTCATCGAAATCCCTCCCGCCATAATCGAGCCGATCACCCGGCTGGCCGATGAGCTTGTCAGTGCCGGATTCGTCCACGCCGAAGCGGCCCGCGGGGAAGCGTTGCGGTTGATCTGTACGCAGGATTCACTTTCCCGACCGCGATACAACCCTGTACGAGAAAGGTTGCGCCCGCTGGTCGAGGATTCCCGCACCCGCATCGAGCAATCGGAGCTCTCCTGGTATGCCGTCGAAGCCAAAGCGCGTTACGCGTTCATTGATCAACTCATGCCCGGCGTACGCGGCGAACGCAGGCATCAGCCTCTTCTCACCGAACGCCTGGATGCATTCTTGACCCATCCGGTCGGCGGGCCGCTGTCGCTGGCGTTCATCGTGCTGTTGATTTTCATTTCCATCTTCAAGCTCGCTCAAATCCCGATGGATTGGATCGAGACGATATTCGGCCTGCTGGCGGAATGGGTGATCACCCATGTCCCCGCAGGGCCCATACAAGACCTTCTCACGGAAGGCGTGATCGCCGGCGTCGGAGGGGTCCTCGTGTTTCTCCCCCAGATCATGCTCCTCTTCTTTTTCATCGCGATCATGGAAGACAGCGGCTACACCGCGCGCGCTGCGTTCATCCTGGATCATTGGATGGGCCGCGTCGGAATGCACGGCAAAGCGTTTATCCCTCTTTTTTCCAGCTTCGCCTGCGCGATCCCCGGCGTCATGGCCGCGCGCGTGATTGACAATGAAAAGGATCGTCTACTCACCATCATGATCGCCCCGCTGATGTGCTGCGCGGCACGCTGGCCGGTGTATCTGCTGATCGCCGGCACCGTCATTCCGAATGTGGCCGTGCTGGGTTTTCTTCCGCTGCCGGCACTGGTGCTCGGCGGGATGGTCATTCTCGGTGTAGTTGCCGCTATCGCGGTCGCCGCGGTGTTTAATCGAACGATCCTGAAAGGCAAGACCACAACCCTTCCGCTCGATCTGCCCCGCTATCGCCGCCCGCAAATACGGACCTTGCTCCACGTGATGTGGGAACGCAGCGTCCTGTTCATCAAGAAAGCAGGCACTGTCATCCTCGCCATGTCCATCATCATGTGGGCGCTCACGAACTATCCACGAAAACCCGAAACACCGGCGGAAGAACGGATCCAGCACAGTATCGCCGGCAATTTCGGCAAGATCATCGAACCGGTCATCGCGCCGATCGGATTTGACTGGCGAATCGGCGTTGCAACGCTCAGCAGCCTTGTCGCCCGCGAAGTTTTCGTGAGCTCGATGGCGACGATTTACGGTGTTGAAGTCGCCGACCCTCACAAGACCGCCGATCTCCAGGCCCGCCTGCGGGAGGAACGTGACCCGAAAACAGGCAAGCCGTTCTTCACCCCACTGCGCGGTATTTGCATCATGCTTTTCTACGTCCTTTCCATGCAATGCCTCAGCACACTCGTCGTGGTCCGCCGCGAGACGGGAAGCTGGAAGTGGACCGGTTTCCAGTGGCTTTACATGACCGCGCTTGCCTGGGGAGTGTGCTTCATTGTCTGGCAGGGCGGACGCTGGCTCGGATGGGGATAATGGAAATTCAAATCCAGGATTTGATTGTTCTGTTGCTCGCCGCTGTTGCGGCGGTCTGGTTGTTTATTCGCTGGCGCAGAAACAGGTCGAAGCCGTGTGGTTCATGCGAATATTGCGTCGGGATCAATCTGAAAGATTCCGTCAAGCATGACGAACCCCACACGCCTGAAGCCGACGCGCCAGGTGCCGGCAAGCCATCTGTCCCGGAGCCGCGGAGCGATCCACAAATCCGTAAGTAAGACACGATCCCCCGCAGGCAAGGCGCACGCGAAGATCGGTTGCCTTTTTGCTCATGCCCAACACACAAAGAGGCTGTGGTCCGCCGTCCTTCAACAACTCGAATAAAATATCCGCATCTTCGCCCTTCTTTACCGCCGTCGCAATCTTGACAATATCGGCCCCACCGGCCCGGGCCAATCGCGCCATGGACTTCAAGACCTTCAGAGAGGGCGTACCTTCGAAGTCATGAAAAGATCCGATCACCACACGACCGGCGCGATGCGCGCTCTTGCAGAGCGCCTTGAAAAGAGGACTTCGAATCTCCACGTCCACGGCCGAGACAAAGGGCATCAACGCGGCGTACAAATCACTCCGTTCCTGCTCCGAGCCTCTCCACGCCCCTTTCTCGCGGCGCGATCGGATGGTCAGCAGGACCGGCGTGCCTGCTGTTTCCATTCTGCGAAGAAACGGCGCGAGCTTGTCTGCCCCCGTCTTCATCAGGTCCAGGCGAACCTCGATGATATCGAACGGTCTTATCTTCCGCCGCAACACGCGCGACATCGCCGCAAGAGAAGTTACGACGCCGACAATAAGCGGGTGCTTTCCGACCGTCTTTGAACCGATGCGCAAATTTTTCAATGCTGTTCCTCGTCCGCAATCAATCGCCGCCCCGCCTGTTCTCGGATGAATCCGCCTCATCCCCAACGCCCTCTCGCGGGACCAGTATAGTCAAAGCACGAGGCAACACACGCACTTCGATATCCGCCGGAGCATCAATCAATTCACCATCCACCTGAATCGGTCCCTCTGTCGCTCGATGAACATCGAGTGTCTTGAATCGCTTCGAAACAACACCCGGCAATGAATCAATGGTCCCATCGAAAAGCCTGTTCATATTCCCGAAGACCTGCGGCGCCTCCTGGCGCAATATCGTCACCAGTTCCAACGCCCCGTCATCGGGACAGGCATGCGGAGCGATCTGGGCGCCGCCGCCGTACTGCGTCAGATTGGCCACGGTGAATATCAAAGGATCCTTGAAAGAATGCTTCCCGGTTCCATCGAGCACTACGTGGATCGGCTTAGGCTCATAGGTGATGAGTTCCGTTGCAGCCGCAAGCACATAGGGAAGAATGCCTCTGACCGGAAACTTGTCGAACGTCCGGACAATCGTCGCATCCCAGGCCATGCTGCAGGTGACAAAAAAAGGCCTGCCGTTGGCCGTGCCGACGTCTATTGTCTTGCGGTCGGCCTTCACCAGCGCCGCCGCGGCCCGGCGTGCATCCAGAGGAATATCGAAGTGCCGGGCAAAACCATTTCCGCTTCCCGTTGGAATCACACCCAGCGCAACCGGACTATGGATCAATTCGCTCCCGATACTGTTGACGATTCCATCCCCGCCGACCACGAGAACGGTATCTATCCCTTCCTTGATGGCACTTTGGGCCTTGCGCTTGCCATCTTCAATATTCTTGCTCAACTGGTACGTCAAATCCACCGCCGGGATATCCCAATAGCGGGTTAATGCATCAAGAACCGCCGCACCGGTAATCCCGCGTACGCCGCGCGGGCTGATCAACACCCTGACTTTTCTTCGCTCGCTCATTTTGACTGTATACCAAGCATAGCAATCCCATCGGACAGCGCAAGAGTGGCGATAAAGTGCAAGTTTTTCTGTCATCCCAAACGGAGTGAGGGATCTCTGCCCAGGCGAAGAGGGCAAGACAATCGGCAGAGCCCTCGCCGCAGCGGCTCGAGATGACAGGGTGCTGACAGGGAACCCGAATTTTTGCCCGTTCCGCTTTTGGATTCCTGATTTTGTGATTGTTTAGAGTTTCGGGTTTCGAGATTCGGATTTGAGCCCTCATCCCCCTCCCCAGTTGCGCAGACGCCCGAGCTGCGATATACATAATCCCTGTTTGGAGATGACAGCATGGGTGTGAGATTTCAGGATTATTACGAGACCCTCGGCGTACCGCGTACAGCCACGGACGCGGAGATCAAGAAGGCGTATCGTCGCCTCGCACAGAAATACCATCCGGACGTCAATAAGGACTCAGGCGCAGAAGCCAAATTCAAGCAGTTCGGTGAAGCCTACGAAGTCCTGAAGGATCCCGAAAAACGCAAGCGCTATGATGCGCTCGGCGCCAACTGGCGCTCCGGACAGGATTTCACTCCGCCGCCCGGCTGGGAAAATATTAATTTCAATTTCCGCGGATCGCCCGGTGCCGGCGCGGGTTTCGATTTCCAGGAGATGGGCGGGTTCAGCGATTTCTTCGAGATGCTTTTCGGCGGAGGTGGCATGGGCGGTCGGCGTAGAGCACCCGGCGGACGCCGTGCGATGGATGAGTCCTTCTTTTCTTCGAGCGGCGAAGATCATGAAGCGGAAATCACCATCTCTCTCGAAGAAGCTTTCCATGGGGCAAAGAAAAGCATCGCGCTTGAAATGGCCGTGCCCGACCCCCGCGGAGCCTTGCGAAAAACGCGCAAGCAATACGATGTGCGAATCCCTCCGGGAACGACCGAAGGATCACGCATACGACTTGCAGGACAAGGCGCCCCCGGCCGCGGCGGCGCCGCAGGAGACCTGTTCCTTGTTGTCCATATTGCGCCGCATCCCGTTTTCACGGTGCACGGACACGATCTGCACATGGCGCTGAAGCTCGCTCCGTGGGAGGCAGCATTGGGCGCAAAAATCCATGTGCCTGCGCTCGGGGGAAATCTTTCCCTGACAATCCCCCCACGCACACAGAGCGGCCAGCATCTACGCCTTCGAGGAAAAGGACTGCCCCTTGGCGGAGGACGCGGTCACGGCGACCTGATTGCCGTTACCCGTATCGTGGTCCCCGACTCGATTACCGCACGGGAACGCGAATTGTTTGAAGAACTTGCCCGCACTTCCCGCTTCAATCCCCGAGGCTGAAATGGGAAGCAAGCATGACGATTCACCTGCTGTTGTGTGCCTGATCAGTCTCGGCTGCTCAAAAAACACGGTGGATTCCGAATGCCTTCTCGGTGCGCTCGCGCAAAACGGGATCATGATCGCCGAGGACCCGTCCGATGCGGACATCGCGTTAGTCAATACGTGTGGATTCATCCACGACGCGCGCGAGGAAACGGCCGAGATGCTCGAGCAGCTCGCATCATTAAAGGCTGCCGGGAAGCTGAAAGCGGTTGCCGCACTGGGCTGCCTCGTGGAACGGGTTGGCGACTGTCCCGAATTGGCGTCGTTCCTCGACGCTGCCGACGCGCGTGTCAGTTTTGCCGAATATCCCCGGTTGCCGGAGATTTGTCGCGAACTTGTCGCTGGGGCAAAGGCGCAAGGCACCCAAAAGATGTTTGCGTATCCTCATCGTCCGCCTCCTGAATTCATGCGTTTTCTCAACTCACCACGCGCGCGGATCGGCAGTCCGCACACCGCCTATCTGAAGATTTCGGAGGGTTGTTCAAATGTGTGCCGCTTCTGCTCGATTCCCCGCATTCGCGGACTCCAGGTCAGCCGCCCGATGGAAGAACTTATTGTCGAGGCGCAAGCACTCGTGAACGGCGGCGCGCGGGAGATCAACCTCATCGCCCAGGATACCACGAGTTACGGGCGCGATTCATACGGCGAGGCCCGCATCGTTCAATTGCTTCAAAAACTGAGCGCCGCAATACCCCACGCATGGATTCGCATGCTCTACGCTTACCCCGCGCAGCTTACCGATGAACTGATGGATTTACTGGCCTCCGCACCCAACCTGTGCCCCTATCTCGATCTTCCCCTTCAGCACATTTCCGATTCGATGCTGAAAACGATGGGCCGCGGGATGAGCCGGAAGCAGACGCTCGATCTTCTCGACCGGATACGGGAACGCATGCCGGCCGGAGCGATCCGCACAACCTTCATTGTCGGATTCCCCGGCGAAACGGAGGCAAACTTTGCAGAGCTGTTGGATCTTGTGCGTGAAGAACGATTCACCCACATGGGTGTTTTTTCCTACTCCCCGGAACCCGGCACGCCCGCAGCCAAGCTATCCGATGACGTTCCGATGGAGGTCAAGCTCGCCCGTCGTGATGCGTTGATGAAGGCACAACTCGAAGTGTCTCGCTCACGATTGCGAAAGATGATCGGTCAACAAGTCGAGGTCATGATTGACGGATTCGTGTCCAAAGGCGCTGAAGCCCCGCGCGCAACAAAAGCCTTCGGACGAAGCCGTCTCGACGCGCCGGAAGTGGATGGCCTGATATTTCTGAAGC
>CAZTYH010000062.1:0-1822 GCA_964617565.1 uncultured Verrucomicrobiota bacterium
CCGGAACCGGCGAGGTAAACGCCGCGGAATATCATGAGTCCGATGGCCTTGGCGGCTTTCTCGAAAAGATCGCGCAGCTTCTCATCGTAAACAGTGGATTGGTCCGGGAAGCGCGGACCCCATGTGGGATCATGCGGACCGAGCAGCGGATTCGCGCCCATCAGATTGATGTGATCGTCAATGATCATCAGGTTCCCCGGCCGCAGGTCGCCGCGAATGCCTCCCGCCGCGTTTGTGACGACCACCTGTGTCGCCCCCATGTTTTTCAGGAGATAGACGGGCAGGGCGATGGGGGGCCAGCCTTCGCCTTCGTACCAGTGACGGCGGCCCTGGAAAATAAAGGTCTCAATGCCCGCTAATTCGCCCCATACAAGCCGTCCGGCGTGTCCGACCACGCCGGGAGCGCCCATGCCGGGAATCTCGCCGTAGGACAACGCGCCGCGCTCTTTGAAGGCGGACACGACATCGCTCCAGCCCGATCCGCAGATCAATCCGCAAGAGGGTTTGGCCTTGGGCCATTTACCCCGCACAAAGGACAGCGCCGACTCAAGTGTCTTGTGGTCCATCATCACCGCACCTCCGAGAGAATCATGTCCGTTACGAGCGGAGGCGGCGGCGTGGCGTCATCCGAGATGGTGAACGCCGCATCAATCATCTGCCTCGCCTCGCGTAATTGTGCTTCATCGTTGGCGTGAATGACTGCAATCGGCTGGCCCTTCGCGACTTTTTCGCCTACCTTGAGGAGGTCCGACACGCCCACGGCAAAGTCCACGACATCGTCGGTTTTCTTTCTGCCAGCGCCAAGGATGAGGCAGGCGCGGCCGATCTGGTCGGCATCCACGCCCGCGACCGTTCCTGCTTTCGAGGACGGCACCTCTTCCTTGATGGTCGCGAAAGGCATCAGGCGGTAATCGTCAATGACCTTCGGATTGCCGCCCTGCAGTTCGACCATCTTGCGGAAGATATCAAGCGCCTTGCCGGACTGGATATGCGACTGCAGGACGCCGAGTGCTTCCACGTGGTCCTGGGCCTTCCCGGCGAGCACGAGCATGCGCGCGGTGAGGGCCATGGTGAGTTCAACGATATCTTCGGGGCCCTTGCCCTTCAGCGTTTCGATGGATTCAATCACTTCGAGCGTGTTCCCGGCGGTGCGGCCGAGCGGCTGGTTCATGTCCGTGATCAGGGCGGCCATGCCTTTGCCCATGCGCACACCGACCTCGACCATATTGCGCGCGAGTTCCTGCGCGTCCTCAACGGTTTTCATGAACGCGCCCTTGCCCCATTTCACATCGAGCACGAGCGCGTCGAGCCCGGCCGCAAGCTTTTTGGACATGATGCTCGCGACAATGAGCGGAATGGAGGGGACGGTGGCAGTGACGTCGCGCAGGGCGTAGAGTTTCTTGTCGGCAGGCGCGAGCTGGCCGGTCTGGCCCGTGATGGAGCAGCCGCACTTTGCGACGACGCCGAGAAATTCACGGTCGCTGAGATTGGTGCGATAGCCGGGGATGGATTCCAGCTTGTCGAGTGTGCCGCCGGTGATACCGAGCCCGCGGCCGGAGATCATCGGGACGGCGATGCCGCAGCACGCGGCTAGGGGAGCGAGGATGAGTGAAATCTTATCGCCGATGCCGCCGGTGGAGTGCTTGTCGGCCTTGGGCAGCTTAATGCTGGAGGTATCCACGAGGTCGCCGGAGCGCATCATGGCATCGGTGAGCACAGCCATTTCGTCGAGGGTCATGCCTTTGAAGTAGATCGCCATGGCCATGGCGGCCATCTGGTAGTCGGGGATATCGCCCTTCGAATAGCCGTTGATGAACCAGCG
>CAZTYH010000062.1:1922-5657 GCA_964617565.1 uncultured Verrucomicrobiota bacterium
CCAAGGCTGCGACCGTTTCGTCCCGGCTGATACGCGATGAGGGGAACGCACTCGCGGGTGTGGTCGCTGCCTTGATAGGTCGGATCGTTGCCATGATCCGCTGTGATAATCAGCAAATCCTCGCTGCCGAGCAGCGGGAGGTAGCTTTCCAGCCACTTGTCTGTCTGCATCAGGGAATCCGCATAGCCTTGCGCATCGCGGCGGTGGCCGTAGAGCATGTCGAAGTCAATGTAGTTGGTGAAGATCAGGCCGCGCTTTTTCTCTCTTGTCCATTTCGCCACCTGCTCCTGCGAAGTCAGGTTGTTCCCGGTGTGTTCCGATTCTGTGATGCCGCGATGCGCGAAGATGTCTTCGATTTTGCCGACGGCGTAGACGGGAACGCCGCCGTCGGTGAGACGTTCGAGAATGGTCTTTTCTTCCGGCTTGAACGCAAAGTCGCGCCGGTTCTCCGTGCGCTTGAACGCGCCGGGGGTGCCGAGGAAGGGGCGGGCGATGACGCGGCCGACCTTGTATTTGTCGCACAGCTCTCGAGCGATTTCGCAGGCCTTGTAGAGCTCCTGGATCGGCACGACTTCTTCGTGCGAGGCGATCTGGAAAACGGAATCGGCGCTGGTATAGGCGATCCATTTGCCGGATTTCATGTGCTCGGCGCCGAGTTCGTCGAGGATGACCGTGCCACTGGAAGCCTTGTTGCCGAGAATCTTACGGCCCGTGCGCTGCTCGAACGCCTGTACGAGGTCGGGCGGGAAGGACGGGTAATCGGGCGGGAAGACGTGAAAGCCGGGGCGTATCTCGAGTCCGGCGATTTCCCAGTGCCCGGTAACGGTGTCCTTGCCTTCGGAGACCTCCTGCATGGCCCCGTAGCCGGCGATCGGGTTCGGGACGGGATCAACGCCCTTGATCTGTTTGCCGCCGGGGATAACGCCGGGGATGTTGCCGAGTCCCATGGATTGGAGGGTGGGGAGCTTGAGCCCGCCGACCGCTTCGGCGATATGGGGAAGGGTGGCGGCTCCTGCGTCTCCGTAGTCCGCCGCATCAGGTGAGGGGCCAGCGCCGACCGAATCGAGAATGATCAGAATGGCTTTCATGGCTGGACATATTGTAGCCCAGAACCGGGGGAGAGTAAAGGAGGAGGGATACCCGGCTTCGCCCGGAAGCTTTGCCGCGGCAATCGAGATGCGGGGAGCGGGGCAGGCACGCGAAAGGCACGAAAAAGGGGAATAAAGAATAAATTAACCACGGAGTACACGGAGAGCACGGGGAGGAGAAGAAGTTGACCGCAGATTACGCGGATGAGCACGGATAGTGGTTGATTGGGGATTGGTGACCTCTGTCGTCCCAGTCATCCCAAATTCGCGTTAATTCGCGTTAATTCGCGGTTCAACTTCTTTGCCCACAGATTACGCGGATTCACACAGATATCGGAGGAAAACTACGAAATACACGAATGGGGGAAGAAGGCTGAAATGTGACCACGGAGGAAACGGAGAAGAGAAGAAGTTGACCGCAGATTGCGCGGATAGCGCGGATTGGGGAGAAGAGCGGGGGGCATTGAACATCCAACGCTGAACAGTGAATGGAGGCTCGAGATTTTCCAGGAGGGTGAGATACGGATCGTAGTCCAGCGGCAGGGAATTGAATATTGCTGGCGCGCGGGGGAAAACGTATCATGAGATATCACTAGGACGGGGTTATAGGAGGTCTTATGCGAACGACCAGGATCTGCTTTGTTCTTTCTTTCTGTCTTCTTGCTTTTCCGATTGTGTTTGCTGAGACGGCGGTTAAACCACCGCCTTATCGCGTGGGCCAATGGCTGGCGTCCGACCAGCAGGTTTTGGATCAATGGATCGCCGGCTTGATCCGGGAAACGGAGGCAGCCGACAGGTCCCTGTTACCCGTTATCCAGGAATTCAAGGAGCTGATTGAAGACGATGCGGAAATCTACATGTTATTTAACGAGATGTTCCGGCAGGTTCCGCGCAAGCCCCCGTACCTCAACGATCCGACCGGTAAGCCGCAGATACGCGACTATCATCACATGCTGCAACTGCTCAACCGGATCATGACCACGGCGCCGGAGTTCAACAAGACGGGGCTGGTGGGATTTCCCATCAACGCGATCCTCGATTGGCCGATGGGCACGCAGGCCGGGGCTTCCGCATTTCTGAACAAGAAGGTCAACCGCCAGTTGAAGAAGATACTGGAACACTGGGCGGTGTTTCTGGGTTCGCCTGACTCTACCTACGTGTTGAGCGACGATCCCGAGTCCGGCTGGTTTGGACGGGATGCGCAAGCAGCGATGCCCACATTCGTGGAGGACTTTGAGTGCGATCCCGAGGAGCCTCATCATGGTTTTGTCTCCTGGGATGATTTCTTCACCCGGCAGTTTCGCGAAGGGCGGCGGCCAGTGGCTGCGCCGGATGACGAGAACGTGATTGCGAACTCATGCGAGTCGGCGCCGTACCGCATCGCGAAGAACGTCAAGCTTCGTGACAGATTCTGGATCAAGGCACAGCCGTATTCGCTCTATCACATGCTGGACGGCGATCCGCTGGTCGAGCGATTCGCGGGGGGGACCGTTTACCAGGCTTTCCTGAGCGCGTTGAGCTACCATCGGTGGCACAGCCCGGTCAGCGGACGGATCGTGAAGACACGGGTTGTGGACGGATCCTATTACGCGGAAGCGTTATCCGAAGGATATGATGACGCGGGTCCAAATGAGTCGCAGGGCTACATCGCGCAGGTCGCGGCGCGGGCGATCATCTTCATCGAGGCCGACAACCCGGCGATCGGTCTGATGTGCTGCGTTTTCATCGGCATGGCCGAGGTTTCTTCGAACGAGATCACCGTGTACGAGGGGCAGCATGTGAAGAAGGGCGATCAGTTGGGCATGTTCCACTTCGGCGGCTCGACGCATTGCCTGATCTTTCAGCCGCATGTGCAGCTTGAGTTCGATCTGCACGGCCAGGCTCCGGGGCTGCATTCTGAAAACATACCTCTTCGGGAGCGAATCGCGACGGTGGTGGAAAGTGAATGAGCGCGGGAGATAAGTCTATCTTTGCGAAGAAATCTGCATTCGGCATGGCGGCATTCCTGGTTGCGGTGTTTCTTGCGCCGATGTGCCAGGCCAAGGGCCTTGAGGAACTTTGCGGCACATACATTTACAGGATGGAGCATTCCTCGGAGTACGAAATCTGCTCTGGCCGTGAACTGGTGACGTTCAACGGCATCAGCAACAATTCGCCCGTACGTGTCGTGCTTCACGGGAACCGCAAGCTCTTCTTCGTCTATCCGATGCCGAGCGGTTCTTATTGCGTGAAGGGTGTTGATCTGATTCCGGAGGACCATCGGGAGGGACGGATTGTTCGCGCCGGATCAGGCCGCGCCGCGTCGGGTGTGCATATGCTGGGATGGAGCGGGACCATACACAGCAGAAAACGAATTTACAGGGATTGGAAAAAGAACCTTCTTCTGGATTCCAAGTTCAAGCAGTGGCAAATGGTGTTTTTCCTTCCTGTGCCGCTTCCGAATACGGAAGAGACGGTCACCAAGCTCATCAGGGCTGACGATGGCTATCATGATAGAGCGTTGGACGCGTTCCTTCGCAGCTACGACTTCGATACGGATCCACAAAATGTGTCGGCGCATCCCTCCGAAGCATCTCCGCCTGCTCCCCAAGTTGACGATCCATACAGAACTTTTAAGTTCAATCTCTTCAATGTAAATTCCACGTAC
>CAZTYH010000062.1:5757-19780 GCA_964617565.1 uncultured Verrucomicrobiota bacterium
TGACGATCCATACAGAACTTTTAAGTTCAATCTCTTCAATGTAAATTCCACGTACCGCGACGCGACGGAATTCAAGCGACTCCTTCAAGAACAACCTGGTTTTGCGCAGAGCAACCCCGATTTCCTTTTTGAGTGTCCCGTCAAGGCATGCAACTGGCGTACAGATAAATTCCGGATGTTGCTGGATCATGGGTTCGATGTTAACCGGCGCTCAAAGGAGGGAACTCCGCTGCTGATGTTTGTTTTGACCGGAGAAAATGTGGTGTATCCGGATGAGGTGCTGGCCCTCTTGCTGAATCGGAACGTGGCGGTTAATGCATGCGACTCACATGGGGATACGGCGCTGCACCTGGCCACGAATCCCAAACAGGTTAGGATGCTGCTCGACGCAGGTGCAAACGCCGGAGCGTTCAACTATGCAGGAGCGCGCCCCATTGACACATGGATAGAGCGGGGTGGCGATCTTGAAACAGCCCGGCTGTTGATCGAATCCATGCCTGGAAAGAAGCCCCTTGGGAATACGCCCGGCCTGATACATGCGGCGTATCTGTGGAATGCAGAGATGATACGACTACTGCTCTCAAGGGGTGCAGATATCCAGTCCACTGACGTACGCGGTCGGACGGCGTTGCACGGGATTGCGTCTAAATATGGAGTGCGGGTTGATCCTGAATTTGAATATAGCAAGCCGGTCACCCTGCTATTGGAGGCGGGCGCCATCGTTGATGCCAGGGCGAAAGATGGAACGACTCCTTTGCTTCAGGCCGTGGATTCCCAGAATTATACTGTGGCATCCATGTTGCTGAAGCGCGGGGCGGACCCGAATGCGATTAACTCAAGGGGTGTGACCCCGCGTGACATGGCGCGATATCGCGGTGACAAGCAGATGCAACAACTCCTGAAGGAGTGGGCGAGGAAGCGCTAGTGTCGTGTCCGATCGATTGCTCTATCCACCATACTCGTACACCTGCTCCTGAACGCAAATCTCCGCTGCTTGAAATCGCGCCCAACGTGTACGAGCAGGTGGAAGAGTACGTTGAACCAACTTTACCCCGCCTGGTCCACAATCCCAACGATGAGGGTGCGGACGGGGGCGTCGCTGGAGTCAAGAATCTGGCGGGCGCTGTTGCCTTCATCCAGCACGAGCACGACATCGCCGATGCCGGAATCCACGCTGCGGTCGAGGGCGATCACGTAGTCGCCGGTGAGCGTGCCATCCGCTTTCATCTTCTCGACGATCATCATCTTCTTTCCATCGAAGTAGCGATGGTTGATCGTCGAGTCTATCGAACCTATGACGGTGCCGAGGATCATGAGAAGATGGACTGCTGGAGTGGTGGAGTGGTGGAGTGATGGAGGAAATAATAGAAACTGGACCTGATATGCTTTCTTCCCATTACTCCAGTACTCCTTTACTCCAATCCGCTGCTGTTCAGATTATCCACTATTCCGACGACGGAGTGATCCACAGGCACGAACCACGGGTCAAGAAGCAGCGCGGCCTCGCGTCCGCCTTCGTAATAGACCATTTCGCCGGGACCAGCCATACGGGTTGCGTCCGCCGCCACGAGTGCTTTGCCTTTCGGATTACCTTTCTTGTCGAGCGGTTGGATCCAGAGCATCGGCACCGTTTCCAAGCCTTCATACACCTGGCTTACAACCACGCGCCCTATGACTCGTCCGAGAAACATTACGATCTTACTCCAGTTCTCCGTCCAGCGTGACCGATTTACAGCGTTCAAAATAAGCGTCCGATTCCAGTTGTCGGCTCAATCCGTCGTGCGGGGCGGGAATGATCCGCGAAGACGCGCGGACGCCGGCCTGCGCCAGGAACGACGTGGCGATGTCCATGGCCGCCTCGATGTCGTGGAGTTCTCCGCGATAGACGCTGATCCCTTTGCCCGCGAGCGCACTTTCCGCAAGGCGTATTTCCACGAGATCCACCGGGGTACCCTTCAGGGCCATTTCGGCCGCGCGAATGTTACTGGAAACGGTTGGAGTTTCGAGGATCGCCATGGAACCCCATGCGTCGGTGTTGCGGCGTCCGAGTACAGCGTCGTGAACCTGCGGATGCACGTCGGGAAGAATGACCTGATCAATCACATGCTCGCGCCCCCAGAAGACGCCCTCTGCAAAGGATTCGTCCACGGAGGCGGTGTTTCCTCCGATCATCGTCAGGTAGCGCCCCTCGCTGATGATGCCACTCTTCAAAAGCAGGATCGGGGACTTCTTCAGCATCGCATCGGTGGCAAAAAAACCGGTCGGGATGTCATCGAACTCTAGGATGGCAATGGCCGGATATTTTTTCATCATCAGACAATCCTGAAATGATCAACCAGTGTGCAGCGCCGCCAGCGTGAGAAGGTCTTCGCGGTGGTGAGCCCTTCACCGGTCGGACTTGAAATCGTGAACGACGTGTACCCCTCGCCGCCGTAGCCGAGGCCGGAAACGGCACGGCCGTTTTTCACAAAGATGCTCGCGTTGCATTCCTTCGCCATGCGGCTGAGGTGGTCGAGGTTTTTCGAGTGCATGATGAAGGTATGGCGGTTGTAGCCTTCCATCTGGATCGCGAGATCAATTGCGTAGTCGGCGTTCGGTACGCGCGTGATGGGGAGGATGGGCATCATCTGCTCCGTCCAGAGGAGGGGATGGGTTTCCTCAACTTCCACGATACCGAGCCGCACGGTGCTGGGCACACGCAGGCCCATCTTGCCGAGGATGAGTTCGGCGTTCTTGCCGATGAAGGAGCGGTTGACTTCTGCGTGGCCACGGGGGCCGGCCATCTTGGTGAAGATCGCCTGCTCAAGCTGATGCAACTGGCTCTTTTCGATGAGTACCGCGTCGTAGCGGGTCATGGCTTTGATCAACTGGTCGGCGACGCTTGCCACTACGATGACTTCCTTCTCCTCCACGCAGATCACATTGTTGTCGAACGACGCACCGGTCACGATGTCGCGCGCGGCTTTTTCGATATCCGCGGTTTCGTCCACGACGACCGGTGGGTTTCCGGGGCCAGCGCAGATCGCACGCTTGCCGCTCTCCATGGCGGCTTTAACGACACCGCCGCCGCCCGTCACCACGACAATGCGGATATCGGGATGCTTCATCATGTCGCCGGCGCTTTTCACCGTAGGATTCGCGACGCACGTCACGGCATTGGGAGGACCACCCGCAGCGATAATCGTTTTGTTCAACAGCGCCACGGTCTGCATCGAGCAGCTTTTCGCCGTGGGGTGGGTATTGAACACCACCGCATTGCCCGCGGCGAGCATGCCGATCGCATTGCAGATGATCGTGGAAGTGGGATTCGTGCAGGGAGTGATCGCGCCGATTACGCCGAAGGGCGCGGGTTCGCAGAGGGTCAGGCCGTGATCGCCGGTGAAAGCGATGGGCTGAAGGTCCTCGGTGCCGGGAGTCTTTTCAGCTACGAGGCGGTTTTTCTGAATTTTGTCCTCGAACCGGCCGAGGCCAGTTTCCTCGTGGGCGGCCTTGGCGAGCGCGGTGGCGTTCTCCAGCATTGTTTTGCGGATATCGGCAATGATGCGGTTTCGCTGTTCGAGCGGGAGCGCGCAGAATTTCGGAAAGGCCTGTTTCGCCGCGGCGATGGCTTCTTCAATAGTAGAATAAATTCCGAGACTCGGATCGGCGGAGGCCTCTGCCTTCGCCGCAGGCGCAGGCGCCACCGCGGGGGCGGGTGCCGCACCGGATATCTCCGATGCAATACGGCGTGCAATCGCCTCGATTTCCTGATCGGTCAATTTAGCCATGTGCGCGTCCTCCCGCCGTCATGCCGGACCACGCGCCCTTTGGAAAGGGTGCGCGCATCCTGTGCGCGGGCCATCCGGGGCGAGGGGATATCAGGATTCGTATTTCCGGTACTTGGTCGTACCGTCCACATCCCAGCTATCCACGATCGCCATGATCACCGCATCGCACGGGCGCTTGTCCGTCGCTTTTGTCTGGCGCGCGGAGCTGCCCGAAGCGACGAGGACCAGTTCATCCGGCCCGGCGCCGACGGCATCCACGGCGACCACCTGGCCGCCCGTTTCCTTTCCGTCGGAATCCACGTACTTAACCAGCAGGAGCTTGAGACCATCCATGGTCTCTTCCTTGCGAGTGGACACGACGGTACCGCTGACTTTGCCAAGATTCATGGTTCACCTGAAACGCGAAACCCGGCGAACCGGGCTTCGCATTCCTAAATCAGCCGGTGTTATTTCTTCGCGGACTTCGCTTCGCCCTGCCTGCCCAGCGGAATGACGGTATCCACGTTCGCGTGCGGACGCGCGATCACATGGACGGCCACCACTTCGCCGACGCGGCTGGCAGCGATCTGTCCGGCATCACAGGATGCCTTCACCGCAGCGACGTCGCCGCGGACGATTACGCTGACGTATCCGCCGCCGGTCTTCTCGTATGTCACGAGTTCGACCTTCGCGGCCTTGACCATCGCATCCGCGGCTTCAACCACCGCCGGAAACGACCGCGTTTCGATCATGCCTAATGCATCTGCCATGTTCTTTTCTCCTTCTTTCGGTCCTTAATCTTCCTTCCAACGAATCAACCGCCTCCGCCCTTGGCTTCCCGCCCCGTAACGGCGGCAATCGCTTCTTCCGCTGCGCGGAATCCGACATCAATGTCGCGTTCCTCGCCGCCGAGGTAGAGGCGTCCGAAGCTTCCGATCGCGCGGACTTCAAGAATGTTGATATGCGCGGCCTTCTCCGCCTCGTTTGCCGCGAGTGCGGCGTAGGCGGCGGGCGCGCATTCCATGACGTAGAGCGTCTGGCCCGGCTCGATCATATCGCCGTGCCGCATGCGGTTGACGAGCTGGCTGTGATAGTCTGTGATCCGGCGTATGACCTGGCTCGTTGTGATCTGCGGCTTGATACGCTCTTCTTCCTTCAGGCCCAGCGAGTCGAGAATTGCGGCTCCGGCGGCGCGCACGTTGGCCTGCGAGTCGCCGTGGAGTTCGAGCATGCCGTAGAGCCGCTCGACGATCAGCATGCCCGGTTGAACGTCGGTGGCCTTGAGGGCGATATCCGTCACCCGGTTGATCTCCATGCCGGGGGAGATTTCCACAAACAGGGAGGCTTGTCCCGGCCGTGGCAGGAAGCCCTGGGAAATTGTAGCCTGGAACGATGCGAACTGGGGCTGAAGGCTGTCGAGAAACACGTATGTTCTGAGTTCGGCCATGGGATCACTCCTTCCTGCCGGATTGCGCGCGCGCCTCTTCGAGCATCTTCACGCTGTTGCTCGAGCCGATGCGCGTGGCCCCGGCCTGGATCATCTTCATCGCGTCCGCGTAGGTGCGGACACCTCCTGATGCTTTGACACCAAGTTTTTTCGGCGCGACGGTTTTGGCCATCAGCGCGATATCTTCCGGCGTGGCGCCGCCCTTGCTGAAGCCGGTTGAGGTCTTCACATAGTCCGCGTTGGCCTTCATACTGAGCTGGCACGCGCGGATCTTTTCCTCCTCCGTGAGCAGGCTTGTTTCGAGAATGACCTTGCTGAGGCCGCGTCCTTCGCGGCACGCCTCGACGACGCCGCGAATGTCCTTGAGCACCAGCGCGTCGTTCTTGCTCTTCAACGCGCCGATGTTGATGACCATGTCAATTTCGCGCGCGCCCTCGCGAAGCGCGCGTCGCGTTTCGAGAATCTTGATCTCCGGCGCCTGTGCGCCGAGAGGGAATCCGACTACGCAGCACACCTTCACCTGGGAGTTGCGAAGCAGGCTGTGGGCGAGGGGAACATAAACGGGATTGACGCAAACAGAGAAAAACTTGTGCTTCAAAGCTTCTTCGCAAAGCGTCCGCACATCGTCGGCGGAAGCTTCCGGTTTCAGGATCGTGTGGTCTATCATGCGGGCGAGCTCTTCAGGCCCGAGTTTCGGCGGGCCCTTGGATGCGGCGGGTGCCGCTCCGCCCTGTGTCATCAGTTCCTTCACCCGCTGGGTGATCCGCGCAATGTCGTCCGACGAAATATCCAAGTTACCCTCCCGGGTTTTCCCGACCGCGAACCGACTATCGCCGCCAAAGCGGCCCTCTTCCACTTCCACGATCATGCCGACACGGCGGCGGTGTCGTTCTTCACGGCACTCCGTGTTAAGGAATGCATTAATAATAGGGCCGACTTCCGACATATTACTAGTCTGCCCGGCCCCAAGCGTCAAGACGTTGGCCCCATTGTGTTCCCGGCTGTTCCGGGCCAGCGCCTCGCTATAGCAGGCGGCAGCGCGCACGCCGCGCACCTTGTTGGCCGTCATCGCCGAGCCGATTCCCGCGCCATCCACCATGATTCCGGCATCGCATTGGGCAGAGGCGACGAGCGTGGCGACCTTGAATGCGATGGCGGGGTAGTCAACGGCTTCCTTGCTGTGGGTGCCGACATCGGTGACGGCGTGATTCTGCGACTTGAGGTAGCCGGCGATCTGCTCCTTCAACTCGTAACCGCCGTGATCAGCTCCAAGCGCAATCTTCATAATCCAAGCCGTTCCTTGTGTGTGCCGGGCCGACTGCAGGATGGCATGCGTCCGGACGGATTGCAAGATTTACGCGGAAACAGGATGGATGTTAAGAGAAGACAGGATCCCCGGCTTCGCTCGGAAGCTTCGCCGCGGCAAGCGGGATGCCCCGGTTCTGCGCCGTCTCGGAGGTCGGCGTTACGTGGCGCCCATAATGTCGTGGAGCTGCCAGCCAGCGTGTGTATAATCAAAGTGCTTAACAGCGCGCTCAAAAGATTGTTGGACCTTCGTATAAAGGAGCCGGAAGGCATGAAGACAAAAAGCGCTTTTATTATTTCCTTCCTTCTCATTGCAGCCGGCGTTCTCCTCGTCAATGCTCAACCCGGGATTGATGTGCCGGACTTTCAGCGTTTGTTCCTGAACAACCCCGACCCCATTGTCCGGCTTCATGACGAGATGGATGATGTGTCCGCCTGGGAGCTTTTCACCTCCGAAGGCTCCACGGGCCGGATTTCCCGTGGCGAGGGGAAGGAAGGGGGAAGCCTGTGCCTGCAATACAACCTGTCGGGCCATCAGGATTTCTGCGCGCTGAAAAAGCAAGCGAAACCGTTCAGCGTCTCCGAAAGAGTCGGCATCAGGATCCGCCTCCGCGGCGCAAATCCCGGAAATGTGGTGGATGTGAAAGTGGTGGACAAGGACGGTGGTTATTTCGGCGTGCTGGGCCTTACGAATACGGGAGAATCGGATTGGGCGGAAATCGTCCTTCGGCCGGATGATCTGCGCTATCTCTGGGGCGGTGAGGATATGCGGCTGGATGAAATTCACTTTTACGAGATTGCCGTTGCGGCCAATTACGCGACGGGGCCGGGCGAGTTATACGTTGATGATTATCAAATAACGGAACATACCGATTCGTATATTGAGCTTGCGCTCTCGCAGGTGGGATATCATCCCGAGGATTCCAAGCACGCAGTCCTTCGCCTGGTCGGCGAGCCTCCGGCTGACGAATTCGGTTTTGAGATCGTAGATGAAGACACGGGCTCTACCGTGTTGAAAGGGGTGATGAAGGAACAGGCGTTCTCGATCTGGTCCGGGAAGTACTATACGGGAGACTTTTCGGCGCTTGCGGCGCCAGGCACTTATCGGCTGCGCGTTCGCGCAGCGGAAGCAGATTTGGATTCGAGTCCATTCCAGATCGGGCAGAAGGTTCTGCAAGAGAAGGTGACCCCCGCCGTAATTTCCTTTCTTCGATTCATGCACTGCGGCTTTAAGTGTCATCCGAACGATCCGATCATCGGTGGATATCACGACACCTTCTACGATGTCGGCAACCGGATGTGGTCGCTGACGCACATGATTGCCGGGCTTGCGATGACGGTCGAACACGGGGGCGTGGGGGACTGGGACAGGAACCGGCTGGATGAATCACTGGATGAGTTGTTGTATGCGCTCAGTTTCGCGTTGCGGGCACAGCTTCCGGATGGCGGGGTTGGACACGCGGGAATCGGTCATACCGGGCATGTGGATAATTCAAAGTATCGGTTCGAAGAGGATACGCATCCCCGGGTGCTGGACAAATATTCCGCCGTCGTTCCGACCTATTACTATGTCGGCGCCATGTGCCGGGCATACCCGGTAATCTGCGAGAAATATCCGGCCGTCGCGGCCGAGGTGTTGAAGGCGGCCAAAGCGGCAGCCGGCTTCCTGCTCAACAGGGAAAGGGGGTTCCGTACGGCGCACGAGCACGGTGGGTTCATCTATGCGATGACGGAGATGTACCGCCTGACGGGTGACTCAAAATATCTCGAAGGGATTCCGAGACACCTCGATCTTGTTGCAAAACTGCAGGACCTGGATTCGGGGAATAAGGAGATTGCTGTCTGCGGTGATTTTTTCCTTTCGCGCGACGAGCGCAACTTTACTTACCAGTACAAGTTTCATGAACTTAACCTGGCGATCCTGCTGGGATTCGCCAATATCGTGGAACTCTACGAGCCTTCGTCCCCGGAATGGCTGCATGCGGCGTATATGCTGGAGGTGTTTCACCAGTGTTACCTTAAACCGATGTCGTCGCTGACGCCTTACCGGCAGATCGCTCACGGATTGGAACGGGAGGGCGACGGCTACCGGGTTGCGCAATTCTCTCCGCCGGATCATCCATGGGTAGGCGCACACGGGCTTAACGTGGACCACTTCGCCTACGGATACCTCGCGATGCGGACGGGATACCTGTTTGAGGATCTGTGGTGCGAGCGTTTTGCGGACGATCAAATGCAATGGGTGCTCGGAGCGAATCCGTTGCGCTATTCCATGGTCTGCGGCGTGGGAGCGAACAACCCGGTGGTATGGTCGTCCATGCACGGCAAGGAAGGGCCGGTGGATGGCGGCATCCCGAACGGACTGGTGGGAGACCGGCTGCGCTTTCCGATCTGGCTCGTTGTTTTCTCCAGCGGTGAATACTGGCTTCCGCACAACGATTGGTATTTGATTTTGTCTTCCGTCTTGGACAGACCAGGCGTGATTGAAGGGCTTGTGGCGAATAATCCGCCATCTGGACAGGTTGAGATTTATGCCGGGGCCGAAAAAATATGGGCAGGACCGGTAGGCGGTGAAGGAAAATTCGGGCCGGTCGAAGTAGCGCCGCAAAAGGAATACAGGATCCGCTATGAAGGAGAAAAAGTGTGGGCAGAGCGGAAAGTGCTCCTGCTTGCAGGAGAGCGTGAGAAGGTTCTGCTCGACCCGCAGGCCTCATACGATGTTCGTCTTTCATGTGCCAGAAAAGATGGAGAGCGTGCCGAGATTGGGATCGTAGTGGAAAATGGATGTGGGCAGGAAGTTTTCCCGGAATTGAGCGTGCGCGTTTTCGACGGTGTTGAAGGGCAGGAAGAGGAGCTCAAGGTTTCCGTGCCGGCGGGCGAGAAAACTCACCTCAAACGGGAATATGTTTTCCGTGAAGGGCGTCCGCTGCTCGTAGCGGTTGGCAGGAATGCGTTACTGGTTCCGTACAGATGATGCGGGATCAGAAGCTTTGTCGTTAGCTTCGTCCGTTCAGCCCTGCGCCGATATGGGATTCGGCGTTACGCAACGGATTACGTGTCTTCCTCGGTTTCTTCCGCGGGCGATTCTTCCTCTTCATCCATTCCTTCTTCGTCTTCCCAATCCTGTGAACGGGAGGAGAGAAGGTCCTGGAATCCGGCTTTCGCCAGGAGGTAATTTTCCCATTCCTGGAAGAGCATGCGCGAGCGCTGCTGGCGTACCGTTTCCCGGATCTGGGGCGCGATGGAAGGCAAGAGCGATGAATCGCCGGGCGAACGCCGCGCGATATACCCGACCAGCACACCATCATCGAAGGGCAGAATGTCCGTTACTTCGCCTTCATTCCGGGGGAGGATTCCGCGAATCAGGATATCCGAATACTCGTTGGTTTCCATTCCCGCCGCGAGGGTAAATTCGCCCGTTTCCAGCACTTCCAGCCCGAAGGGTTTGACGGCCTCGGCAAAGGTCTTGCCTGTTTCGACAGCTTCCGTGGCGGCCGTGCGAATGTCCTGCGCTTTTTTGGAAAGCGCTTCATCCATCGCATTTTCTTTCGCCATCTTCAGGGCGAGGTCGGAGATCGCGTCGAATTCAGGCACATGCGGCGCAATTTTCTCTTCGATTGCGATGACGTAAACATAATTGGATCCGACTACAGCATCGCTGAAATACTCGTCCGGGTTGGGGTTCAGCGAGAATGCGGCGATGTTGAAGAATTGTCCGGCATCCACACCGGGCACTTCATCGCGCAGCCCGAACGGGCCGGCCTGTTTCACTTCAAGGCCGGCTTTTTCGGCCGCCTCTTCAAAAGCGGGCGCCTGCCCCTGGCGGTCCGGCGCAAGGCTTACCACGAGATCCACGGCAGCTTCCGTCGCGCGATCCACCGCGGCACGGCGCGTCAGGACCTCAAAGATGTTGGTTTTTACAAGATCGAAGCTGACTGTTTCGACGCGGTTTGTAACCACATCCACTTCGATCAAGTCCCCGTCTTCCGTCATTTCAGTCCGCTTGATCGTGACTTCGTTCGTCACGACAAACGTGTCTATGAACTCATCGTAATAGCCCAGCGCCTCGTCTTCGTTTGTAACGGCGGCATTGGCCAGGTAGTTCTCGACGGGAATCTCGACATACTTGACACGCACTTGCGGCGGCGTGGTGAACGCGGTCGGCTCGCCATCGTAGAATGCGCGGGCATCATCAAGCGTGATTTTGACATCGGCCGCAATGGAGTCCCGCGGCAGCTTCACGTATTGCACTTCGAATTCGTCCGTCAGCGAGCGGAACGTTCGCACAATGTCCATCGGGGCGATCAGCACGGCGTTTTGAATGACGCGCTGCAGTTTCTGGAGCGTGATTTCTTCGCGGACATGCCGCTCGAAGTGGGCTTCCGTGAAGCCCATGGGCGCGAGGAGATTCTGGATGAACGCGGCATAGGCATTGGGGTTGAAGCGGCCTTCCACGCTGAATGCGGGCTGAGACTGAAGGGTGGCGAGCACTTCCTCGTCACCGGTTTCGATTCCGAGCTTTGCCGCCTCGCGGAGGGCGGCGAGTCTGCGCCAGGCCGAATCGCGAAGCTGGCCATCCAGGGCGTCGTCAATATCGAAGCGGCGGCCGAGGCCGAGCGCCACGGACATGTAGGTGTTGAAATAGGATTGGAGGAATTCGTCGCGCGAGACGAATTTGCCATCGAGTTTTCCGGCCGCATTGGCCTCCTCGGCGCGACGGCCTTCCGAAGGAGTCTGCGTACCCCATATCACAAAGGAAAAAACAATCACGACCAGAAACACGGCCCAGAGGAGCCGAGACTGGATCAACCGGTGAAATCTGGAAATCATCATTACCATGACGCTGCGCTACCTTCCGTGGCTGTTATGCCGTGCTTTATGGTTGAAAACAGACCGGAAACATATCTTTCCGTCTCGACGGGGTCAACAGGGAACACACGCGCAGAGGCGAATCAGGCCGTGCGCTCGCGGCGGAGGCGTCCGATGGTGAGGGGCAGATTGAAGAGTAGATCGAATATCCGGTGTTCGAGGAGGCCGCCGGTTTTGCCGTAATGCGGGATCAGGCGGATCAGTCTTGCCACCCACAGGGATGCCGCAAAGCGGGAGAGGGCGGGGAAGGCCTGAACCATTTGCAGTGGAAAGCTGAAGAAGCCGACATACCGCCAGAAGGAGAGCGCGAGCGCGATGCGCAACCGCGCCGCCAGCTTGCGCCTCCAGGCCACCCACACCACGTACAAGCCCCGGCTGATTGATCCGGGAGAGATGGGCAAAACGGCGAACAAGGCGCTCCATGCGATGATCAGGCGGAGCGTATCCATCATGTCCAGGCCGTGAACGAGCGAGTATATGACGCTGAAGCAGATGACCGTGATCGTGGTGATGGGCAGCGTGCAGATATGAACAAAGAAACATTGGAGGTAGAGTTGCACATCGGGGTCGTTCACCTGGCTTCGGATTCGCATCGCTTCTTCTTCCGAAATGCGCGACTCTTCCAGGCCGGTATCCACCTGTTCCACCAGCCATACGGAACGCGCCACGGGATCTCGCGCGAGGCGCAAAGCCTCTTTCATTCTCTTGATGGAATTGCGAACGGCGGCAAGCAGGCGCTTTCTGAAAAGCGGCCTCGGTTCTTTTTGCGACCACAACCAGAGCAGATGGGCAATGGCAGGATTTGCCTTCGGCATAACCGGGGTGAAGTCGCCCGGCTCACGCGGCGGCGCGTCCAGCAGTGCCAGCAGCTCCTCCGCGGCCATGCGCACATCGTCGAAATTGCCGGCATGTTTTTCCAGGAACGAGCGTAATGTGTTCGCGTCGGATTTGGCGGGCTCGAAATCAGTGGCTGCAAGGCCATGGTATGGACCGGGAAAGCCCGCGCGAAGAACAACACGCCGGATGCTGCGCCAGTTCCGCCAATCGTAACGCTCGGCAAGTCCCGTGGCGCCCATTTCTCGCAGGAGCCGCGCGAAACGCGCCATGAAAAATCTCTTGGCGGTGTACTCGTTGGGGAAATCGGATGGGTGATGATAGTCCGGGTCCGGTGGAGGGTGGGTGCGGTCGAAGACCGCGTCGTCCATTTCGAGCCGCCAGGAGCGTCCGGGCGCCCATTCCTCGATGGTTCCGAAGGCCCGGAGATTCTGATCGTAGAACGTCGCGTAGATTTTGGGCACACAATCGGGATCGCCCAGCGTGATCGTTGCCGCCCGGCGAACGAGCAGATGCCAGAGCGCCCCGATACGCCCGACGCGGTCCATATGGTCCAGCAGTTTCCGCCGAGGCGCGATCATACTCATGAACGTGTCGCATGGGCAGAACCAGCAGAAGGGCACGTGATAAACCTTGAGACAATAGGTGGCGGTAGGGATCAGGCCGACGGAGGCCGCGTCGTTGTTCACGGGGCGGACGCGATAGACCTGGTTATAGCGCGACCCGCCTACATGTTCTTCGATATGAATCTGAAGGATTGCCGTTGAAGGAGGAACAAGTCCTTTCACCTGCAAGGCAATTTCGCGCGTGGTCAGGACACTATCGCCACGATTCATGGCTGCGTTGGTTAAAAGATTTTGAATTTTGGCAGATCCTGGATATCCACGAGTCCCACCACCCGGCGCTGATCGTCCACAATGATCAGGTCATCAATGTTGTGGCGCTCGAAGAGAGTCAGCACATCCACCGCAAGATGGTTTTCCGTCAAAGTGATCGGGTCTGCCGTCATGACGTCCTCGATCGCCTGTTCCGAGAGGTTCTGCTGATCGGTGATATGACGGCGCAGGTCCCCGTCCGTAAATATGCCGAGCAGGCGGCCATTGTCATCGGTGACGGCCACGGAACCTGCGCGAGCACCGGTCATGGCGATTACCGCATCCTTCACTTTCGCGCCGCGCTTCACACAGGCCACGCGATCGTTTTTGCGCATGATGTCCGCCACGCGCAGGAGCAGGGTGCGGCCGATGGCTCCTCCGGGATGCAGCTTCGCGAAATCCTCCTTGCGGAATCCGCGCGCTTCGAGGAGCACCATGGCGAGTGCGTCGCCGACCGCGAGGGTGGCGGTGGTGCTGGCCGTGGGAGCGAGATTGAACGGGCAGGCCTCGCGTTCGACGGAAACGGGGATGGCGATATCGCTGTTTCGCGCGAGCGCGTTGTCGGTTGAGCCCGATAGTGAAATGATGATGATGCCGAGACGCTTGACGACGGGAATCAGGGCGAGGAGTTCTTCCGATTCACCGCTGTAGCTGAGCGTCAGGAGCACATCGGCTTTTTGCAGGATACCGAGGTCGCCGTGCATCGCGTCCGACGGATGAACGAAAACGGCAGGACATCCGGTGCTGGTCAACGTCGCGGCAATTTTCCGTCCGATCGGCAGATTCTTGCCGACGCCGGTAATGACAATTTTGCCGCCGGCGCGAAGGCGCTCCAGGATGCTTTCCACGGCGCGCTCAAAGTCCGTGGACAGGCTTTCCTTTACGCGGACCAACCCGGCGATTTCGATATCGAGCACTTCCCGTGCTTTTTGAATGTAGTTCATGAT
>CAZTYH010000063.1:0-12085 GCA_964617565.1 uncultured Verrucomicrobiota bacterium
CTCGGGAGCGGATCGC
Organism: uncultured Verrucomicrobiota bacterium; assembly: GCA_964617565.1. GTDB lineage: Bacteria > Verrucomicrobiota > Kiritimatiellia > CAIQIC01 > JAGNIJ01 > JAKJGV01. The sequence goes on from CAZTYH010000063.1 coordinate 17, forward strand.
GAACGATCCCGGCGGAGCGCCGATACGCGGCGGGGCAGTGCGTGCCGGGGATGTAAAAAACATCGAACGTAGTGCTGGCTTCAGAAGCGGGCGGTGGCGCCGAGAGTCCAGGTGAACCGCTCGTAGATCGGACCTTCGAAGTAGCTTCCATCTGCGCGGACGGATAGGTGCCGGTTGATGCGCAGGTCGGCTGAAGCGCGGGCGCCCCAGACAAAACGCCAATCGGTATCAATCTCTCGGGCGTAACCGGCCTGGCCGCTGACTGAGACGTTCACCGGGCCGTACACTCCGCGAATGTTGCCATAGAGCTGATGCTGTTCGAGCTTCTCCGGCGCCCAGTATTCGGGCGGATCAAAATCGCTGTCGCCAAACCGGAACAGGTAACCCGCGCCGATAAACGGCCACTCGCGAATGCGGTAGACCGCGCGGCCGTCGAGCATCGTCGTATCATTGTCGTCGGTGCGCTCAAGCTGCGTGAGATTCGCGTAGAGATCAACCACGTCCAGCAGCCGGGAATACGTCTGAACCGCATAACGATTCTGGAAAATGTCCGCGCGAAGGGCTTCGACGGTTTCCAGTTCCTCGCGCGCCGCGACGAGTTCGACGTGTCCGCTGAGCAGGGTGTTCGGCAGGCGCAGGCTGATCAGCCTGCCGTTGCGATCGGGCAGCTCATCCATCCACAAGCGCCAGAACCGCAGATCGAGCCAGGTGGCTCGATCCACATAGAACAGGCCCTGAACCCCGCCGCGATGGCCTTCCTCGTTGCCGAGGTCGTCACGCTCCCACCGGTTGTGGTCGCCGAACATCCCCAGGCGAACGCGGTCCGCAACAAACACATTGGCATCGCCGCCCCACTGGAAGTAGGAGCGGTCCTCGTTGTCCTTCCAGCCATGCGCGAATGCGCGGGCTTCCGGTTTCTTCATTTCTTCCGCGCGTTCGAGTGCGACGCGCGTACGCTCTGATGCGGGGTCCAGTTGGGCGGCTTCTCTCAGCTTGCGAAGCGACGTGGGGAGATCCCCCTGCTGGTAGGCGTTGGCGCCCCAGTTGTACTGAACCTCCGCCGGATCGGCGCCGGCGGCCGCGGCGCGCTCGAACCATGTATTGGCCGCTTCGTGCTGGCGGTTCCAGTAGAGCATCTTTGCGAGATCGAGTTGAGCGCGCGTAATCGGGTTGCCGCGCAGCACGTGGTCCGCAAGGCGGTGTTCATCCCAGTGGGGCGGAACGACGCGCGCCGGAAGGCGGAGGTCGTCGTGTTTCGGCGTGATAAAGCCGGGATCTGAAAAGTACATTCCGTAATCGAAATGCTTTGCGACGGCATCACGCAGCGCGTTCATGGCCGCCGGATCGAGGTTGAGCGAGAGCTGTCCAAAGTCGCCCCCCGGATAGATGAATAATTTGGGGCTTCGATCGCCGAGAGAGGCAGCGCTGGCCGCGATAGTGGCATTAACGCGATTGGCAAACGTCCCGGGGGCTTCCTGCACGCCTTGAACGAAGACGCGATGGGTCAGCGGATTTCCGAGCACATCGTCCGCCGTGACCGGGCGGGCGGCGTTGTCCTCCGGACCGCTTGAAGCCAGGGCCCAGCGGCCGGACTCCGTCAGTTGCCTGAGTTGCTCGGGGGTTGGTTTATCCGGCACGTTGCGCGTAAGGATGGCGGTGTTGCCCGCGTAAACCGCGCGCGCGTTGAATTCGCTCAAAATACCGTCAACGGCTTCGACCGCTTTGCGATCCGCATCCAGCAGCACGATCATGACGCGCCGTTGCGTTCCCCCCGGCTCCAGGTCGTCCGGCAAGACGAAGATAAAATCCTCCGCTGCGAGGCGTGTGATATGCGCGCGGATCTGCGCGACATTATTGCGGCCGGGATAAGCGCAATCGGTCACAAGCCGGTAGGCCAGCACCGGAACGGCCTGCACGGGGTCCTGGTCGGCTGCGGGCCGCAGGCGGCGGAAGGCACGATGCCAGCGTTCGTATTCCGCAAGCGCCAGCGCGTAGCGCCGGCCGATGTCCACGCTTGTGGGAATGACCGCGGACGCCGCTCTCGCATATTCGGCGGCCTCGGCGAATTCACGGCGCAGCGAAGCGCTATCCTTGAGAAACAACAGGGCCGGGAGCATCGCTGGATTTCGCGCGACCAGCTTTTGGGACCATGCCGTTGCTTCGTTGGTCAGGCCCAGGGCCCAGAGTTGTCTGCCGTGTAGCAGCGCAATGGATGAGTTTCCCGGGTCCTCTTCAAGAAAGGCCGCCGATGAAGCGAGCGAAGCCTCGGAAATCGCTCCGGCCAGTTCGGCGTACTCCGCATGCTGGCGGTAGAGGCCGCGGCTGGGCTTGTTTTCTATGCCGGTAGCGGCTCGTTGCATGGCCGCATCAGGCCGGGCGAGGGCCGCCTCGATTTCCGCAAGCAGTTCGTGAGCCTGCGAATAGTCTGCGATATTGCCTGCGTTTTCGAGTACGGCGATTGCGTTTTCCGGATCGCAGAGCTGGAACATGGTCTGCGCGGTTTCAACCGCATAGTAAGGAAGGTCGGGCACGCCCAGGTGCAGCATCTGCCAGAGGTCCAGGGCTTTTTCGTGTTCGGCCAGCGAGGACCACATTTCGGCGAGATACGATCGCAGCATCGGCTCGCCTTCGGCGATACGGCCGGCGAACCATTCGGCTTCGCCGTGCGCGTCGTCGAGGCGACCGAGCCGGACAAGCATCCTGAAATAATTTTCGCGCAACTGCGGCTGCATCGGGTCGGCGGCGAGGCTGAGCGCATAGAGGCGTGCGGCTTCGCCGTACACTTCCTCTCGCTCGGCAAGGCGGCCCTCGATGCCGTGCCGGACGGCGGGGCTCTGTGTCTTCTCAAGCACTTCGTTCATCAGCGCGAGGGCAGAGGCATCGCCTTCGATCGTTTGCGCAAGGGTGGCGGCAAAAATCCACGACACGCGACCGGGATCCCGGCTCAGCACGCGCCTGTACAGTTCAAGCGCTCGCCGCGGATCGCGGCGGAACCGCTGTTCCTCGGCCGCTTTCTCCAGGATATCCGTAATGCGCTTGTCGGCCTCGGGCCTTCCTGCGAGAGCCGATTCGACGCGGCTCAATGCCTCCTGCAGCCGGGTGTTGTCGCTGCAGACATAGAGTGTTTCCATCGCCATGTTGAGCAGGGTGATGTCCGTTTTTTTCGAGATGTCGTTCAGGAACGGCGTCAACTGCTCATAGGCGCCTGAGCAGGTTCCATTCACCGCGTTTACGTAAGCCAGGTACAATCCGCTGACTTTGGGTTTCTCTTTTGCGGTCCATGCTTTTTCCAGCAGGGGGCGTGCGGCGACGGTGCGTCCTTTTTCGACGAGTTTGACGGCGGGATCCAGCACGCTGCTTCCAGGCACCCATCGTTGGAAGATTTCAAGCGCCTCGTCCGGCTTCCCTTGTTCCGAGTAGGAGGCCAGCACCTGGATCGCCAGGTCTTCTTTCTGCGGGATGTTCAGCGCGACGGCTTTCTCGAAAGCCTGCACGGCTTCGGGTCGCCGGCCTTCAGCCCATAGTATCCAGCCGTAATCGCGCCACGCTGGCGCGTCGTTCGGGTTCAGCTTGGTGGCGGTCTCAAAAGCCTGCAGCGCTTCGCTTCGATTTCCCGTGCGGGCGAGCATCGTCGCAAGTTGCCGCCAGGCCTCCCCATAAGCGGGGTCCTGTCGGACCGCATCGCGCGCGAGGGCGAGGGACTCGTTCACGTTTCCAGCCGCGGCCGCGTCGCGGGAGCGGCGAACCTGCTCAACCACGGAAACGGGGCTTTGCGCGGAAGCGATGACCGCCATGGAAAGGCCGATCAGCATGATAAGAGATCGCTGATTCATTTCAGTTCTCCTCCTCGGGGAACTCTTCCGCCCGCAAAGCTGTTTTGGCTCCCAGCGGGATCCGGCGGGTCGTGTTGTGTTGCACGATCAGGCGACGGGCTGGGCATATACGCAACAACTCGTCGAGGCTGTCTTCTCCGTCGGCGCCTTCCGCATTGAGAAGGAAGCGGTCGTACGGCGCCTCCTTGAGGCCCTCGCGATTGGAAATTTCGCGAACCTCTCCGGCTTCGATCAGGTGCACGATCCGGAAGCCGCGGGCCCGCAGCGCGCGGGACAGGTGATCGCTGACCCCCCTGACGACAAGCTGATTGATAAGTGGCTTCAACGCGGGGTGCGCCAGTGCTTCGGACACCTTCGCGGCGTACGCCTCGCTTTCCGATGGGGGCAGGTCTTCGGAGTTTGCGATGACGGGTATGTATTCCACGCCGGCGGCCGCCGCGAGCAGCGCATCGCCGCGCTGTGCCGCGTCCACCGAAACGGGGCGGTCCGGCGCAAACCATGCGGGCAGCACCGCGCCGACCATCGGGCGATATTTTTCGTCGAGGCTGGAATACGATTCTGTAATAACGTAATATCCCGGACTGGGTTTTGCCTGGAACAATGAAGCCTGTGCGGCGCCGCCATGCGAGCCGAAGCCGACGCGGCCGCGATCCGTTTCGGGGGCGAGGGGCAGGGGCCCGGCGACCGGTTGATCGTCCATCCACACCCAGGCACGGTTGCCGCGAATCTGCACGCGAATCTCGTGTTCCGAATCGGTGGAGGGGATTGGAACGGATGCAAGGCCAAGCATGCGGTCCAGCAGGCGTTCCTGCACCCGCAGGTTGCTTCCGTCGAGCGTGACCCGGAGATAGGAGCCGGGGGATGCATAGCGAAGATAGAGGGCGGCGAGCGCGCCAGGCTCGCTCCGCATGCGTACCGTGCATTCGAGGTCGGTCCAGCCTTCGCTGCCGCGTATCCATGCCGTGGATTCCGCGGGCAGGAGCAGCGTGCCGTCCTTCAATGCCGCGCCTTTCTGAAGGAACCAGCGTGACGCATCGGCAAAGCCGGAAACGGCATCGGACCGGGGTTCGAAACGGCGGAGTTCCTCGACAAGCTGTTGTCCGCTCCAGGTTCCCGGAACGCGAAGGCGGGAAAGGCTGAAGGGATTGCTGTTCGGTCCGTTGAACGGATCGTCGGCGCGTGTGAAAGCGATGCTGAATCGAGCGGATACGGCTTCGAGATTCAGGCGTGCGGCTTCGGGATCGGCTCCAGGCCCCGTGCCCGCGTCGCCGTAAGGATAAAGGTACGTGATGACGGCCGCGCGCGAGGCTTCCGTCAGGAGGTCCAGCGAAGTGTAATAATCGCCGGTCACCCTTTTCGCGAATTCGTCGGCCGTTTCCATGCTTTTGCCCGTCCACATGCGCCGGGTCAGGAATCGGCCCTTGCCTCCGTCCGGCGTCACGGGAATTTCATCAACCGCATGATGTCCCATGCTGGCAAAAGACCATTGCGGAAATTTCGCGGCGCTTCGGAGGTCCGTCGCCTTGAGGTACGCGCTGCCCCACTGGGTGAGATAGCGGGTGGGGATGGCCATGGTGCCGATGAATCCGGTTTGCTGAAGGATGGGGGTGGCGCGTATGAAGCTGTCTTTTCGGCCGCCTTCAAAGAGTACGAGGACGGCGCGTTCCGGGAGCGGACTGCGTCCGGCCAGAAACGCGGCGGCGTCTTCGGGGCGTATCGGTTGATAGCCGGCGTCGCGCAACGCGCGGAGGTGTCCGGCCAGTTGTGCCGGAGCGGGATATTGTTCGGATGCATGCCGTGCGATACCGGCATAGGAGATCGCCATGAAGCCGTCCCATGAGCGCCATGTTTCCGGTTGATAATCGGGCTCCGGTTTCGGCCTGAATACAGCCCATGCAATGAAGCCCGCGAGTAATGCGACGACCAGCCACTGCGCAAGAACGAAAAGTTTTTTAATCATGTGGCGCCCCCCTCTCGCGTGCCCCACTGGGTCTTCATTGAAGTCACGATTGCGATGGGCAATTGCCAGACGAGGGCGAACATGTAGAAGAAACAGAACGGGATGCCGTAGAACCAGAGCCGGGAACGGCGCGCGAAGAGATAGGTGCTGCTCATCAGCGAACTCATGAGAAATACGCCGAATATATACATGAACGGGGTGCTTTGATGGAAAAGCGGCACGTAAATCATGGCCCTGAAAACGATCGCGGGCGCCACGACGGGCAGCAGGAAACCGAAGTAGAACGACAGTGCCATCAGCGGTGGTTTCTTCCACATGAAGACGCAGGCTCGCAGGCTTTCGCGGAACCATGAACGCTTCCATCGCATCTGTTGGCGGAGGAAGGTGCGGTAATCGTCGGGCACGATCGTGGTGGTGCGCGCGGTGGATTCATAAACCACCTTGTGCCCGCGGCGCAACAGGGCGTTGGTAAGGCTGCGGTCATCGCCGTAGGTGGCCGGCTGGCCGAGAAATTTCTGGGTTACCCACTCGTGCAAAACCTCCATGAGCACGGGCTGGCGATAGGCGGCGAGCGGGCCGGACAGGCAGGTGACGCAGTCGAAAACGCTCTCGGCCGCTTTCATCACGCGGAACGCGACGTAATAGCGGACGGTCTGCATCTTCGTGAGCAGATTGGTCCACTGGTTTTCCACGTCGCAATGGCCGGTGACCGCGGCGACCTCCGGATCGGCGAAGCGGCGGATCATGTTGCGCAGCGCGTCCGGATCGAGAAAGCTGTCGGAGTCTATGAAGATGATGATGTCGCCTGTCGCCATGCGCACGCCGGCGCCCAGCGCGTTGCGTTTGCCGCGCGACTTCTCGAAGTTCACCAGCAGCATGTCCGGGTATGTTTCGCGGATCTTCTGGATCTGCGCCAGGGTGCCGTCCGTGCTGCCGTCATTGATGACGATCACCTGCATTTTGTTTGCGGGATAAGCGGACTCCATGAGCTGCGTGAGCGTTCGCGCGATGTGCTGTTCTTCGTTATACACGGGACAGATCACCGTGATCGGAGGGGTCTCGGTGCTCGGCTTGCCCGGACGATAAAAAGCGGCGAAGAGGAAGCGGCTCAACAGGTAGGCGCCTACGAGAAGGCTGTAGAGGAACACGGGCACGTCGAACCAGAAGAAGTAGAGATTCTCGTATTTGATCAGTAGAATGATGCTGACGGCGAGAAAGAGAAACAGGATCGAACTCCATCTCAGGTAGTTCCATGTCTTGCGGGCCAGCCGCTTGCTGAGCGGTTCTTCGAAAGCGACACCGATCGTTGTGGAGGACTCGTCCCTGCGCCGCACTTCGGCCTGCATGGTAACGCCGTTGTGTAAAAATTCTTCCGGCATTGCGCCGTCCGGGAGGTTAAATTCGACGCGGAACCGGTTTTCGGTGGCGGGGATATCCCTGGCCTCGAGAAGCAACCCGCCATCTGAAACATCGTGCGCGACGGCCTGATAGACGCGTTGCTGATCACCGCTGCCAATATAGATTTGAACGGGGAACTGGCTGAAATATCGAGTGGCTTTGCGCCGGTCACTGTAATCCGGGCGCGACTTGGAGCGTAGTCGCCGGTCCGGTTGCGCAGTGGGAAAACTGGACTTCATCTCCTGCATTACAACCTCCCTGCCAACCGTAGACTTATTACAACCACGCACAAAATTACTGCGCAAAAGGCGGATTTCAATGGGGGGCAGGCAAAAAACGAGGGTAACCCCCTAAAACTATCGGGATTCGCGCAAAAAAAGAAAGCGGGCAGACTACGAGTTGTGATATTGCCCCTTTGGTTTTGTCGGTAATATGCAAACTCCTGCATGCCGCGTTTTTCTCGCAAGAGAGAATTCAAGCTTGCTGGACGGCGAACGCATCCATAATCTGAAGGTCTATGGAGTCCGACGCCCCTTCGTCCGGTCAGCAGCCCCGCTATGAGATCCGATCAATGATCGGTTCCGGCGGCGCAGGAAAAGTATTCAAAGCGTGGGACTCATCCCTTCGCCGGTTCGTAGCGATCAAGCGTTTCGGCGCCGAGTACGGAGCCCATTCGTCCGAAGATGAGCGCGGCTGGCGCGAGGCCATGACGCTGGCCTCCATTCAGCATCCGAACATTCTCACGGTGTTCGATTTCGGAGTGGATGCGGAGGGGCCCTATGTCATTACCGAATTCCTTGAGGGCGAGACGCTGGATGTGATCACGGAGCGTGGGGTGTTTCCCGTCAAGCCATTCCGGGAACTGGTGAAGCAGACGCTCGAAGGATTGATTGCCGCTCATCAAATCGGGCTGATCCATCGCGACATCAAGCCGCAGAACATCATGGGCATGCAGCTCGCGAGTGGCGCGCTGCAGTTCAAGATCCTCGACTTCGGTTTGGCGAAAATCCTGCAGGAGCCGCAGGTGCAGACGATGGTGGGAAATCAAACCATTGTCGGCTCGATTTTTTACATCACGCCCGAGCAGCTCTCCCGCAGGCCCGTGGATGAGCGGAGCGACCTGTACGCGATGGGTTGCGTGTACTATTACGCGCTGACGGGCAAGCAGGCGTTCGAAGGCAATAGTATCACCGAGATCATCACGGCCCACATCAAGCATCGCGTTGCGTCACTGCATCAAAGACGGCCCGATTTGCAGCAGGCAGTGTGCGATTGGGTGATGAAGCTCATGAACGCACAACCGGAGCACCGGTTTCAGACGGCGGTGGAGGCGTTGACGGCGTTTCAGCGAATCCCGGTGGGCAAAACAATAATGATTTCAAGCAAGTCTTCTCCGATCAAGTTGCCGGAGGAGACGGCTCCCGCGCCGCCACCCCCGCCACCCCCTGAAGAGACCCCTGCATCTGTTGTAGCGCCGGCTAAAAAGAATCGGCTCCCAGCCATCATCAGCAGTGCGCTTCTTGTCCTGGTGTTGGCAGTGCTGGGAATTCGCAGCATGATGGGTGGAAAGGAGTCGCCTTCGACAACGACGGTTCCTGCGCCTGCGCCGGTTGCTTCACAGCCGCCGCCTGCGCCGATGCCCCTGCCGGCGGCCAGGGCACCGACGGCTGTTGCGCCGACAGCCAAAGCCACGCCGGACCTTTCGGAATTCGCGATCACGGCCGAGATTGTTCAAGCTACAGATCAAGCCAAATTGCGCGGGTGGGTCGGTCGCGAAGCGGCGCTTCGCGGCCGCGTTACGGGTGTGCGCAGTCGCGGGGAAGAAATGTTTATTGATTTTGAAGGGGTCGAAAATCGCGTGGTCAGCCTGTCGCTGCCTCTTTCCAAGGATGATCGCACGACCCAACTCCGGAAAGCTCGAAACTACAAAGACCAGATGATTTGCGTGCAGGGCCGGGTGGAGGAGCGGGACGGCGCCATCGTTGTAGTCGGGCGTGATCTCCGCCAACTGGATATCCTGCCGCCGCTCTGAACCGGAGAGCCTGTCGGCCGCGAATGACACTCATGAATCAACCTCTTCAGCTCGGTGATGTCAGGTTGGAGAGCCCGGTGCTGATGGCCCCCATGGCGGGCTATACCGATCTGCCTTTTCGAGTCGGGCTCCGTTCGCTCGGAGGGGTCGGCCTTGCGTTCACCGAAATGCTTTGTCCGGACACGCTCCTGCACGGCAAGCCTTCGTCCGTGAATCCCCTGGTGGCGACCAGCCCGGAAGATCAACCGCTGGGCTACCAGGTTTATGGAAAGGATCCCTCCCTCGTTGCGCGAGCCGCAAAATGGGTGGAGGACTACGGCGCGCGGCTTGTGGATATCAACATGGGCTGTCCGCAGAAGCAGCTCTCGGCCAAGGGGCGCGGCGCGGGGCTGCTTCGCACGCCGGACCTCGCGGTGGAGATTGTTCGACACGTACGCGAAAGCGTACGCATTCCAGTGACCGTGAAGCTGCGGCTGGGGTGGGACAACACGGAAACGGCGGCGGCGTTGGCGGCGAGGTTCGAGGATTTAGGCGTCGCGGCGGTCACCGTGCACGGGCGCACGCGCACTCAGGGCTTCTCCGGCACCGTCAACTTGGACGCGATCCGGCAGGTGGTTGAGTCCGTGAAGACGATTCCGGTGATCGCGAACGGCGACGTGGTGTCTGTTGCGACCGCGCGTGAGATGTTTGAGCGGACGAAGTGCGCGGGCGTCATGCTTGGCCGCGAGCCGCTGAAGAATCCGTGGCTCATCCGCGATATCGCGCGCGACCTGCGCGGCGAGCCGCCGTTGCCGCCGCCCTCCATGGAGGAGCGCGTGGAATTCATGACGAAGCATTTCGAGCGGTTGCTGGCCTTCTCGGGCGAGCCAGTGGCCGTCGTCCGTTTCCGCAAATGGATCCGCCTATATATGCGCGGCGTTCCGATTGATCGCGCGCGGCTCGCGCGCCTGATGCAGATCACGACCGCGGAAGACTGGCGGCGGGAAGTGCCACGCGCGTTGGTCAATCATGGATGAATTTGTCGAGTCGTTGTTTTATCCCTTCATCCCGGTCAGGGTGACGCCCTGGATGAAGTACTTCTGCGCGAAGAAGAAGATCACGACAACGGGCAGCGTCATCAGCAGCGAGCCCGCCATCATCATTCCGTAATTTGCGCCGGCTTGCACGTTGAACGCGTAGAGGCCGAGCGAGAGCGGGTAGAGACGCTGGTCGGCGAGGTAGATCAGCGGGCCCATGAAGTCGTTCCAGACCCCCATGAATGTGAAGATCGCGATGCAGGCAAGCGTCGGCTTGATCAGCGGCATGATCACATACCAGTAGATTTGCAGGAAGTTGCACCCGTCCATCCGCGCTGCGTCTTCAAGATCGCGCGGGATGCCCTTCATGAACTGGCGCAGCAGGAAAATATTGAATGCGTTGCCGAAGAAGCTGACCACCCAGAGCGGCTTGAGCGTGTTGTACCAGCCGAGATATTTCACGATGAGGAAGTAGGGGATCATGGTGACCTGCGGGGGAATCATCATCGTCGCCAGCATGACCCCGAACGAAAGGTTGCGGCCCGGCCATTGCAGGCGGGCGAACGCGTACGCGACGAGCGAACAGGAAATGATGTTCCCGAGGATGTTCAGCAGCACCAGGAATACGCTGGTGGCGGTGTAGCGCCAGAACGGAATGTAATCCAGCGCGCCGCGATAGTTTCGCTGGATTTTCGCCCACCATGCGCCGAGCCGCGTGTTGCGGCGCAGGATCATGGTGACCTTGACCTGGTCGGGCCGCGACTCGTATTGCGGCCCGGCGTCGTGCTCGTGCATCGGGACCCAGAGCCGGATCTTGTTGGATTCGTCGTCCGGCCCGTATTCCTGAAGCGTCACCGTGGCCCATTGGAAGTTGCCCAGGTGTTCGGGCCGTGCGCCGCGCAGCAGGCGGCCATTCTTTTCCATGAAGAACTCGACCCTGTGCCAAGAATCGTCCGGCCGCATGAACAACTGGATGCGGTACAAGCGGTCGGCGCGAAACGGCAATTCGATGATCCGGGTCAGCCGGATCTCGTCTCCTGTTTTGTCGCGGAAATCGTAAACGAGATCCGCGTAGCGGCTGCTTTCATCGGTGCGTTCCGCAAAGTGGGCGGGCGCATTGCCGGAAACGGACCAGAAGGAGGACAGCGGCTCGTCTTCCGTCACGTCCACTTCTTCGAGATCGAAACTGCGGACGCGGACGGCTGCAAAGCTGAGGTGGCGGTACACGCGGCCGGCCCCGTCGGCGAGCAGGTCCGGGGTGACCCGCTCGCGCACGGCCTCGATCCGCTCGGCCGGCAGCGCGGTCCAGACGGATTGGGGGAGCGTCTGTTGCAGGCGGCGGTAGATGCCGGGGGCGATGATGTCTGCCGCGTCGTCGAGTCCATCGGTTTCCGGCGGGACAGGCAAGGCGGTTTCGCGCACGATTTCACGCAGGACGGGCTCGAGTTCCCGGTACGAGTCGTCGGACGGATCAGGATAATAGTGGCGATCCAGATACGGAGAGGCCTCGGCGGGAACCGGGCGCATGGGCAGCAGCGTGATGCGCTCGCCGAACATCTCGCGATCCACCTTGAAACTGGTGCCGATCATCCAGACGAACGGCAGGGTGAAGACGACCGAGCCGCCGAGCAGCAGGCCATAGATAAGCAGCACGCGCGCGAGGGCATTGAGCCGCCTCGCCGCTGTGTCTATTCTCGCCTGTTGTTCCTTCTTCATCACTTCAATGTTCGATGTTTCTTCATTCCCCCTCATAATGCACCCATCGCTGGGAGAATTTCATCTGCAGCGCGGTCAGCACGAGCACGATCAGGAAAAGGAACCACGCCATGG
>CAZTYH010000063.1:12185-15422 GCA_964617565.1 uncultured Verrucomicrobiota bacterium
TTCATCTGCAGCGCGGTCAGCACGAGCACGATCAGGAAAAGGAACCACGCCATGGCCGCGGCGTATCCCATGTGGAGGTAGCGGAAAGCGTTGTTGAAAAGGTGGTAGGCGTAGAACAGCGTTGAGTTGACGGGGCCGCCCTGTGTCATGATGAACGCCTGCGTGAATATCTGGAACGTGCCGATGAGGCCCATGACGAGATTGAAGAAGATATAGGGCGTGAGCATCGGGAGCGTGATGTAGATGAATTTCTGCCACGTGCCTGCGCCGTCAATTTCGGCGGCTTCGTAGTAGCTTTGGCTGATCCCTTTGAGCCCGGCGAGCCAGATGATCATGCCGCCGCCCGCGCCCCAGAGCCCCATCAGGATCAGCGCCCATTTGCTGGTGTGCTCGTCCTGCAGCCAGTGCGGACCCTGGATGCCGATGGCGGCGAGGAGTCCGTTGAGCAGTCCGCTTTGCGGATTGAAAATCCAGATCCACAGGATGCTGGAGGCGACAGCGGGCACGATGCTGGGCAGGTAGAAGAGCGTGCGCCACACGGCGACGCCGCGGATTTTGAGGTTGAGCAGCAGCGCGATGCCAAGTCCGAGCGCCATGCCGAGCGGGATGCCGACGACCATGAAGACGGTGTTGTAGAGTGACTTCCAGAACAGCTCGTCGCCGCGCAGCATGAAGAGATAGTTGCGCAGGCCGGTGAACACCGCCGGGTTCAGCACGTCGTAGCGGCAGAAGCTGATGATGATGGAGAAGAGCAGCGGGCCTCCGGTGAAGATGATGAACCCCGCGATCCAGGGCATGGCGCAGATCACACCGTCTTTCCATTGCGACCGGAAATAGGAGCCCTGGCTGCCTTCCATGACGCTGGCGGACATCTCTTCCTCGCCGGTGAAGAATCGCGCGAGCGTGGAGCGGTCGTGCCGTGATTTGCGCGGGCGCGTATCGCGGTAATAAATGCCGCCGATTGCGGCGACCACGAGGAGCCCGTACAGCCAGAAGAACCAGCTCCAGCTTGCGATCGCGATCCCTTTGGGCGGCGACAGGATTATGTCAAGGTCGCGCTGCACGATGGCCGTGTAATAATCGAGCGCATCACGGGAAGATTTCTTTCCGAAAATAGCGTCTTCCATGGCCCATATCTGCGCGTTCCAGAGTTTCTGGCCGACCGGCGTCACGGGGCGGTACCGCGAATCTTCCAGCAGGTCGTTGAACACGCGCATGGCCTGTTTGAATTTCGGCTCGAGGTTTGGATTGTTGAGTACGAATTCTTCATACACCCATTCGTTCTGTTCGCGGTTCGGATACTGGCGCGGGATGAACGGGCGGCCCTGGCTGAGGTAGGTGAAGTTTTCCGATGCCATCATGATTTCCAGCGCGCGGCGGCTGGCGAGGAATCGGATCAGTTCCCACGCGCCGTCTTTCTGTTGCGACGTGGAGGGAATCGCGTAGGCCCAGCCGCCGACCCACGAGATTGGGCGTCGTCCTTTCTCAAGTTCGCGCGCGGGCATGGGCGGTGGCGCGGCGCCGAGGTTCAGGTCGCGGCCGTAAAAGGCGAGCGCGGACATGATCCAGACGCCGTCTATTTTCATGGCGACCTTGCCCATGATGAAGGGGTCGAGTTCGCCGCCCTGGAACGTGGTCTGGAAGCCGTAGACTTCCTTTGCGCCGCCGAGCTTCTCGTAGATGCGCGTCATGAAATCGAGTGCGTAGGCGATGTGGGGATCGTTCAGCGTGCAGTGCCTTCCCACGGCGTCCATGAACTCGCCGCCCGCCTGCCAGCCGTAGAGGTAGAGCCACGAGTTTCCGTAGTTCGGGATGAAGCCGATGGTCTGGATGCGGCCGCGGTCATCGCGCTCGGTCATGCGGACCGCCATTTCCTCCAGCTCCTCCCACGTGCGGGGCGGGCGCGCTTCGCCGCGCTCATCCACAAACCCATGCCGGATGAGCATATCCTTATTATATAGGAGCACGCGGTTGTCGGCGTTGTTGGGGATGCCGTAGAGGCCGGAGTCGCCGGAGAGCGGGTCGCGATAAACGGCTTCCTCCCAGCAGGACGCGTAGTAGTCCTCCTCGCGGACGGGCTTGATGGCGGAGAGCGCGATGGCTCCTCGCGCGCGCGGCGGTTCGTCGAGCGCGCCGGGCCATGGCGGGAGTGCGCTGCTTCCGCCCTGTTGCCATGCATTCCACGCATCGAGATCGCGCGCCACGTATTCGTCGAGTTTCGTGAACGCGCCGCGCGCGGCCCATTCACTGATCGCGAACCGGTCGAAGAAAACGACGTCGGGCGGCATTCCGCCGGCGAGGCTGACGAGGAATCGCGTAGGATCTTCTGTCTGGTTTCGCGACGCATTCTGGCCGGAGATGACGCGGTACACCGGATAGGAAGGGTCTGCGCGATGGCGTTCCTCGCTGAGGCGTTCGAATTCGCGGATCGCGTCTTCCATCGCGCCCTGGATCGGCCCGGCCGGACCCATGAAAGTGATCTCCACGGCGCCGTCCGCTTCCTGTTTCACCGCTTGCTGCGGCGCCAGGAACCACAACACGGAGAGCAGCAGTGCGCCCCAGAATGCTCCTTTGATCCATCCGCTCATGTTTAGCGCTTTACCTGGATACTTTGCCGGATGAATTCGCCCGTGACAATGTTTTCCGGATCAGGCATCAATAGGCTGTCAGCAACAAGGAGGACACCATGGCCTATTCATTGAAGCCGTTGCCGTACGCCTATGATGCGCTTGAGCCGCACATGGACGCGAAAACCGTCGAGATTCACCATGACAAGCATCATGCAGCGTATGTGACGAACCTAAACAAGGCGCTCGAAAAGTATCCCGAGTTGCAGTCGAAAACGATTGAACAGCTTGTCACAAACCTTGATGCGGTTCCGGAGGATATCCGGACCGCGGTGCGGAACAATGGGGGTGGAACGCTGAATCACGACCTCTATTGGGACCTGTTGTCCGCGAAAGGCGGCGGCAAGCCGTCGGGAGCGCTGGCGGATGCGATCGCGAAAAAGTTCGGCAGCTTCGAATCGTTCCAGGAAAAATTTTCAGCCACGGCGGCCGCGCAATTCGGATCCGGCTGGGGATGGCTGTGCGTGGGTGATGACGGTCAGCTTTGCGGCTGCTGTTCGACACCCGGGCACGACAGTCCGATCATGAGAGGCATTGCGAAGTGCCCGGGCAAGCCGATCCTGGTGGTGGATGTCTGGGAACACGCCTATTACCTCAAGTTCCAGAACCG
>CAZTYH010000063.1:15522-19695 GCA_964617565.1 uncultured Verrucomicrobiota bacterium
GCGGCGGCGAGATCGCGTGCGGCGCGTTGCAGGATCATGCCGCCTTCGCCTGGGCCGATGAGCCCTTCTTTTTGTGCTCCGGCGATGCTGATGCCGCGGCAGTAAAACTGGTCGCGCGAAGCGAGCAACTCATCCAGGCCGTTCCAATATCCCCAGACGATAATGTAGTTGTGTTCGGGCCTGAGGACCGGATCGCCTTCCGGCGTTCGCAGGTCCCTGTGCGCCTGGTAGCGGCTGTTGTCGTAGTGGTAATCCGCGGGGGTGGCCTCCTGACCGGTCATGTAAATGGCCCGCGGATAAATGGTGGGAACGCCGCGCGCGGCCAGCTCGAGCGCAAGCGACACTTCTTCGAATGGGCTGTTATATCCAAACTCCAGCACGCGTTTGCCGGAAGGATCGTTCGTGTCCGCGTCGGGCTGCTCGCCGACGCGTGAAACTTTCCAGACGAGATGGATGTTGTCTTTCGATTGCGTATAATAGCTCTCGTTGGTTTCCGAGAGCTTGGTGCGCGGCGTGCGCCGCCACCGCTCGGGCAGAAAATAATCGAACAATTCCGGGTCGCGGCCGACCACCCACAGCCACCCCTGCGTGCTTTCGGTATGGCCATATACGTAGTCCACGCCGAGCACGCGCGTGGGGCGCAGGTGCTCGGGATAAACAACGTCGTAAGGCGCAACGAATCGGTTCTTTTGATGCTTGAGATAGGCTGCGCGCCGCACGGCGCCAAATTGCTTTTCCCGTTCCGGTGTCCGTTCCAGCAACTCGAAGTCCACCAGCGCATAGGCAATGTTCCCGTCGTGCTCGCGGAGGAGCTCGCCGTTTTCCTGGAACCGCACGATGAAATGTTCCGGCTTCATGTCCAGGACGCGAAATCCTTTGCGCGCGAGTTCGTCCGTGCCGCGTGTGGTCAATTCCAGCATGGATTTCCGGCGGCTTTCCATGTCCGGAAACATCTGCATGAACGCTTCAACGCACGAGATGCCTTTGACCCATTCATAGATCAGGATGTATTGGCGATAGATGTCGAGTTCGACATCGCGGAATTTCTTTTTTTTCCGCTCGATCTTGGTCATCGAACGCCCTGTCTGCCAAAGTTTCAGTTTTTGCGCGGGCACGTAGATGGCGAGCGGACGGTGGGTGCGGGTCGGGCCGCCCTCAAGCTGGTCGCGCATTTCCATAACGAGCGAAAACTCCTCGTAGGGGCTGTTGAATTCCGCCTCGACGAATTTGCTGAACGTGAAGGTGTCGAACGGCACGGTTTCGCCGACGCGGCACCATTTCACGACGAGATCTTTACCGAGCCCGCTGATCTCTCGGGTCTTAACACGATACACCGTGCTGGTGCCCTGGAGCTTTTCGCGGTTCTGCTCGAACCATTCTTTTTCATACCAGTTCTCGGGTTTGAGATGTTCGTGGAAAGGCACGCCATAGCGCGTGAGGTACAGGTCGCCGCCGTCGCGGGTTTTGATATGGGTGTAATGCACCCCCAGCAGGGTGACATCCGCGGCTTCCTCGGGCAAAGATGTGGACGGCTTTATCACGGCAAAACTCTACTACAGCCTTCCATCCTCGGCATCTGAAAACGTAAAGTTGCTCGTCGGCTGCGGCCCTTGAGCCTCGCACCTTATGGAAAAGGGTGGTCGGCAAGCCCTTCCTGCAGTTGGGCATTGACAAGCAAGCACGGACAAAAGACAAAGGCAGCCAGATAATCATGAGGGATGCCTATGAGCAATGGATCCACAAGCCGTGAACATTGGAGTGGCGGACTTGGCTTTATTCTGGCGGCAGCCGGTTCGGCCATCGGCCTCGGTAATATCTGGAAATTCCCCTATATCACCGGTGAAAACGGCGGTGGCGCGTTCGTACTCGTCTATCTTATCTGCATCGCGGTAATCGGCGTTCCCGTGATGATCTGCGAGATCACGCTCGGGCGTCACACGCAGCGCAATCCGGTTGGCGCGTTCAAGGCGTTGAATCCGCCCGCTTCCAGGCTTTCGCATCTGATCGGCTTGTGCGTGGTGTTGCTGGCTTTCTTTCTTCTCGCTTTCCGGCAGTGGGGATGGGGTGTCGTAGCTCTGCTGCTCGGTCTGGCCATCTTCCGGTTCAGTTGGACGCTGGTCGGCGTCATGGGTGTGTTGTCCGGGTTCTGTATCCTCGCTTTCTACAGCGTCGTAGCCGGCTGGACGCTGGGCTACATCATCAAGGCCGCGACCGGGCAACTCGTGTTCCCCGATGTGGCTGCCGCCGGCACATCATTCGGTTTGTTCATCGAGGATCCCCGGTGGGCGATCGGGTGCCACGCGGGGTTTATGCTGCTTTGCGTCCTGATCGTTTACCGCGGAGTTCGCGCGGGCATTGAGCGCTGGTCGAAAATCCTCATGCCCGTTTTGTTTCTCCTGATGGTCGCATTGATCGTGCGCGGGATCACGCTGCCCGGCGCGATGGAGGGCGTGCGGTTTTATCTCAGCCCCGACTTCAGCAAGATCAGCGCGAACTCCATTCTGATCGCACTCGGCCATGCGTTCTTCTCGCTCAGTCTCGGCATGGGCGCCATCATCACTTACGGCAGCTACATCGAAAAAGAAGAGAACATTTTCGTGTCCACCCTCTCGGTCGTCGTGCTCGATACCCTCATCGCATTGATGGCCGGGCTCGCGCTCTTTCCCGCGGTGTTCGCGACCGGTTTTGCGCCCGACGCCGGGCCGGGCCTCGTTTTCCAGGTCCTGCCCGTGGTGTTCAGCCATATTCCTTTCGGCGCGTTGTGGGCGACTTTGTTTTTCTTTCTTCTCCTGATCGCCGCACTGACATCCGGCATCAGCCTGCTGGAAGTCGTGACCGCCTATTTTGTGGACGAACGGAAGTGGCCGCGCCACCAGGCAGCCGTGGTATTCGGTCTCGTGATCTTCCTGCTGGGCAGCCTTTGCGCGGTCAGCATCACGGGTTGGCACAATCTGCCTGAATTGCACGGACTCCTCGTTGGCGCCTTCGGCAAGGTCAAGGGAAGCTTCTTCGATGTGCTGGACGATCTTGCATCGAACTGGATGCTGCCGCTGGGCGGCCTCTTCATCTCCATCTTCGTGGGCTGGATATGGGGCACCAAGAAGGCGATTGATGAAATCCGGCACGGCTCGCACAATTTTGCGGACGTCCACCTGGTCGCGCTGCTGGCGGGCTTGAAGGACGATCCGTCCCATAACGATCCGCGTCACGTGGTGACGTTGGCGTCGGTCTGGGGGATATTCATCCGCTTCATCAGTCCGGTTGCCGTGATGATCGCGTTCCTGAATACGATCGGCTGGCTCGATCTCACCGGAAAGAAAATAACACCGCCCCCCCCGCCGCCGGCCATTGAACAGGTGGAACAGACGGAAACGTCGAACGTTCAGCATTGAACGTCGAAGCGGGGTGCGGGGCTCGGCGGACAAGTTTTCCAATGATTGGAAAAACGGCGCGGAAAGTTTCCAATGATTGGAAAAATCACGCGCGCGCCGGGTTGAGGCGCAGGCGCCTGCCGGTCCACGCGATCTTTTTTTCGCGCGACAGTTTCCGGATCAGCCGCGATAGCGTTTCCGGCGTTACGCCGATCGCGGCGGCGATCTGCTTCTTGGTGATGGCGATCTCGATTTCTTCCTTCGCGCCGTACTGATCCCGCAGGAAATTGAAGAAGCGTTCTTCCACGTCGGCTGTCGAGAGTTGGCGTATGCGATCGGCAAGGTAGCGCTGCTTGCGCATGAGCATCGCGATGAAGTCGTTGCGGAAGTCTGTGTCCTCCAGCAGCCGGTGCAGGTCGCGCTTGAGAATGGTCAGCAACAGGGCGTCGGTCAGTGCCGTGGCGGTGACGGGATAACGCGGTTCCTCGAACAGCACCACTTCGGCGAACGTTTCGCCGGGGCGTATGACCTTGATGACGATCTCTTTCCCGTCGGGCGCCAGTTTGTGCAATTGCACCTGTCCCCGGACCAGCAGGTAGAAAGCGGAGCCGGAGTCGCCTTCGCGGAACAGGACGTCGCGCTTCTTTACTTCGCGCACCGCGCACATGCCGGCGATCGCTTTCCGGTGTTCGGCGGTCAGGTCCTTGAACAGGCTGGCATTGCTGAGCAGGTGAATCGCATTCATCGGTGTTTCAGACAATTTCCTCTTTTCTTGATCCAAATCAAGTATTCGCGGCGCGCG
>CAZTYH010000064.1:0-6131 GCA_964617565.1 uncultured Verrucomicrobiota bacterium
GCGCACGCGATTTGTACGGCGCGATTGCGTTCCCGTCCTGCCTCGCGTTGATTGCCGCGCTCGCCGTGTTGGGATTTCGCGGCGCATTCACATCGGTCGGGCCGTTGGCCGGACTGCTGGCAACGCTGGCGCTGGCCATTGTCACAACAGGGATGCTGGTGCTTGCGTTGCCTTCCGGGCGCGCACGGCTTGCAGACACGATGGATTTATTCAGGCAGTTCAGACCCGCCGGAGAAAAGAAGAGCGGGGACACGAAAACCTGATCGGATTCCCGTTAATGAAATCTTTCCCCTCCAACGAACCGCTCGTCGCATGGCCGGAAGCCTCCGCGCAGGACCTGGCCGAATTCGACTGCCTGCTCGAGCAGAAATCCGAGGAGATAAACGGTGTTTACTGGCGGCGCGTTCGGCCGTTCTTTTTCCGGCCGCTGTTGCCCTTTCGGGAATACGCATCGGCTTCGATCGCTGCACCCCGGGCCGCGCGCTGGGGTGGTTTTCAACATGCCGTGCCCGAGTGCGAGCCGTCCAACACCCATCTCAACGTCCTGCTTTTTGACAACAGCGGGGATTATACGGTTAAAAGCCTGGACTACAATCGCAGGCGACAAGTCCGCACGGCCGCGGAGAAATTATGCGTTTTGCCGGTGCGGGATGCCGGGGAATTCAAGCAGAAGGCTTATCCGGTCTATGTTTCTTTTTATGACCGAACCCGCTACGCACATGGTGCGCACCGTCGTGATCGGAAATATTTCGATCGCTGGGCCGACGCGTTATTCCGGTCACGCGCGCTTGTCATTCTCGGTGGTTACCAGGACGACCGGCTGGCCGGCGTCAGTGTGTCGCTGCGCGTCGAGGACACGCTGGTGTATGCGATGTTCTTCTGCGACACCGACTCGCTGCGCCTCGGTCTTTCCGACCTCATGCTGCACACCATACGCGAGGCCGCTGCGCGCGATGCCGGAATCCGCCAGATTTACACCGGCATGTCGAATGAAAAGAACGACCGGTTCTATCTCCTGCGCGGCGGGCGATGCGTCAGTCTGCGCGCCCGACTGGTGATGAATCCCCTGGCGGAAGTCGTTCTCCGGCGCAGCTTGCCGGGGGTGTATGCCCGCTTGCGCGGAGAGTTATCTGCGAAAGCTGCCGAATGAGTTTCCCCAATCCTGAATCTCCATCGTCCGGCGTAAGAGTGTGTTTTGATACGGACGACAAGGCGTGGGATTCGTTTCTCGAAGGCTCCACGCTGGGCCATTTTCATCAATCGAGCCTGTGGGCGAAGGCCAAGGCCGTTGACGGCTGGCGGCCGGTGCGCCGGGTACTCACTCGCGATGACCGCATCGTGGGCGGATTTCAAATGCTTGAGAAGCGCGGACCTCTGGGGCGCATGGGCTACATCTATAAAGGTCCCGTTGTGGAAGGGGAAGAGCCGGCGGTTGTAGAGCGCGTGGTTCAGGCTGTTGTGGAGACCGCGCGTGCTTGCGCCGTGCGCGCGTTGATCGTTCAGCCGCCCGATGCAAGCATGATGAGTGATCCCCCGTGGTCCCGGCACGGGTTTCTTCCCAATCATCTCGTCGCAACCATTTCTGCGACACTGGTGGTGGACCTGTCGGGCGGACTCGAGGAAGTTCGGAAGCGCATGCGGAGGACGACGCGCGCGGAAATCCGGCAGGCATCCGAGCGCGGCATTCGCGTGCGGCCCGGGGGGAAAGAAGACATTGCGCTCTTCTTTTCGTTGATGGCCGACACATGCGAACGCCAGAAGTCCTCTCCATCGCCGGACCGTGCCGATGCTTTGCAGGCCGTGTGGGATGCTTTTCATCCGTCAGGCAGGGCGCGCCTGTTTCTTGCCGAGTGCGAGGGCGATACGGTGGCCGGGCTGTTATGCCTGTGTTTCGGGCGGCGCGTCGTTGCCTGGAAGCGCGGGTGGTCGGGTGCATACGGCGACCGGAATCCAAATCAGTTGGTGAATTACGAAGCGATCAAATGGGCTGTCGAAAGCGGATACCAGGTGTTCGATTTTGATGCGATGGATCGGGAGATGGCGGAAACGCTGCTGAGAGGCGACGCGCTTTCCGATAGCCAGAAGCGAAGCCGGCATTTCATCAATCTCGCGTATGGGAGCCGGCCCGTTCTCCTGCCGGCGTCGCAGGTCTATATACCCTCAGCCTTTCTGCGATCCTGCTATCGCCTGCTGTTTTCATGGAAACACCTTTGATAACAGCCGAAACGTCGAACGGGAAGGGCACGCGGGACGAAACGTTTTCCCTGGCGCTCATCATATGCACGCGGAATCGTCCTGAGAGTTTGCAGCGAACATTGGAAAGCCTTGCGGCCGCCGAGCGCCGTGGAATGGATGTTCGCGTGGTTGTGGTTGATAACTCTGGGGCCGGATCAAAGCTGCATCTGCCGGAAGCGCTGTTCCGGGAGTTGCCCCTGCGTGTTGTGAAGGAGGATCTTCCCGGCAAAGGGAATGCGCTTAACCGCGGGTTGCAGGAATGTGGAGGCGCGGAACTCATTGCGGTTCTGGATGATGACATAACGGTGGACGGGAATTGGTTCACCGGTGTCAGGCAAATCACGCGCCGCTGGCCGGACAAGGGTTTTTTTACCGGATCCATGCGGGTCGCTTGGCCGGAAAAAGATGTTCCGGAATGGGCGAAAAATCCCATGCTCGCTTCCTGGGCTTTTTCAGCGTTGGCTTCTCAAAGCGATCGCCATATCGGTTTTGGCCATTGGGCGTCCGGAAATCATTTCTGGTTTCGCGCGAAGCTGCTTCCTCCAAACTACCGGTTTACGGATGACTGGCTCTGCGAACCCCCGTTGATGCTGGACTTGGCCGAACGCGGATTCGGTGGCGTCATAGGACCCGATGCGATTGCCTGGCACCATGTTCAACCGGAGCTTCTAAGAGGTGACGTTTTGCGTGACCGGGCGATGCGCGTGGGCCGCTGTTTTGCACGGGCACGATTGAAGCCTTATCGCCGCTCCGTGAAACAGGCGCGGCTCTTCAAGCGATATCCGATCGCAAGCCGCCTGTTCTGTCGTCTCAACGCCGCCCGTTGGAGCCTTGCATATTGGCTGGCTAGATTCTCTTTCACCCCTCAAACCCGGTTGCTCCTCGAATTGAGAATTCTGCAAAAAGAGGCCGCTTATCGCGAATATACCCGGGTTTGCAGGGAGTGCGCGGACTACAGTATCCGGCTTCCGTGGTGTCGGTAATCCGACATATATCGTAAATAAACTTTACACCGTGAAAACCTGTTGTAGATTTAAGAGTCTTCTGTGTGTCGAGGGGTGGATAGGCTGAAATGGACCCGGTATTTGCCATATCAGTAGGGGCGGCCCTTCTGGCTTTGTTGACGGCGGGTGTTTTTATCTATCGCTGCCGGGTGAATCTTCCTTCCATTCTTCTTGCTGCAGGATTGAGCGTTCTTTCTTTTGAGACCGTGTGCTCGGGTTTGTCCGCGACGGTTCTGTTGCCTGAACACATGCTCTCGTTGCAACGCTTGCGGTTGCTTATGGCCGCGGCTGTCCCCGGCATTTGGTTGTCGTTCAGTCTCGTTTATGCCCGGACCAACTACCGTGAATTCATGCGGCTCTGGCGCGTACCGCTCGCGGCGGCAGCCTTGTTGCCGGTGCTGCTGGTTGTTGCAGGGTGGGATCGCTTGTTGACGGTTGTGAATATCGAGGAGGGGCGTCTCTACTGGACTCAGCAGGTCGGTGTCGCTGGGCTTGCCCTTCGGGTCGCCGAAATTCTCGCCGCGGTACTCATCCTGATGAATCTCGAAAAAACGTTGCGCCAGGCGCACGGGACCATGCGATGGAGGGTCAAGTTCCTACTGGCGGGAATCCTGGTTGTCTTCGCCGCGCGCATTTACCTGTGGGGCCAGACATTGTTATCGCATGTGATTGATCCGGTCCACGACACCGTTGGCGCGCTCGCGTTGATGGCCGGTTGCGTTCTCGTCCTCTTGTCGCTGCGCCGCTCGCCCCGCATGCAAATGGATCTGTATGTTTCCACGGACATGGTGTTTGGATCCTTCACCGTCGTGGCGGTGGCCATCTACCTGATGGTCGTCGGAGGGCTGGCCTATCTTTGGACGCACGGCACCAGCGAGGTCATCAACCTTCTCGTGTTCCTCGGGGTGCTGGTCGCGGCGGTTCTACTCCTCCTGCTCCTGTTGTCCGACCGCGCGCGCGTCGCGGCGCGCATGTTCTTTGTGCGGCACCTGCGGCGTCCGACATTTGATTATCGCCAGCTCTGGCGCGACTTCTCGGAGCGCACGCTTCACGCCACGAACGCCGAAGAACTGGCCCGCGAAGCGGCGCGCCTGACCTCCGAAACTTTCGAGGCCCTGTCGGTTTCGCTCTGGCTGCTGGACGAGGACAAGAACCTGTGCCTTGTTGCCTCGACCGCGCTCGGGGGTGCCCATGAGCCTGATTCGCTGCCCGCCAAGGTGGCCGACGACCTGGTCAACCATTGGAAGAGGACGGAGTTCCCTGTGGATATGGATCGCGCGTGGGGGATCTGGGCGGAATTGATGAGAGACTCCAATCCCGGCCAGTTCCGGGAGGGTGGGCATCGGTTCTGCATGCCGCTGAGAGCGGCCGGAGAAGCGCTGGGCGTGATGATCGTTGGCGACCGCGTGAGCGGCATTCCTTTCTCCGTGGAGGAGTTGGACCTGTTCCGCATCCTGTCCGATCAAACCGCCGCGCGGCTTCTTACGATCCGCATTGCCGAGCGCCTGATGGAAGCGAAACAGATGGAAGCCTTCCAGCTCATGTCCACGTTCCTGGTTCACGATCTCAAAAATACGGCTTCCAGCCTGTCGCTCACCCTGCAGAACCTGCGGACGTATTTTGACGATCCGGAATTCCGGAAAGATGCGGAGAAGTCCATCTCCGCCGGCGTGCAGAAGATGAATGAAGTCATCCGGCGGTTGGCCAGCCTGCGCCGCGTGCTCGAGCTTGAGCCGAGCACAGTTGATTTCAACGCCCTGGTGTCCGGGGTTCTTCAGCAGCTTGAAGGCGTGACGGCGGGTGGTGTGCAATGGCGTCCCGGGCCATCGCTCCAGGTGCGCCTTGATCCGGAGCAGATGAAAACCGTCATCACCAATCTCGTGTTGAACGCGCGCGAAGCTTCGCCGACCGGGCGGATGGTGGAGGTCGCTTCCGCGGGCATTGATGGATGCGCCGTATTGAGCGTGCGGGACGAGGGATGCGGAATGTCGGCCGACTTTATCGCCAAGCGGTTGTTTCATCCGTTTCAGACAACCAAGAAAGAAGGCATGGGAATCGGCCTCTTTCAATCGCGGATGATCGTGGAAGCGCACGGAGGGCGGATTGAAGTACAGAGCGAGCCGGATCGCGGCAGCACGTTCCGTGTGCGATTGCCTTTGGAGGTGTTGAAGTGACGAAAGCCTTGTTGCTGTTGGTGGATGACGACGAAGCGATACGCACCCAGATGAAATGGGCGCTGGCCCAGGAGTACGAGGTGCTGCTGGCGGGCGATCGCGAACAGGCGCTGTCGTTCACAAGAGAGCGTCATCCGGATGTGATCCTGCTGGACCTGGGGTTGCCGCCGCATCCGGCCGACACCTCGGAAGGGTTCAAGGCGCTCGGTGAATTGCTGACCGTTGCACCGCGCGCGCGGATTATCGTGATTACGGGACAGGGGGAAAAAGAGAACGCGCTGCAGGCGATCGGGCAGGGGGCTTATGATTTTCTGAACAAGCCCGTGGACATAGATGAAGTGCGCGTGGTGTTAAAGCGCGCGTTTTATGTCTCTCAACTGGAGCGCGAGTATCGCGAAGTTCAGGACCGCCTGGCCGTCGGCGGATTCGAGGGCATGCTCGGCGACAGCCCGCAGATCCAGAATGTGTTTGCGGCCGTGCGAAAAGTTGCCGGCGTTTCCGCGCCGGTCCTGTTGCTGGGGGAAAGCGGAACGGGCAAGGAAATGACCGCCATGGCCATTCACCGCCAGAGCGCGCGCAAGAACGGTCCGTTTGTCGCCATCAATTGCCACGCCATTCCGGAGACGCTTCTGGAGAGCGAGTTGTTCGGTCATGAAAAAGGTGCGTTCACGGGTGCGCATACGCAGCGCATCGGCCTGATTGAAACGGCTTCGGGCGG
>CAZTYH010000064.1:6231-19389 GCA_964617565.1 uncultured Verrucomicrobiota bacterium
GATGTGGCTTTTTCCTCGAAAGCGTTGCAGGCGATGGCCGCGTACGACTGGCCGGGAAATGTCCGCGAGTTGGAAAACCGCGTGCGCCGCGCCGTGGTCATGGTGGATGGCCGCCTGATCAAGCCGGCGGACCTTGAGCTTGACGGACGGACAACCGTCGTGGCGGGAATGACGCTGAAGGAGGCGCGCGAACAGGTGGAGCGCGACCTGGTCCAGCGCGCGCTGGGTCAACATAAGAACAACATCAGCAGAACGGCCGAAGTGTTGGGCGTCAGCCGCCCGACGTTGTACGAGCTGATGGACAAGCTCGGTCTTCAGAAGGAAGATCCCAGGTGAGTGACGGAGTAACAATGCCGGGGGGGCGTATGCCGGCGCGGCGACTTTCATTGGCCGTGTTTCTGATGGGGCTCGCCCTGTTTTTCGGGAACGATTTGCTGGCGTGGTTCCGCTTCGGCTTCAGCTCTTCGCTTTACTCGTATACGCTGCTTATTCCTTTCATCACCCTTTACCTGCTTCAGGATAAAGAACTGCGATGTAGCGGAGGCCACCCTCGCGCGTGGGGGCGTCGAGGACTGGTGTCGGCTGGCGTCTTATTTGCCGTGTTTGCCTTGCCGGGGTTCGGTCGTTCGGACCCATCCGGCGAATTGAATCGTATTCGCCTGGCCCTGATGATTGTCGCGCTGGCGGGAGGCCTTGCGCTTTACTGGGGCGTGTCCGGCTGGCGGGTCCGCATGTTCCCGGTTTTGTTCCTGTTTGTAATGATCCCGCTTTCGCCGGAGACGGAAAGCGTCTTCAACGAGTTGCTTCAACGCGCGTCCGGCTGGCTGGCTTATCACCTGATCCGATTCACCGGCACGCCGGTCGTCAAAGACGGGCCCTTCCTGATTCTTCCCGACTTGTTTCTTGAAGTGGCGGAGGAATGCAGCGGCATACGGTCCACGCTGGTGCTGTTGATTACGTCGGCGCTGATGGCCTACCTGTTTCTCCGCCGCGCAGCGACACGCGCGGCTTTTGTTATTGCCGTGTTGCCGCTGGGCATCTTGCGGAACGCCTTCCGCATATTGGTGATCAGCTGGCTGACCCTGTACGTTGATGCCGGGGTGATCCATGGTCCGCTGCATCGCCGTGGGGGGCCTTTGTTCTTTGGCCTGTCTCTGGCCATACTGCTGGGGTGGGGTCTTTTTTTGAGACGGTGGGATAAACGATCTGAATTGGAAACGAAAAGGAGCGGCAAATGAATGCTCTCGGCAAATATATGTGGATGGCGTTGACGTCGGCGATTCTTGTGGTCGGTTGCGGCGGAAAGACCGCGCAGCAGCGCCACATGGAAAGGGCCAACCGCTTCTTTGAACGAGAACGATATGCGGAGGCGATCGTATCGTATCTGAGTGTGCTCCAGAAGGATCGTGAAAACACGGAAGCGATCAGGCAACTGGGCCTCGCGTATTATCACACCGAAGACCTTGGGCGCGCATTTCCACTCCTGCGCGAGGCTGTGAATCGCGAGCCGGAACGGCTGGATCTCAAGATCAAGCTGGCGAGACTGTATCTGGCCGGCGGGGCGCCGGAAGATGCGCTCGACCTGGCCGAAGACGTCCTCGACGTCGAGAGCAGCAACCTGGATGCCTTGGTCATTTTTGCCGATGCGTGCGTCGCGCCTGACCTCATTGAAGACGGGCTTTCCATGCTTGCCTCGGCGCGCGAATTTCATGCGCAGCAGTCCCGATATCATCTCGCGCTGGGCGGCTTGCGGTTGCGAAAAGGCGATCTGGATGCAGCGGAGGAAGCGTTGTCCGAGGCGATCCGGCTGGCGCCGGACGATCCCGACGCCTACGTCATGCGCTCGGAGCTTCATTCCATGAAGCAGGATCGTGAAGCGGCCCGCGCCGATTTGAAGAAAGCGTATGAGCTGGCGCCGCCCGTATCGCTCGCGGCGCTGCGCTGGGTGGCCTTCAACCGGGCGGAAGGCCGCATGAATGACGCGCGCAAACTGCTCGCCGCGATGATTGCGGAATCGCCCCGTTTCGTCCCCGCACTGTACGAATTGGCGGCCATTGACGCCGCCGAACAGCGTTATGACGAGAGCGTGGCCGGATTGAAGAAAACGCTCGGCATTAATCCGAAGCATCTTCCATCGCTGTTGCTGCAAGCGCGTATTGGATTGCTCCAGGGGCGCGTGGATGAATCGGAGAAGCTGCTGGAGGAGGTGCTCCGCGAATTTCCAAACTCGCCGCAGGCCCACCTGGAAATGGCACGGGTGCAGTTGCGCAAAGGCAACAGCGCAAAGGCCGACTACGAATTGCGCGAGGCCTTGCGGCTGGCTCCGCAATATGTGGAGGCTGCGCTGGCCTTGTCGGAACTGGACATTCGTGCCGGTCGGTACGCCGCGGCGATCGGACGCTTGCTGCCTGTAGCGCGTTCGCCGTCACCCGTGCGCCCGTCGGCCCTGCTGCTGGTCGGCGCCGCCCAGCGTATGAGCGGAGCCTGGGAGGATTCGCTGAAGACGTACGGCGAATTGGCCGGGTTGCTCCCGGAATCGCCCGAGCCGCCGTTCCTCGCCGGGTTGACCTACCAGGCGGCCGGGCGGCCGGATGAAGCGGCGCGCGCCTTTGAACAAGCCCTTGAAGTGGCGCCCGGTTATGTTCCCGCGCTGGATCGCCTTGTAGCAATGGATGTCGAGCAGGCGCGCCTGCAAGAAGCGCTCAAGCGCGTGGAGCAACAAATCGAAAAGGCGCCGGGCGTGGCCGGAATGTATTACGTGCGGGCATCGGTTGCCGTTCAGCTCGAGAACTGGCCGCTGGTTGAAGAATCTCTATTAATGGTACTGCAGACCGATCCGCAGTTTTCCGCGGCTTATCGCGATCTCGGCAGGCTTTATGTGCGGCAGGGACGAATTGACGAGGCGCTCGACAAATTCAACGCGGCGATGGGTGTCAATCCGCGGGATGTCGCGTCGTTGATGATGATGGGTGTTCTGCACGAACAGGAAGGGCGGATTGATCAGGCTCTTGAAACGTACGAACGAATCCTGAAGATCGAGCCCCGGTTTGTCGGTGCGCTTAACAACGTGGCTTACCAGTTGGCCTTGCAGGGGAAGAATCTCGATCGTGCCGTCGAACTCGCACAGCGGGCGCGGGAACTGGCCCCCCTGGATCCCGCCATTGCGGACACGTTGGGCCTCGTGGCGCTGAAACGCAAAGACTATCGCTGGGCGCAGGGGCTCCTGGAAGAAGGCACGCGCCAGTTGGGTGGCGAACCCGAAGTGTGGTATCGCCTGGCATTGGCTCGCCATGGCCTGGGGAATGAGGAAGGCGCACGCGAAGCCCTCGCCCGGGCCCTCGCGATAGAACGGGATTTCCCGGGTCGCGATGAAGCCCGCCTCTTGCAAGGCGTGTTGGATATTCCATTGCAAAAAATCGGCTCAGCCGATGCGCAGCGGCTTGAGAAAGCTCGTGAAATGATGCCCGACAATCCTTCCGTCCTTGTTCGCCTCGGGATGTTGCGTTCGCAGGAGGGAAATCGCGCGGAGGCGCTGGCTCTTAACGAAAAGGCGCTCGCGCTTGCGCCGGATTTTCTGCCGGCATTGCTGAACCTGACATGGCTGCACGAAGAACAGCCGGAACGCGCCGTGGCGTACGGACGAAAGGCCCGGGAACTGGCGCCCAACAGCGCTGCAGTTGCCCACGCGCTGGGCCGCGCCGCTTTTCTGGCCTCGGATTATGCATGGAGCCGCAGCCTTTTGCTCGAAGCTGCCGGATCGGACAGGGCTGATACGGAAGTCCTGTTCAACCTCGCCCAGGCATCACTGATGGTGAGCCGTGTGGATGACTGCCGACGAGAAGCTGAACAGGCCAAAGCCGCCGCAGCCGATAAATCGGTTGATTCAATTGCGGATTTCCTGGCGTTGCTCGACCTCTACACAGGAGAAACAGCCGCGAGCGATGAAGGCCGGATTCTTGAAGCGGCGCGCACTCGCGATCCGCAATCGCCGCTTGTCCTGCTGGTGAACGCAAGGCTGGCGACCGGCGAGGATGCGGATGCGCAATACCGGCGGCTCATCGCGCGATATCCGTCGTGGGCACTTCCGGCGCGAGATTTTGCTGCGTTGCGCGTCGCCCGGGGATTGAATGATCCGGAAACGCTAACGCTGGCGCAAAGCGCTCGAGAGCGCTTACCCGACGATCCGGTCGCCGTTCGGAGTCATGCACTGGCGCTGGCCTGCAGCGGTTCGGTGGCACAAGCGATTCCGTTGCTGCGGCGGGTTGTTCAGTCCAATGCGACTGACGGGATTGCTCTCTACTGGCTTGCCACCAGCCTGGGCAAATCGAACGCATTTTCAGAAGCTGTTGAGACGATGCAAAGAGCTGTTAAAGTCGGCTTACCCGCTTCGCTCAAGGAGTCGGCGACCAGCCAGTTGGCGCTATGGGAGTCCAGGACAGCCGAATAGCGATGCTGTTTCACAAGTGCAACGGGTTCTCGAAAATGAAAATTTCCAGGTGCGCATTTTTGTACACGAAGAATATTTTTCGCCAAAACAATCTTTATATCGCTTTTGTTGATCGAAATGACGGGTTCTTGCTACCTGCGTGACTGAAATGATTTACGCTCTGACCCGACGAATGAATTGCAAAACCGCAAGCCGGATGGCAAGGAAGACCTGTCACATATCCTATGCCTTGGCATTTCTTCTGCTGATTAGTTATGCGTGCAGAAGAAAGCGTCAATCTGGGTATGGAACAGGCAGCGAACCGTTGGCTTCATCGTTTGTTGCCTGGTTGTCCTTTTGTTCCAGTTAGCCACGCCATCGGCTTACGCTTCATACATTGTCCTTGAATGGGATCCGCCCGTTTCTCGAACCGATGGAAGTCCGATGCCCGAGCCCGTTGGCTATCGCATCTACTACGGAACGTCTTCAGGTCAATATGATCAGTTCATCGAAGTCGGCGCGGATCCTTCCGCGCAGATTTCCGGATTGGATGAGCGAGTGACATACTTCTTTGTTGTGACGGCTCTCGATGAAGGTGGGCTGGAGGGACAGCCTTCGGAAGAGATATTCTGGAATTCGTTTACCGATGAATATCCGCAGATTGCGTCCTGGTTGATCGAGCATGGCGTTGCGGATCGCGCCGAGGACATCCTGGAACAGGATCTCGATGGCGATGGCGCTGCCGTTTGGCAGGAATACATCATGGACACGAATCCGAGTGATCCGGAAAGCCATCTCCGTCTGGTTCGAGTGGCTCCCATCTACGGACCGTCGTACGAAGTCGTTTCAACCAACACCGAGCCGCCTTACGACGTGATCACCCAGACCGTTGCCCCCATCATCGGCTATGAGATGAAATGGGATTGCTCGATGAATCGTCTGTATGACGTCCAGTACAGCCTGGATCTCGTGAATGATGTCTGGGCTCCACTGGACGGTTTGTCGGGAATCATGCCGACCTCCGGAGAAATGGTCGTTACCAATATGATCGGGGAGGAACCCCTGAAAATGGTGCGCCTGGTTGTACGGCATCCTTAAGAAAAACACAGTTTTTATTGCGCGCAGGCACAACCGATCCGGTTGTGCTTTTTTTTGCATCGGAGGCCCTTGTGATGTATTATTGAACCAATGAACGGCGGGGGTTTTCAGTATTCCGTGAAAAGCTGCCTCAGAACAGGCGTTGTCTCTTTTCTGCTGTTAATCACACTGGCTACTCCTTCTCCGGGCGAGCCTCCGGTCATCACCGGCTTGGTCCAGCAGGCTCCGATCTTTGAGTTGAAATGGGATTCTCCCACCAATCGCAACATCGTCGCGTCATCGCCGGTGGTTTCCGGGCCGTACGAATTCATAACGCCGGTTCTCAGCAACAACGCGGCTGTTGTGACGAATCATTTATCTTCTTCTTTCTTTCGTGTGCGACGCGTTGTCGTCGTTCACATTCCCGATACCAATGTGGCGCAAGGCGTTCGAAATGCCGTGACGAACAAATACGAGCCGGCAGACGAGCTTTACGATTTCGAGCTCATCGCGGTAACCAACCTGAGTCCGACCACCATCCTGATCGGGAAAAACGTGACCGACCTCACGGGATTGGAATACACGTGGCTCGACTCGTTGAACCTGAGCAACAATACCAATTTGAGCGATCTTGCCCCGCTTGCGGGACTGACGGGGCTTCGCAGGCTTGATTTCCTGAGCAACAAAATATCGGATTTGAGCCCGCTGGCCGGGTTAACCAACCTGACCTCGCTTGAATTCCCCTTCAACCTGGTAAGCGATATCGGTCCATTGTCGAATATGACCTATCTGATCCGTTTATCCATGTTTAACAATCAGGTCTCGGATCTGAGCCCATTGGCCGGGCTTACCAATCTTCTTCAATTATTCGCGTACAACAACCTGATTTCGGATATTTCGCCCTTGGCCGGGCTGACGCAGATGCTTGATTTGAGGCTCAACAATAATTCAATTACGGATATTGATTCCCTGTCGAGTATGACCAACCTGTTGGATCTGCGGCTTCATAACAATCTCATAACGAACATCGGGGCGCTTGTAACCAATTCGTTGAACGACGGTATCGGCACGGGAACGCTTGTCCGACTGCAGGGGAATCCGCTCAGCTCGTTTGCATTGACCAACGACATCCCTATCCTCACCAACCGGGGTGTCGTAGTTCTGTTCGACCCGTAACGTAAAAAACGCGGCCCCTTCCGGGGCCGCGTTCTTTTCTTTAATGATATGCAGATTACGCGCGCGCAACAAGGCGACGGCGAATGAAGGCTACCGACAACAGCGCGAGGCCGAGCAGTCCAACCGTCAAACCGCCGTCGGCAATCCGTATGAGCCTGCCGTTCGGAACCGCGATGTGGCGTCCGTCGTTAACATCTGCATCCAGGAACCCGAGGTTGTAAGCGTACACGTCGGAACCCTCATACTTGCCGTCCTTGGCGTAGAAATCGCCCCATACCGGCGATCGCCATGTCTCGAATGAGAATCCGAATATAGGCGTGTCATCCTCGAGGTCGAGCTTGAAGCCATAGACGGACCCCGGGATTCCCGGATTGCCTGGGCCTTGCCCGAACCATCCAATTTCCGGACTGTCTTCAATACCCGAGTACTGAAATTGCCAGTTCCAGAAATCGTTCGCGCCGGCGCCTTCGCTGACCTGCATAATAATGTGACTCAGGTCGCGCCCATCGGTGTGCCACAGGTATTCATAGCGCCACACATCGTTCACCTGCGTGATGTTCCAGCTTAACCAGGTACCGCTGTTGTCCTGGCCGGGTATCACGTTCCAGTTCGGCGTGGCATGAATGCCTGTGTCGAAGGCGATGGTATCGTTCAGGAGATTCAGAGGCAGCGCCGAGATGCTCTGAACAACGAACAATCCCATTACTATTGCTGCAGTTAAGTATATCTTCTTCACGATACAACTCCCTTCTTCCGGGCGCGACTTGTTTACATATCAACTGACCTTGGCGAGTTTACGCCGAATGATCGCGCAACCCATTACGCCCACGCCAAGCATCAGCACTGTCAGACCACCGTCTGCAACACGAATAACGAGCATGCTCTGATTAAGCGTCTGGCCCCTGTTGCTCGTAAGATTGAGCGCATACACATTGTATGAACCGGCCGTTGCATCGGCCCGCGCAGCGGCAGCAGTGCCGAACTGGGCAATCGCCGCAGCCACGAACACGTTGCCCGCTGTGTAGGATGCCAATTCATGCTCCAGCCACCAGATTGCTTCCTGGAGGTAACGGGCGGATGTTGAGCGGCCTGCTCCGTAGTTGTATCCTCCGAGGCTTCCCGCCGCGAACTGGCTGTACAGCCACGCCGTTCCCCACGAAAGCGGGTCCGGGCTCGGACCACCTACGCCGCCGTCAACCGCGGCGTTTCCAATCGTGTAATCATACCAGCCAGGCAGGGTCACATATTCGTCCCGCTCAAGGCAGAAGGTTTGAAAACCAACCCCACCGCTGCCGGCGACAAGCGCGCTGGCGCTGTAGTTGGCATTTAATGCTGTTCCGGCCGCGGTGAACTCGCCGCCGTCCCCGTAATAATAACCGCCGACGCGGCTCAGATGAACCGGCAACGCCATTGCGCATTGCGCCGCAACCAATCCCGCTATCACCAATATTGTTGTTCTAATCATAGTCCTCATTGTTTCTCCCTCCTCCTTTTTATCCCAACTCGCACTACTTATTTAGCAGATGGCATGCCAGCGGCCATTATTGTCCTGGCGTAATGGCGCACAACTTGTTGTGCGGCAGGATGATAAGAATATATTCCGACAAAATAAGGTTGCCAAATAAACGTGGAATTCCAGAGATAGTGTAAAAAATCCCGACGCATTTCGGGGGGGGTAGAGCTATCTTCGGACGGTGTCGGGCTTCTCGAAGTGGATGACCTTGCTGCCTGAATCAATGGTGACTCTGAATCGCTGCAGCAATCGGTTTCCAATCCTTGGAAACTCAAGCAAGCCGAGATCGAAATGCTCCGGGTCATCCACTTCCACATTGCGGAAGACGAGGTTGTCGAGCTCAAGTTGTCTTACCACGGTGAACGCTTCGCCTTTTGCAACGAAGGTGAAGTCACCCGCCGTATCCACGAGGATTGTCGTTTCCTGTCCGTTCACTTTTCCGTACACGGCAAGACTTCCCCCGGCTTCGTGATAGGGAATGGATGCGACGAGCATTGATTCTTCCGGCGCGTAGCCGGTTGCGGAGGAGAGTACGACCGACTTCAAAGGGTAGTTGATCTGCACATATCGGAACGATTGGACCATGTCGAGACCCATCACGCACTCGATCTTCGGTTGCTTAATGCCGCGGGCAAGGCGGCCGATGGGGCCGAAAGCGCCCCGAGCGCAGAAAACGGCGTCTTCCATGTGGAGATGATCAAACCGGACCTTGTTTACCACTCCGATATAGCCGGGCGGTTCATCCGTCACATGGCGGGCGGGAAAGCGGTAAGCGGGCGGGCCAAGCGGAACTCCCTGCATGGCGCGGAATGCATCCATTGTCAGCCAACTGCGGGCGGAAGTTGTGTCTATGAGAGCGGCAAACTTGCGGCGGCGCCATGCGTCAATCTGCACGACGGGCACATCGGGATGCTGACGCGACAGGAACGGGAGGCCTACGAACTGACTGCTGTGCAATCGGTTCTGGCCTGTGAAAACAGGGCCCTTGTCGGTGTTGTAAACGGTGATCCAGAAGCGACGCGGATCCTGAGCTTGCGAATAGAAGGTTTTGAGTTCTGGGCCGGACAGCGGGCGGACCATCGGCTCTGTCTTTGTGCGGCATCCCGCCGCAAAAACGGCAAGAAAGAAAAAGGAAACAAGCCGGACGCGATGTGCGATATTCTTCATCATTCACGTACCTTGCCACGCGGTTTCCGCTCGCACAAGTTTATCCGGTTCGTTGGAGTTGTTCGCGTTCAAAGCGTTTGATTTCCGCAAGGGTCTTGCGTAATCTCATTTTGAGGCCGGCGATTTTTCTATGGCACCCATTGAAAAAAGCGATGTTGTGGTCGGACAGGGAATCCCGCGGGTGGACGGGGACGAGAAGGTAAGGGGTCGCGCGCAATACGTGGACGACTTGCATATCCCCGGCTGCTGGCATTCGTGGGTCGTGCGTTCGCCGGTTGCGCACGGCAGGCTGCGCGCTTTGCGAATGAGCGATGATTTCGACTGGACGCGTTCGGTTGTCGTGGTGACGCCTGAAGATATTCCCGGTCCCAATATATTTGTCATGCACGACCGTTCGATGCCGGTCCTTGCGCATGACGAAATCCTTTACCTCGGTGAACCGCTTGCCGTCGTGGCGGCGCCGACCTTGAAGCTGGCACGCGAGGCGGCGAGTCATATCCATGCGGACATCGAGGAGTTGCCGCCGGTATTCACGCTGGCCGAGATCGTTGACCGTTTCAAGCAGGGCGAGGAAAGCGACGTGCGCCTTTGCGGTCAGACGATCGTGAAGGGCGACGTGGATAAAGGGCTTGAAGAGGCGGACCTGATTGTTGAAGACGAATACGCAGCGGGGCACCAGGAACAGTTGTATATCGAACCGCAGGGGATGGTGGCGATCCCGATGCCCGGCGGCGGCCTTTTTGTGCGGGGCAGTCTCCAGTGTCCTTATTATGTGGTTCACGAATTGCACGAGGCGCTGGGTTTGCCGCCGGAGAAATTGCGCGTCAAGCAGGAGGCGGTGGGCGGCGCGTTCGGCGGCAAGGAAGAGTTTCCATCCATGCTGGCCGCCTATTGCACATTGCCCGCGATGAAGTCGGGCAAGCCGGTCAAGATCATCTACGACCGCAACCAGGATATCCTTTTCACCACGAAGCGGCATCCGGTGTGGGTGCGCCACAAAACGGGCTTGAAGAAAGACGGCACGATCACGGCGATGTACGTGGATTTCTTCCTCGACGGCGGCGCGTATCTGACGCTGAGCGATGTCGTAATGTATCGCGGCATTCTGCATGCGGCGATGGGGTATCGTTGCGAGAATGTGTTCGTGAACGGCGTGGTCTGGCGCACAAACACATTTCCCTCCGGCGCCTTCCGCGGATTCGGCGCGCCGCAGGCGATCTGGGGCTTGGAATCCCACGTGGATGCGATGGCGAAGGCGTGCAAGATGACGCCTCACGAGTTCCGTCTCAAGAACTGCCTCCGTGAGGGCGATATCACGCCGACGGGGCAGGTACTCAAGACCAGCGTCGGCTCGCCCGCCGTTCTCGAAGAGTGCCTGAAGCGCTCCGGCTTTGCCGCGAAGCTCAAGAAGTGCACGCGGGGAAAATTGCCGGAGGATACATGGTACGGCATCGGCGTTTCATTTTTTGCCCATGGCGCCGGTTTTACGGGCGACGGCGAGGCCAAAATAAAATCGCGCGCCGAGGTGGAGTTGGAAATGTTGAGCGACGGCGGGCCCGGCGTGAATATCAAGGCGAGTTCCACCGAGATGGGGCAGGGCGCGCAGACCGTGCTGTGCCAGATCGTAGCCGATGCGATGTCGCTCCCCGTGGGCCGTGTGCGATTTCCCTTTGCCGACACCGCCCTGGTGCCGGACAGCGGACCCACGGTGGCATCGCGCACGACGATGGTGGTGGGCGGCACGCTTGCGGGGGCGGCGGTGAAGCTGAAGGAAGCCATCGAGTTGTTTGCAGGCGAGACCTTCTTCGGCGGAAAACGTCCCGAGCTGATTAACGGCGCATTCAAGGTTCCCGGCAAGCTGGCGCGCTCTTTCAAGGAAGTGGCGGGCACTTATCTCAAGAAACATGGGCCAATGAAGGTCGGGAACCAGTTTTCACTGCCCCCGGACACCGTATGGAATCAGAAAACGTTCGAGGGCGACGCGTACCCGGGTTATTCGTGGGGCTGCAATATTGCCGAAGTGGAGATAAACACGCTGACCTTGCAGATACGCGTGAAGAAAGTGTACGCCGTTTTCGATATCGGAACGGTGATCAACCCGGTGCTGGCCAAAGGGCAGATCGAGGGCGGGTTGACCCAGGCGCTCGGTTATGCGGTGATGGAGAAGATCGGAATCCGCAAAGGCAAATTCGACGCGGATCGCATGCAGACCTACATCATTCCAACCGCGCTCGACACGCCGGAGTTCGATGTACACTTTGTCGAGTTCCCGTGCCCGTGCGTACCGCATGGGGCCAAAGGCGTCGGCGAGATTCCGATGGATGGATTGGCGCCCGCGATCGCGAATGCCATCGAGCAGGCGGCTGGCGTTCGAATGGTCAGCCTGCCGATCATGCCCGAGGATCTGCTGGTTTCGTTGCAGGCGCAGAAAATGCCGCTGTAAAACAGGACGAGCGAAATGAAGAAAGTGAAGCGCGCGTGGAAGGTGAATGGTGCGGTGCGGGAAGTGACGGTTCCGCCGACGCGCCGGCTCCTGGATGTGATTCGTGAAGACTTGAAACTCACGGGTGCTAAAGAGGGCTGCGGAGAAGGCGAGTGCGGCGCCTGCACCATTTTGCTGAACGGCGATCCGGTGGTATCGTGCCTGATTCCCGCGGGGCAGGTGCCGGATGGCTCGGAGATCATGACGGTTGAAGGGCTGGAGAAAACCGAGGGCGGACGATTGCTCCAGAAAATGTACGTGGAAAAAGGCGCCGCGCAGTGCGGTTTCTGTATTCCCGGCATGATCATGTCTTCTTACGCTTTGCTGACGCGACAGCGGAATCCGGATGAACGGACGATCCGCGAAGCGCATGCGGGCAACTTGTGCAGGTGTACGGGATACGAAAAGATTATCGAGGCGGTGCGCGCGGCAGCGGACAAATGGCCTTTGCCGAGGCGAAAAGCGGGATCGAAGCGT
Organism: uncultured Verrucomicrobiota bacterium; assembly: GCA_964617565.1. Classification (GTDB taxonomy): domain Bacteria; phylum Verrucomicrobiota; class Kiritimatiellia; order CAIQIC01; family JAGNIJ01; genus JAKJGV01. The sequence goes on from CAZTYH010000064.1 coordinate 18,550, forward strand.
TGACGGGTGAATGCAAGTGAGCTCGGGCATCAGAACAATTGAAGATATCGAGTGCGACTTTCCGGAAAGCCTGAGAGAGGCGCTGGCCGCATTGAAGGATGAAGCCGGGCGCGGCCGTATTCTATCGGGAGGCACGGACCTCATGGTGCAGTGGGCGTCCGGCGCGGTGCCGATACCCGGTCGCGCGCTCAGCATTTTTCAATTGCGGGAGCTGAAGGGCATCGAGGAAAACGGCGATGCGCTGATCATCGGCGCGGCGGTAACGCATGCCGAGCTTCGCAATTCTCCGCTTGTTCAGAAACACCTGCCGGCGCTGGCCGCCGCCGCGGCCACGGTCGGCGGCGCGCAGATCCAGGCGCGCGGAACCATCGGCGGTAATGTGGCGAATGCGAGTCCCGCGGGCGATCTGCCGCCGGCGTTGATCATCACCGATGGCGTTGTGGTGGTCGCTTCCGCAGCGGGCGAGCGTGAGATTCCACTCACGGAGTTCTTCCTTGATTACCGCAAAATTGATTTGCGTCCGGACGAGTTAATCGTACGGTTTGTGCTCCCGAAAATGCCGAAAGGCGGGCGCGAGTTTTTCTGGAAGATCGGCCCGCGCGCGGCGCAGGCGATTTCCAAAGTGATGGGCGCCTGCCGGATCGTGATGGAGCGGAAAATGGTGAAGGCGGCGGCCATTGCGCTGGGAAGTGTTGCGCCCACCGTCGTGCGATTGTGGGATTTTGAATCGTGGCTTGAAGGCCAGAAGCTGGATGAGGACATCGCGTTTGAAGCGGAACAGCATGTCGCGGCGGCGGTGAGCCCCATTGATGACATCCGTTCCACGGCGGAATACCGGAA
>CAZTYH010000065.1:0-7991 GCA_964617565.1 uncultured Verrucomicrobiota bacterium
CTCAACGATCAATCATTTCTTGGGATCATCTCAACATCTATGGACGGTTCGAGTGTGGCAATCACCTGGCAGACTGTATATGGGAAAGGATATTGGGTTGACAGAGGATCAGACCTCTCAGGCAACTCGTGGACAACCGCCTGGCCGTTCGCCATCTATGAGCTCAGCGAGTTTCCTGAGGGGACAGAGTCTCTGCTCGATTTGAACACCCCCACAAATCAGAACCACTACCGGGTGCGGCTTGCAGAATAATAGAAAGAAAAGGCTAACAATCGGCTTCACCATTACGGTTGACCCGCGGCGGGTCAACCGAAGGTGAGCCGTGACGTTCGCAGGAGATGGAAGGAATCCCGTATGACAGTCAAGTGTCCTGAATGCTCGAAGGTGATCTCTGACGGTTCTATCGGATGGGGATATCACGGGCCATGTCCGACGTGTAAGAAGTGGGTGGATGAATGGATCGAGATTGATGACACAACAGGGGAGCCAGCCCGAGGCCCTCAGCCCGAGACACCATCAGTGGTCATAAAGGACGGCCACGTATCCGAGACACCCCCGTCCTTCAAGACTGAGTATCCGTCTGTTGATTCAGGGCAGGAAGCCTTTGCTCGAATTAAGACCGCCTATCCTGTATGCAATCCAGCCTTCGTGCCAGACGGGAAGACATCCGGCCCGGCTATTGTCGCAATGATCCTCGGAGCCCCTGTGGCATGGATCGGGGCTGCCGTGTGCGCCGTTCTTGCCGGTGGTCTGGCCGGGCTCATTCTCGGCGTATTCGGAAAGATGATACTCTGGTTCCCGAGCAAAATCGGTTTCTTGAGGGATTTCACGGTCCACACCCTCGACCCCCTATTGATGTTTCTGGTCAAAGCCGCAGTCATTGGCGTTGGCGGATACGTAACCGCAGTGATTGTAGCCAAGATAGTCTCAGCCTTCGGCCGCCTGGGCAAGAATCGTAGTGTGGAAGCCGCCCAGGCGGTTTCTGTCATCGCGACGGCCATCGTGCTGGGATATACATGGTACGCCAACATGAAATACAACCCCCTCTTCCCAGAACTTCTTCGTGGAGGATGGGGTATTGCGGTGGGGCTCCTTTATGCAATCGGATTTGCAGCAACGGGTGCGGAAGGCGCGGAGAATGCCGTGAAAACGAAACCGTTTTGCCAAAAGTGCAAACAGTTTACTTTTGTCCCGCGGACAATCGCAGTTCCTGCATCCCTCATGGCTACAACAAGAGCTGCCGTGCAATCCGGACTCCTGCAACCTTTACCGCCACTCCAACCCAACCCAAAGGATGGTCTAGGAACGCTCAGCTGGCATGAGTGCTATGGGTGCGGAGAGGGATATCTGGATCTGACCGTTGAGTTGACAGCGAAGTGTGGATCGGAGCAGTCGGCGGTCACTCTGCAGGACAAGTGGCTTACTGCATCGGCGCATTTGGATGGGGACGAAGCCAAGAATGCAAAAGCCATCTTTCCTCCCCTGCCAAGTGCAACCGTTGCTGCGAATGCGAAGGCCCACACGAAGCCATCTGGCCCGCAGTGCCCGTCATGTGGCACGCCCTATCGCTTGGAGGATTACGACAAGAAAGCCCCGAAGATATACTGCTCGACCTGCAAAGCAGAATTGCCGAAAGACAGATGACTGCGAACAAGAGCGTGGACACCTACGTTTCACCCGGCGCGGACACCGGCGCTGCCCTGCTGCTCGCCGGGATCCTGCTACTGCTTTTCTTGGATCAAAGCTGGCGTTGGGTAGCCGGATTTGCCTGCATTGGGAGTGGAATCATCACCGGCGCCATTGGCTTGGCACGATACCGGAGGATGAGCAGGTCGATTTCACTTATCCGGAAACAGTTTGGGATAGATACATTAAGTTCAATGGGAACAACGCGGCCACCCCGGATATGAGAAACGACCAGGTACGATCGGATCGGATTCGCTGCAAATTCAATGGAGGACTTATCCTATGGTATCGTGGCTAATTCTGGTGTTGATCGGCCTGGCAGGAGGACTCACCGCCGGCCTGTTCGGCATCGGTGGTGGCGTCGTGATCGTACCGATGCTGATCTACTGGGCAGGCTTCTCCCATCACAAGGCAACGGGCACGAGCCTCGCAGTTCTGCTGCCCCCGATCGGCTTGGCAGCCGCTATCGAGTACTACAGGCACGGCAACGTTGATCTTCGGGCTGCGCTCATTGTCGCCGGCACGATGTTTATCGGCCTGTGGATGGGCGCATGTGTCGCGAACAAGATGAAGGGTCCGTATTTGCGCCTGGCGTTTGGAGTGTTCGTCCTTGGTCTCGGCGTCTATCTGATTCACGGAGCGTGCAAGCGTCTAGGTTGGATTTGACAAATCCCTGCCTGTAAGATATTCTATTACACAGATATGGAGGAAGGCCGCACATGAGAAGCACCATTACAATAAGCTTGCCGGAAAAGGTCCGATCCCAGCTAGACCGAGTCTCAAAGACTGAAGGGGTTTCCCGAAGTGACCTCGTGCGCGAGTCCATTCGCGATTACCTGTTTATTCGCCAATTCCGGGGGCTTCGAAAGACCATGGTGGCGAAAGCGTCTCAACGCGGGATTCACACGGATGAAGACGTGTTTGACCGCGTATCATGAAACTTGTTCTCGACACAAACGTGCTGATTGCCGCGTTTATTACGCATGGCGTATGCAATGAACTTCTGGAGTACTGTGCAATCAACCACGAAATTATTCTGTCAACATTCATTCTTGATGAACTGCGGGACAAACTCGTTGGAAGGTTCGACTTCTCGAGCCGCGAGGCCGAGGATGTAATTAGGCTCTTGAAATCACGGGTGGTTGTGGTGACGCCACAAGAACTGGAAGAACCGACGTGTCGTGACCCAGATGACGATCATATTCTGGGAACGGCATTAGCCGGAAACTGCGAATGCATTGTGACGGGAGACAAAGACCTGCTCGATCTTAAGTGCGTGCAGGGCATTCGCACGATCAACCCCTCCGCCTTTTGGACAACAGAGAAATAGAATTGTCGAACCAGAGGCTGGAGACTACGTTTTTTTGCTGGCGCAAAAAAACGCGTCTCAGCCTGAACGTTCCGCGCGCCTGCGGCGCGCGGAATGCGGCGCTCACTTCGTTCGCAGGCTTCCCTCCTTCGCAAGCGTTGCTTGCTCCGGCGGGCAAGCGCCTGTTACGATCCAGCCATTCGGTGAGCGCCGCATTCGCCCTTATAAATAATAACGCTTGACGGTATTAACGGCGCGCGTTATGTTAGAAGCATGATCAAGTCGTTCCGGTGCAAAGATACCGAGAAGATATACGGGCGGGAGCACGCGCGAAAGCTGCCTCATGACATTCAGCGAGTGGCTATGCGCAAGTTGTGGATGATTGATGCGGCAGAGGATCTTAACACACTGCGTGTCCCCCCGGCAAATCGGCTGGAAGCATTGAGCGGGAAGAGACTGGGACAGCATAGCATCAGAATCAACGATCAGTGGCGCATTTGCTTTCGGTGGCACGACGGGAACGCTTATGACGTGGAGATTGTGGACTACCATTAGGAGTACAACCATGAAGACAAAGAAGATATCCCCTATCCATCCGGGTGAGGTTCTCCTGGAGGAGTTCCTCAAGCCCATGGGCATTTCGCAGTATCGCCTGGCGAAAGACACCCGTGTTCCGCCCCGTCGAATCAACGAAATCGTGCACGGAAACCGAGCCGTCACAGCGGACACCGCTCTGCGTCTCGGGCGCTACTTTGGTGTCTCTCCCCAGTTCTGGCTCAATCTTCAGACCCACTTTGATCTGGCACTGACAGAAGAGCAAATCGGAGATCGGATTGATCACGAGGTTCACGCACTGGCCGTTGCTTGAATCAAAATGAGGCGAACCAGAAGCTGGAGACTACGTTTTTTTGCTGGCGCAAAAAAACGCGTCTCAGCCGCACCGTTCCTGCGAACAGCGCTCGTTGAGAAGTTGGAGCTATAAGGCTCATCGCGCTAAGAAAGGACGAATAATATGAAGAATCCTTCCCGGTGGTGTGGATATCAAATGTTTCAGGTCATCCAATTCATCAGCGTGTTTGTTTTGTTGCTTCCCATTTCCGGAAGCGGAGTCGAGATGGGGACGCGTCAACAAACGATCCTGCCGCGCATCGTTGCGCCGGATACGGATCCCGTCGCCCCGTCCAACGTGGCCGCCTACCTGACCTCGCCCTACGGCCAGTGGGATTGGGGGCCGGGGACGAACGAGGGCCGGCTGCTCACATTGATGCCGGAAGGCTATACGGGTACGAACCATGCGGCGCGGCTTCTATCTTTCTTTTCCCTGGCCGACGTTCATATGACCGACAAGGAATCCCCGGCTCAGGTTCCCTACCTCGGCTGGAGCGCCGGTTTTGGCGACGCTGGCATGGCCCAACTCAATCCGTCTGCTTATACGCCGGTCATTTTGGCCACGACCCATCGTCTCGATGCCGCCGTCAAGACCATCAACACCCTGCACCGGCTGGCGTCTTTCGATTTCGGCATTGTCCTCGGGGACGTATGCAACTCCGGTCAATACAATGAACTACGCTGGTTTGTTGATGTTATGGACGGACAGCCCATTACACCCAGTTCGGGCGCCCATGACGGAGCCGACACCATAGATTACCAGAGGCCCTTTCAAGCCACCGGGCTCGATCGCTCCATCCCATGGTACGCGGTCATCGGCAACCACGATCAGCTATGGATGGGCATCGGTTATCCAAGCGAAAAAATCCAGCAAACCATGGTGAGCTCCAACGTTCTCAATATTTCACCCAAGGGACCCCTGATTCCACCGGGTGCCGAGGGAACCGGCATATATGTGGGGGTTGTGGATGGGACCACCCCCTATGGCACCGTGATCAAATGGGGAGCGACGAACCTTTTCGATACGCCTCCAATGGTCGCAGCGGATCCGGATCGCCGCATACTCTCTACGCCACTCAATTCGCCCACGAACTTTGTCAATGCGTTCTTTGATAGCACCTCGCTTCCGAAGGGGCATGGTTTCATCCAAGGCGTCACCGGCAGCCTGGCGGCCTGCTACTCGTTCGAGCCCGCGACGAACCTGCCGCTCAAGGTGATCGTGCTCGACAATACCTGCAAGAAGGACGAACCCGGCCGGAGTGCGCTTTTTTATGGTGGCGGCTGGATTGATGCCGCACGTATAAGCTGGCTCACCAACGAATTGCAGATGGGGCAAGATGAGGAGCAACTCATGATCCTTGCCTGCCACATTCCCATTCTGCCGCAAACGAGCGCTACCAACACAAGCAGATCTATAACATTCTATGATACTGCATCCGAAAGCAACCTGGTCGCCACGCTTCACAATTACCCGAACCTCCTCCTTGTCATGGCGGGGCATCGCCACCAGAACGTGGTTACGCCGTTTCCTTCGCCGGACCCGGACCAGCCGGAACGAGGTTTCTGGGAGGTTGAAACCGTCTCGTTGCGGGACTTTCCCCAGCAATTATGCGCCTGGGAGATACTCCGCAACAGCGACAACAGCATCTCCATCTTGATGACTAATGTTGATCCCGTTCTCGAAGAGAATTCACCCGCGTGGAATTCGCGAACGTACGGCATTGCCGCCGAGCGGATTTTTGGACGACTCGCCCTCGACGACACGTCGTCACGCACCTACAACGTGGAGCTGGTCAAACAATTGAGTCCGGCCATGCAGGCGAAAATCGCGGGCATCGGGGAGCTGCTGGGACATGCCATGCACATCGAAAGCACCGACTCCGCAACGACAAACGATTTTCTCGGTCAATTGCATGCGGGAGAGGATACCCGCTAATAGCGTGTTGCCCAAATACGAATCGCTAAATCCGCTGGCGCGATTTTCTCAGCCTCAAGGCTGACATACAGGATAAATCATGATGCAGAATCTCTCGCTCTTTTCCCGAGGCACCCTGTACTTTCTGCTGACCATGTATGGGGTGTATTCCCTGCTCCTCTGGTTTATGCAATGGAAAGTCCTTCGGGGCGAAGGATTCAACAACCCGGACGGGTCCAGGGATGACTGGCACGAGCAAAAGATGTTTTATGGCACCGCGATCGCAGATATCTTCGTGGCCTGCCCGGCTAATATCGCCGGAATCATTCTTGTGTTTCTTTATCCCCGATGGGGTTACTATCTGCTTGCCCTGGCCAGCTTCTGGTGGGTGTGGGCGAACGTGATGACCACCGCAACCAGCCTGCGGTTCTATAAACCCAGACAACATCTGATGACCTGGCTGGTTGGCTATCCGTTCGGAATTTTCCTGGGTTTGGCCTACATCATATGGACCATTATCCACTTCGATATCATCTACCTGCCCTAAACCTGCCCGCACCGCTCGTCACGAGGAGAAGCTACTCATGAAGCTTTACTGTGCATATTTCCGCCGGGTATCTTCTCAACAACCGGGGGATATTCTCCCGGCGCAAAGGAGTGTATTGCAGATGAAGACCGCACTGCGCTATCCCTTCCTCCTCCTGTTCCTTCTTGCCGCGCCCCGGTTTGCACCCGGCCAGGTGACGGTCGAGATCGTCAATGATACCGGATGGCCCGACACCAACATCTTCATCAAGGTGCCCGGGAAACAATGGCCGGGCATCTCCGACGATCCGATCACCCCCATGGAGCTCTTCGCGAACATCGAGAGCAACCACCCGGCGCACCCGACCACCGTCCCCCTCTCCTTTCTCTCCACGCATGGCACCGTCCCCCCGTATGCCCACGTCTCGACCATCTCCGGTAACACCAATCTCGTCTATTCGTTCCGGGCCGACTACATCAAGTCCGGCTCCATTTATTTCTTCTTCGGCCGTGACTTCACTTTCACAAACCATCTCCAACCGAGCCCGCCTCCCGGCACCGCGGGCAACGCATCCCGCTACGATTACGCGGAGTTTACGATCAAGAACACCGATGCGCAGAACAATGCCGCGGACATCACCTACGTGGACAAGTTCGGCATCCCGCTCCAGATGGAATGGTTCAGCAAAGGCAAAATGGTCGCCGGGTCCTATGTATATGCCTCCACGCACACGCTCGTGGATCGCTTCAAGGACAGCGCCCTCGGCCAGGCAGTCTTTGCGCTAACGGACTCCGATATCACGCCGGGCTGGGAATATACCGGCCCCACCTCCTACACAAACTTCGCCCGCATTTTGGCGCCGCAGAAGATGGCCGGCTCGGGCACTTCGGTTTCGCCATATCCGGAGATCAAGGATTACCTGGATTCTCTCATCGGCACGGCCCACCAGGTCCAGCTCAACGTAGCGAGCGACCAGGGCGGATACCATTACATCGGCTACCTCGTCACGCTCAGCAGTCACACCAGCGGGTGGCTGGTCACCTCGCACCATACGACGAGCGCCCCGCCGCACAATCCCACGTTGTTCCCCGGGCAGTCCTACACGAACACGGTCACCTTCGTGATCCCGTCGAACAGCGCGAGCCAGTACGTGTATGGGTCTCCTGTCGGCCCGAACTTTTATGCGGTCAACGGGATCACGGTCACCACGGATACCAGCCCCACCTACCCCCTTGAGACCTGGATGATTGGAGACATCCTGTCCTCTCTTAACTTCGGGTTCTGGGGCGGGCGGTATGGAACAAACTCGGCGGACTGGTTCACGCCGATCAAATGGCAGTCGTTCCCGTTCGAGCTGGCGCGCGCCGGGAACGACCACTACTACAACCTCTACGCGGCCCTCATTTACAACAACGCCGATCCGTACAGTTACGCTTTTTCGGAACGCATCACCCCCGACGTCCTGATGTCGCCCGGGAATGGCGACACGCTACGGATCACGCTCCTCCCGGATGACCGGCTGGACGCACCCGTCGTGCCGCAACCGCCGACGAATGCGATTACGGCCGACTCGATCCCGTTGAACTGGACTCCGGTTGTCGGTGCCACGGGCTATCTCGTGAACGTCATCCGGCCGGCCGGCATGGCCCCCGCAACGCTCCCTGCTT
>CAZTYH010000065.1:8091-19204 GCA_964617565.1 uncultured Verrucomicrobiota bacterium
TATCTCGTGAACGTCATCCGGCCGGCCGGCATGGCCCCCGCAACGCTCCCTGCTTCGAGCAACAGCTACACGCTCGGCGGCCTTCATGCGGGCACACCGTACAGGATTTCGGTGCGGGCGCTGGGCTCTGGCGCGCACGGGAACGCGGTCGTCACACCGGGCCGGGCTGTCGTCGCGCTGACGTCGGGCACCACCCTGCAGAGTACCGGGGCCTTCACGCAGGTCCAGGCCACGTTCAACGTTGCGGACCCGTACTACCAGGTGCAGGACGTCTATATCAACAGTGTGAAGTTGATCCGCACCAACAACCAGTGGCTTACGACGAACGAGGTTCCCGCGCGATGGATTGCGACGACAGGTTTGAACCAGGTTGTTGTCTCGACCGTCGGCGCGGATGGCAACGCGTTTTTCAACGACTGGCTCACGTTTGAGATCACCTCGCTCGGCAGCGGTCGCGCGGCGATCTCGAACGTCTTCTTTTATGGGCAGAAACTCAGCCAGCCGCCGCCGGGGGTTGCGGGCTTCATCAGCGGAACCGAAACGAACTTCCAGGTCTCCGTTCTGAACCCGAGTCTCTCGATCGGCCTTTCCTTTGTGCCCGCCGAGACCCGGAGATATGCGTCCGTGCCCACGGTGTTCGAAATCCTCGACATCCACCACACCGTTGACGGCCGTGCATGCTTCTCGTTCAACGTGCCGATGGGCGAAACCTACCGGATCGCGTCATCCACTAATTTGACCACGTGGCAGACGAACTATACCGGCGTCGGCAAACACGCCGTTGACACCTACACCAACGCCCCCGGCAGTTCCGCGATTGAGAACTTCCGCGTCGAGCGGTGAAAGAAGGGCAACCTCCCTTCACGAAATGACCGGGCTTTCTTTGCGCCTGCAAGCATGGTATCCTCAACAAAGAGGAAATCATGGATAATCCAAAAGTCGCGGTCGTTACGGGCGGAGCCCGGGGTATTGGCAAGGCCATCTGCGATGCGTTTTCCGCACAGGGAGTTTCCGTCTGCACCATTGACTTGCTGGACAACCCCTACTTCATCGGGGACGTTGCCGACGACCAGACGCTCCAAGCCTTCGCAGCCAAGGTCATTGCCGAGCATGGCGCCATTGACTTCCTGATCAACAACGCCTGCCTGTCCCGGGGCGGACTGAACACATGCTCCTGCGACGATTTCAATTACGTGTTGCGCGTGGGAATTTCCGCGCCGTTCCGGTTGACGCAGTTGTTCATGAAACACTTCCATACGCCGGCGAGCATCGTCAACATCTCCTCCACCCGCTGCCTGATGAGCCAGGCCGACACCGAAAGCTATACCGCAGCCAAGGGCGGCCTCACGGCCCTGACCCACGCGATGGCCATCACGCTTGCCGGAAAAGCGAGAGTGAACGCCATTTCCCCGGGATGGATTGATACCACCGGATCGCAATTCGAAGGGTCCGACATGACGCAGCACCCCGCAGGCCGCGTGGGCACACCGGAAGACATCGTTCACGCCGTCATGTTTCTATGCGATCAGAAAAGCAGCTTCATCACCGGACAGAACATCGTCGTGGACGGCGGCATGACAAAACAGATGGTGTATCACAACGACTTCGGGTGGACTTACAAAGCAGACAAGTGATGCCTGCCGCCGTTTTCAGAAACGCAAACATTCTCCGCGTTGAGATTAAAACCCCTGTGCGTGCAACAGTAAAAAAGGCACCCACGAACGCCTTATTTTAAGGCATTTCGCCTGCGCAAGTTTTCGAACTTCCAGCTATTTGCCCCTAAAAAGCGACCCAGCCTAGGATACATCTGGTGTTGGTAATTTTTGTCCTGAGGAGGGGCGGCTGGAACACCACCTGCTCTGAAGAGATTCAACAAGGAGCAGGAGTTATGAACCGCAGAAAACTGATGATTGTTGCGAGCGCCATCCTTCTTCTCGCGCCGGCCGCCCGTACCGCAAACATGCTCAACGCTTCGTCCTCCCGGCGCGGCAGCGTGGAATATCTCGCGCACGTGATGGATAGATTCCACGAAAAATTTTTTGTGTATGACGATTTCCTCTCCGCTGGAAATCATTTTTCGGAACGGGCGATCATGTGCAATCCCGGCGACGAGGATTCCGTTCCGCCGATGGTGGAAAACTGGACCGATGCTCCCTACTCCGGCCTGACCTGCATCCGCTGCGAATTTCACGCTTCCGGCTCGAACTGGGGCGGCTGGTTCTTTCTCAATGGCGCGCTGAGCGGAACGGATTCATCGCCCCGCCTGAATTGGGGCGACGTGCCGGCGGCCGGTCACTCCCTCCACGGCGCAACCCGCCTGGTATTCCGCGCGCGCGGTGAAGACGGCGGGGAGAAGGTCTGTTTCTTCGCGTTCGGCATCGGCCGCGCTGGCGGAACGGGCAACCCCAACAAGCCCCACCCCGACTCCGCGCCGCAGACCTCAACCGGCTATGTCACGCTTTCCAGGGATTGGACAACTTTTTCCATTGATCTCCAGGCATTGGAACTCACCAACGTTCTTCTCGGATTCGCGTGGCAGACGAAATCAACGATCAACCGTCATCGCGACGTGGTCTTCTATCTCGACGATATCCACTACGACCTGATGCGCCTGGACGAGCCGCGCATGCTGCTGAGCTACGAAACACTGAACTCGGAGAACGAGTTCGACGTGGTGCTGCGCAACACCGCTTTCACCTACGACAATGCCGTGGCCCTCCTCGCGTTTCTTTCCGCCGGCGAAACGTGGCGCGCGGGCCTGATCGCCGATGCGCTGGTTTACGCGCAGGACAACGACCGGGAATACAACGACGGGCGCCTGCGCAACGCCTACCAGGGCGGCGACCTCGCGTTGCCGCCGGGCTGGCGGCCGAACGGCCGCGCGGCACCCCCCGTTCGCATCCCCGGCTGGTGGGATGCGGATCAGCGCCGGTGGAAGGAAGACCGGACCATGGTCGGAACGCACACGGGGAACATGGCGTGGGCAATGCTTGCGCTGCTTTCCTATTACGAAGTGGCGGGCGGCGAGCAGTATCTCGGCGCCGCGCGCCGCATGGGCGAATGGATCGAGAAAAACTGCCGCGACACGCGCGGCGCGGGCGGATACATCGCGGGTTGCGAAGGTTGGGAGCCACGCGCGGAAGTGCTGCTCTACAAGTCCACCGAACACAACATTGATCTCTACGCCGCGTTCGAGAGACTGCGAGCCCTCACCGGCGACAAGGCCTGGGGCACGCGTGCCCGGCATGCCCGACGTTTTGTTGCGGCCATGTGGGATGCCCGCGAGGGCAAGTTCTGGACCGGCACGGGAAACGATGGCGTTTCCGTTTTCCGCGACGTTGCTCCGCTCGACGCGCAGACGTGGGCCCTGCTCTCCATGCCGGATGCGATCGGGCAATACCGCCCGGCCATTGACTTCATTGAAGCGCAATGCCGGAGCGGCGCCGGGTTCGATTTTAATGAAGACGGCGACGGCATCTGGTTCGAAGGCACGGCGCAGATGGCGGCTGTGTACAAGCTCATCGGACAATCTGCACGGCACGAAGCGACACTCAACCTCCTGCGGCAGCATCAGCATGTGTCCGGCGGATTACCCGCCGCGAGCCGGGATTATACCAGCACCGGGTTCCATCTGCGCGACGGTACGCCCTGGCTGTATCACAACCGGCTGCACATTGGCGCCACCTCGTGGCTCGTTCTCGCTGAACAGGGTGTGAACCCTTTCTGGATGACGCCGCGGGATGCGGAAGACCATCGCACCGCCACGCGACAACAGGGGCGGGACGACATCTGAACCGTTTCACAGACCTTCACTGTGTACGTATCGAGGAGCGGAAGAACAATTCGTTGTGCTGATTGGTGAGGACAATCTGCAGGGGAAATCCGTCGCCAAGCCGGTCGTACGCAAAAGGGATCCAGTCGCCATCCACCAGGTTGGTGTTGGAGTGGATGTCGTAAACCTGCCCGATTTCCGTCACGGGGAACATGAATCGCCACGTATCATTGCCTTCCCCCTGGGCAAACGTGAAATGCGGACCGTAGCGGCGATGAACCGTTCGCTCGGCGTAATACTCCTGGCTTTGCAACGGAATGCCCGCAATCGCCACGTCAGCCACATACAAATTATAATCCGAACCAGGTCCCGCGCTTTGATTCCAGACACGGAAACGCCGCACCAGGGCTTCCGAGGTTGTCGCCAGTGTTCCTGCGATTTCGGTTCCGTTCACGGTCAGGCGATAGGTCGTCGGCGAAATTAATTCAAAAACCAGGACCACCCCACTGTCCGTCCATTGGACACCGGTCGCGCGCCCCTCTTCTGCGTCGTTGACCACGTAATTCGTCCCGCCGCCGATGAATAAAAGTTCGAGCATGTTCTGACCGAAACGATTCTGCAAACCAACACCGATGCTGGAACCTGTCTCTATCCAGTTGTTCTCGAATCGAATCGTCAAGACATCCCCGACACGCAGGTAATCGGCAAACGCGCGGACGGCTTCGCTGAGCCCACCGCTGTTCGCCCAGAGGCCCCATCCATAGGCGCCTATAGTGAGGTTGGGCGTCGTGTTGCTTGCCGCCAGAAAATGCCCGGAATTGGTGGTCGCCGAAAGGATCCAACCCCCGCCCAGTTGCTGTCCGCCGTTCTGCCCCGAGCCCCATGTGCCGGCATCCCGGTACACCATGTTTGTGGCGCTGTCCCGCGCGCCATCGTTCGGATTCACTGCATCGTTGGTGCCCGACACGCGAATGAGATTGGCGCCCAAATCGAGCGGAATGGATAACACGGCCCAGTTTGTCACCGCAGCCAGAACACCCGAGTCTTCCGTCATCGTGTTCATCCAGTCCAACTGACCGTTCATTCTCGCGGCGCGGCCCTGGATGTTGACGGCGACCTGGGTATAGGGCACGTAAATGTCGAACGCCGGATTCGTGATGGAAAGGCCCGCGCCGTCGGACGGGATGCAACCCGACACATACTCATGCCAGTTGTTCCAGTTGTTGTTGTCCCACGTCCCCGCGCCGTCATGGAACACGAAATCCAGTTGCCATGTTCCTTCGGGGATCGTGTATGAAGTGATCCACTCATCGCCGGCGGTGTTGGTCATCGTCAGCGTTTGAATGCTGAGCCAGTTGTTGTGACCGAGGTGCACATAGATGTTCGCCGCATTCGTCAGCACACCCTCGCGCTGCCGGTAGCTGATCTCCACCGGGACGCATCCCTGCGGAAACGGGGGTGAAACCCCCGCGAGGCCCGGAAGCCCCGCGCAGCCCGTAATCGCAAGGCGCCAGTCATTGCCACCGTTCGTATCCCAGGTCCCTTCCGCATCGTGAAACGCCATGTTCAACTCGTAGGTCGCCTCGGCCACCTCCACGGTCGCCGCCCAGGTTCCGTCTCCCTGGTTGAACAGTTGAACATCCGCGGTATCGAGCCAGCCATTGCGGCCGACAAACGCCACGACGTTGGTCGTGCCCTGCAGCGGACCATCCGAAGGATCGAACATGACCGTAACCGGATTGCATCCGTCCGGCGCAGGCGGATCGAAAGTGGCGATGCCGACCCCGGAAGGCGGCGTCTTCGAGAAAATCTGGAGACTGTACATGCCCATGTTGACATTGGCCGCGGGCGGACTGCCGCTGGCCTCGACTTGCGCGGCGCCGATGCCGCCGAAATCGGCCTGGTACGATTGATCGTCGCTGTTGAAATGGCGATACCACGTGCCTGCCGATGGAAACGGGATGGAATAGGTTCCGTTCGTCCATTTCGTCACGGCGAAATTGGCGACAACAACCACGTCGTCGGACTGTCCGCCCGCATCCCAGCGGACATAAGCAATCACTTTGTTTACATCGTCCACGTGATGCACGTTGACCCCCGCTCCCTTGAGGCCCTGCATGCCGCCGTGCAGGTTGCGGCGGCAATGAATGAGGTCGGTGTAAGCCTGCACGATTCCGGCAAAGGTGTTGGTACGATTCCATCGCAGCGCGGTGTCGTCATGGAACGCGTACGTCTCGTGCATTTCCTGGCCCTGGAAAATCATCGGAACCCCGGGCGTGGTCATTACGATACCGGCGGCCAGCAGCGCGCGTTTTCGCGCCCAGATGCTTTCCGGGTCGGCGTAATGAATCTCCGTCGGGATTCGGCTTCTGCCGTGATTCGAGGCGATATAGTCGTGCGCTTCGGAAAAGACAATCCGGTGATGCCCGGCCCAGCCGTCCAGCAGGCCTTTCAGCGTGTACATGTTCCGGTCCACATCGGACCCGGTCACCACCAGGTCGCGCAGGCTCCAGCGATAACCCACATCCCACTGGCTCTCGAAATTCATGCTGTAGTCGAACGCGTGATCCTCGGAACAGCGGAAGACATAAGGATAATTCTGCGCGAGCTCCCAGTTGACGTCGCGGAGGAGGTGTTCGCCGTTCTGGTTGTGCCCCCAATCCGTATTGATGATGTTGTAAACGGAATCCCATCGAAATCCGCCCACCCGGAATTCATCCACGAACATCATGATCTGATCCTGGATGAAAGATCGCACTTCCGCGCGGCCGAAATCGGGCCGCGTGGAGCCCCACATCGTGTGCGCGCGCCCGTCGTTATAAAAATAAATGCCGCCGAGGCTGTTCTGGTACCAGCCGTCGAAGCGCCACATGTCGAGATCGGTCGGCCCGTAATGATTGTGGACCACGTCCACGAAAACGGCGATGCCGCGTTCGTGGCATGCCTTGACGAACCGCTTCATCGCGTCCGCGCTTCCGTAATCGCTTTCGACGGCGAAAAGATCTGAAGGGTTATAGCCCCAGCTCCGGCCGCCCGGGAATTCGTTGACGGGCATGAGCTTGATGGCACTGATACCGAGCTTCTTCACGTGATCGAGGCGGGTGATTGCATGGTCGAACGTGGCGGGCGGCGTGTAGCCCGCGAAGGTACCGACGTGCATCTGGTAAATCACCAGGTCGTTTCTCCATGGTTCGGGAATGGAAGTTCCGCCCCAATCGAATGCTTCCGTATCGTAGATGATCGAGTTCCCGCTCGAACTCGTCACTCGGCGCGCGCGCGGATCACGCTTATCGGAACTGTTATTGATCCTGTACTTGTATTCCTGTCCGGGCTGGGCTCCATTGATATCAACCGACCACGTCCCGCCGCCTTCATTCACCAGCGGCGTGGTGGCCCATCCATTAAACTGCCCTTTCACGCCGACGGATGTGGCGTTCGGCGCCCACACGCGGAAGGTGACTCCGTTCGAATACGGCATTGATCCCAATTGCCCGGGGAAGCGGGACGACTGCGCCTTGGCGGACAGCGCCATGACACACAGCAGCAGCAAGGAAGTGACTCCAGGCGACATCCTGAGCGAGCTGTTCCGCGTGCGCATTTCGAGATTCTCCACATCACAAGATAGCCTGCCCAGCCCTGCAAGTAAAGCGCTTTACCTTGATTAAGGCCTTCGTTATGCGAACACACTTCTTGCGTAACCATATCAATTGTGTAAAACATATCAATTGAGCAGAGTTCATTCGGATTGGAAAACCATGAAATTACAACCGGCGTCACAAAAACAAACGGCACAGGGAAACGGCGCGTCCATTTATGATGTCGCGCGCCAGGCGGATGTCTCCATCGTTACCGTCTCCCGCGTGTTCAACGATTATCCGCACGTCAGCAAGCGCATGCGCGAACGCGTTTTCGCGGCCGCCCGGGCCGTGGGCTACACCCCACGCCTTGTGTCCAAGCCCCGCGTGGCGGCAGTGATCATCGGACACCTCGATCACCTCAGCGCCGGCGATTATAAAACACGCCTCCTCCTTCATCTCGTTCGCGCCGCCGCGGGCATCGGCTACCTCGTGGAATTCATC
The DNA here is from genome assembly GCA_964617565.1 of uncultured Verrucomicrobiota bacterium. Taxonomy (GTDB): domain Bacteria; phylum Verrucomicrobiota; class Kiritimatiellia; order CAIQIC01; family JAGNIJ01; genus JAKJGV01. Next base: position 15,943 of record CAZTYH010000065.1, read on the forward strand.
CCGCTCGATTCGGTGGACCTCGCGACCAAGCATCTCGTGGATGCCATCATCGAAGTCGGCCTGACGGACAGCGAAGTGACCCAGCTCGACCGGCTGCCGCCCGTCCCCACCATCCTGATCAATAAGCGCACTCCAAGGCCCGCATGGAGCACCGTTTCCTCCGACCAGAGCTACGAAGGCGAACTCGCTACAACCCATCTCGCGGAAAACGGGCATCAACGCATCGCACTGCTGCTGGATGACTCGACCGGATGGGGCGTTGAACAACGCCGCAAAGGTTTTGAACGGGCCGGAAGCCGAATCAAGGGATTTGAACCGCTGGTGCTCTGCACATCGGAAATGCCCCCACCCGAAATCGCCGCTCGCATGAAGGAAGCGAAAAGCACGGCATGCGTGAATTTATCCGACAATTTCGGCCTGGCGGTGCTCGACCACTGCGTCCATGAGCTCAAGCTTCGCATACCCGAAGACATCTCCGTCGTCGCGCTGGAAAACAGGTCGGTCAGTTGCTTCTGGAATCCGCGCCTGACCACGATCGAACAACCCCTGGAAGCCATTGCAAAATGCGCTGTCCAAGGGGCCTGCGATCTCCTGGTCAATCCGGCGCGCCGATTCGACCGAAAGTTCAAGGGGCGGCTTATCGAACGCGCGTCGGTAGCCCGGCGGTGATTCGAAAGCGACTATTCACGACTCAAAGCGCTTGTCGCCTCTTCTCGGGGGTTATATGCTTGCGGTCCGGGGAGCCTTGCGAAAAGGGCCGCCGACCGCGCTCAAGGGGATAGGTCATGCGGAAGAAGCGTAAAAAGAAACCGGCAACACACGTGCGGCGGCGTCATGCCATGCCGTTCAATTTTGCTTCCGTGCTCATCTATTCCTTCACGGCAATCCTCGCGATAACGCTCGGCGCCTTCTTTTACCGCAGCGTCCAGAACGCGCAGGTAACACTCAAGGAAGACCGGAATCTGAATGCCTTGTCGCCCGAGATTCCGCCCGGTGCAAAGGTCGTGCCGAAAGACGATCGTGCCAAAACAGCAAGCCCTGTTGCCACGGAACCTCAACCGAAGCAACCGGCCGCTCCGGTCGAGCCGGAGCTCCCGCAGGCACAGCTCATTCCAATCAAATCGGAAAGCGAAACGATCAAGCCCCCCGCAGTCATGCCGGACCTGGCACCGCTGTCCGTGCCCGACTGGGTGCCCACGCCCATCTCGGATATCATCCCCGGCAAGGTCACGCTCAAGGCCATGGCCGATGCCGCCATCACCATCAACCCTCCCGGAACCATGGAGGAGTTCAACGGCGGTGCCGTTCGGGATCTTCCATTGCGCGGAAACGAACAGTTTTTCATCGCTCAATACGACCTCGAAAAAGTGCAGGGGTGGTCCATCACCAAGGCACACTGGTATGGCAAGGTGACAACCGGCCAGGTTCACACCCTCGCGTTCAGCACCCTCCCTGCCCCGTGGCAGGAAGGAAGCGGGACTCTCGCAGAACCTGCGCAAGGCGGCGCGACGCTGCGCTGGGCGGACCAGGGGAAAACCCAGTGGCGGGAAGACGGCATTCCCCTCAACTACCTGATTCGCGGCGGCGGCAACTCGCTGATGTGTACCGGCAGCCCCATCGAAGAAGAACAAGAACCGTATGCGTGGGTACAGATCGAACTCAACCCCGCCCTCGTGCAGGCGTTGATCGCCGGAACGGCGCATGGTATTGCCGTAACGGACGAGAAAGGACAACTCGGCACAACCGCCACCATCGCCTCGCGCGAAAACTCGCGCTTCAACCATTATATCGAGGTCGTTGGAACCCGCAGCGATATCAGCGCACCCGGCACCGTCCCGGACCTCACCGCGTGGGGACACCCGGACCTGAGACGCGAATCAACGGTCGGCGTCGTTCTTTCGTGGACCGCCACCGGCGATGACGGCGACCGCGGACAGGCATTCTCATATGAAATCCGGTACGCGCCGGCGCCCGCGAACCAGGAACGGACCCGCCTGCTTCCGCCGGAACTCACGCCCCGCCCGCAACGAAGCGGCAACCCCGACAAGGCAATCATCGAAGGGCTCGAGCCCGATACGATGTACACCTTTTTCGTGCGCGCCATTGATGAGGTCGGACAGGCGGGCGTTGCCGCCAGCGCCACCCTCAAAACGCCGTCCGCCATCTCGATGCCGACCGTCGAACAACCCCAGGCGCATCCGGCCGATTCCATAGACATTGTCAACGGGAGCCTGACACTCCGCGTCGTTGAAGAAACCGCCGTGGTGGACCCCGTATCCGGCGACGTCCGTCTCGGGCGTGAACGCAAGGGACGCACAGAAGACCTTTCTTCGTTTGTCTGGGATCGCAGTTCACGCACACTGCGGCTGCGCGCGGCGCGAAACGAGACTGTCGGAACGCTGCTCGTGCTCGGCCCCAGGCAACAGACTTTTCCCGTTATTGACTTCAGCACGAAGCCTTTTGAACGCGCCGGCAAGCCCATGGGTGGCGACGGGTTCCGCTTCCATCGAGTCTGGTTCAGCATGGCCCCGCACCAGGGCGGAAAAAGAACGTGGACCGGCGATGCATTGATACCGCTCGCGTCCGGCAAGCTCGCGATGGATGTGATGCCCAACAAGATCCAGGGCCAGACGGTCCAGACCGTTTATGCCGAACTCCAGATCCCCACCGCCGCCGAACCGGGAACGTACGTCGGCGAAATCATCATCAGCGGCGCGGAAGGCGCATCCACCACGATCAATGTGCTGCTGGATGTCCTGCCTGCCGTGCTTCCACCCGAACCGTCCTTCACGATCGAATTGCTGGCACCCGCCACGCTGGCAATGTTGTACAGGAAAGACGTGTCGAACAACGACGACGCAAGCCCCGTCGAGATGTCGTACTATCGCATGGCCCACGAGCATCGCTGCGCGCTGGCCATCATGCCTTATCTTTCCAACGGCTCTTTCGTTCCGCCTTTCATGCCGCCCACAAGCGGGAAAGGACTCGACCTCGATATTTCATCCTGGGATGCATGGGACAGCCGTTTCCGGCGCCTGCTCGATGGAACAGGCTTCATGGGGTCGAGCGCGGGTTCCGCACCGGTGACTCACATCATCCTGCCGGTCTTCGATAACTGGCCCACGCCGTTCGACGAAGGATTCCTGTGCGTAGGACAGGAAGTTTCCCTGCCGAACAGTGGCGTCCAGGTGTACGGCGGCCGCTCCTCGGAGATTGATGCGTGCGTGGCGCCGGATTACTGGCGCGGCGTCCGCGCCGCGCT
>CAZTYH010000066.1:0-7175 GCA_964617565.1 uncultured Verrucomicrobiota bacterium
CCGTTTCCTCAAAGCCTGCCGCCGGGAGCCCGTGGACGCCACGCCGGTCTGGCTGATGCGGCAGGCGGGACGCTACATGCCGCCATATCGCGAGTTGCGTCAAAAGCATTCGCTTCTCGATCTGGTCAAGCAACCGGAGTTGGCCGCCCAGGTCACGCTTCAGCCCGTCGAGGCGTTCGAGGTGGATGCGGCGATTATTTTTGCGGACATCCTCACGCTGCCGGAAAGCATGGGGCTCGACCTGAAGTTCACGCAGGGCGAAGGCCCTGCGTTCTCCAATCCCGTTCGCAACGCGCAGGATGTGGAGCGCCTTCAAGTCCGACCGCCCGAGGAAAGTCTGGGCTTCACGCTGGAAGCGATCCGGCTGACGCGCAAACAACTTGATGGAAAAGTTCCGTTGATCGGCTTCTCCGGTGCGCCATTTACGCTCGCGTGCTATATGATTGAAGGCCACGCGTCGCGCGATTTCCCGGTCACGCGGCAGTTCCTTCGCGAACAGCCCCGCGCGTGGAGCGCGCTGGCTGAAAAACTGGCGCAAGCTGTTGGTGCTTACCTGGCGGCGCAGGTCGCTGCCGGCGCGCAGGCCGTTCAGCTTTTTGATACGTGGGCGGGCATTCTCTCGGAATCGGAATATCGCAATTGGGCCATGCCTTTTTCCGCGCGGGCGCTCGCCGCCGTTTCCGCTCCGGCGGTGCCCGTCATTCATTTCGCGATCGGCGCGCATCTCCTTCCGCTGGTGAAACAGGCGGGCGGTACCGTGATGGGTGTGGATCATCACGTGGAACTCGCCGATGCGTGGAGGATTCTCGGCGACGACGTTGCGGTGCAGGGGAACCTTGATCCCACCTTGCTGCTGGGTCCGGCGGATCCGATGAAGCGCGAGGCGGCGCGTATCCTCGACAGCGTGCGCGGGCGCTGCGGGCATGTTTTCAATCTGGGGCACGGGGTGATCAAGGAGACGCCGGTGGAAAACGTGGCGTTGTTGGTGCATCTTGTCCACGAGCATTCCAAGGCATGAACGAGCACCGACCAGACCGCGCCGTGCTTTTCCTGGCGACAGGCAGCGCGACGTCGCCGGATGAAATCGCCGGTTTCATCGCCGACATTCGCGAGGGCCGTCCTCCATCGCCTGAGCTTCTTGCCGAGGTCCAGCATCGTTACCAGCTCATCGGCGGCTCGCCTTTCATGCGCATCACGCTCGCGCAATCCGCGGCGCTGAGCGGGGAATTGATGCGCCGCGGTATCCGCTCACCGGTGTTCAACGGGATGTGCCATTGCGAACCGCGTATTCGCAGTGCGGTCGAGCGGATGAAGCAGGCCGGCATCGAACACGCCATCGCGATCATCCTGGCGCCGCTGTTTTCCACGTTCAATCGGGACCGCTATGCAAGACGCCTGGATCAAGCGCAGCGCGAGCTCGGTACGAATATCGCTGTTCGTTGGATCGAGTCATGGTGGCGTCAGCCGCGCTTCATCGAAGCGTGGGCTGAAAATATTCAGCGGGCGCTCGCCGCCGCGTCCGGCAAAACGAAACTCATCTTCACGGCGCACAGCCTGCCCGCGCGCGTTGAGAAGTCAGGCGACCGATATGCCGACGAGTTGAAATCCTGCGCGGCGGTGCTGGCCGGGCGGGTGGGATTTGCGGATTGGAGCGTCGCGTTTCAGAGCGCGGGCGCGAGCCCGGAACCGTGGCTCGGGCCTTCATTAAAGGAATGCCTGGGCATGCTGCCGAGCGCCGGATATGAGCGACTCGTCGTGGCTCCGATCGGGTTTGTCTGCGACAATGCGGAAATCCTGTTCGATCTCGATATCGAGGCGAAGGAGCTGGCCCGCGCGAGCGGAATACGGCTGACCCGCGCGGAAACCATGAATGAGTCCGCGCTCTTCATTGCGGCGATGGCCGATGCCCTGGAGGGTGCGCTCGAATGAAGCACGTTACGATCATAGGCGGAGGCATCACGGGTTTGGCGGCCGCGTATTATCTTCAGAAATCCGGCGCGGACATTCGTTATACGTTGCTGGAGCGCGCCTCACGGCTCGGCGGGAAAATCGCCACAGTCAAGGAGAATGGGTTCGTGGTTGAGGGTGGTCCCGATTCGTTCATCAGCCAGAAACCGCACGGATTCCAGATTTGCCGCGATCTTGGACTTGGCGAAGAATTGCTTCCGTCGAATGACGTAACTTACAAAACAAAGCTCGTTCGCGATGGACGGTTGGTTCCATATCCGGAGGGATTCCGCCTTGCGGTCCCGACGAAGCTCTGGCCGTTCGTCAAATCTCCGCTGATCTCGCCGCTGGGGAAGTTGCGCATGGGAGTTGATCTCGTGCTGCCCGCGCGGCGCGATACGTCCGATGAAAGCCTCGCGCAATTCATCCGCCGCCGCCTCGGTTCCGAGGCGCTGGAAAACATTGCCGGGCCGATCATGTCCGGCATTTTCGTAGCCGATCCTGATCGCATGAGCGTGCTCAGCACTTTTCCAATGTTCGTGGAGTTGGAAAGGAAATATGGGAGCCTGACCCTGGGAATCATTCGCGCGCGGCGCGCCGCGGCGAAAGCCGGTCGTTCCGCCTCATCTACGGGCGTGTTCACTTCGCTCAAGAGGGGCATGGGGTCGCTGATCGAAGCCCTGACGGCAAGTCTGGCAGGCCAAGTACGAACCGGCTGCGCGGTATCCGCGTTGCGCCGTTGCGCGGATGGTTTTGAAATTGATTTGGCGCAACGCGGCGCATCGCCGCTCCGTACGGACGAAGTGATTCTTGCCGTCCCGGCTTTTGCCGCTGCCTCGTTGTTGAAGGACGTGCATCCCGAATTGGCGGGCCGCCTTTCGCGGGTTCGCTATGTTTCCTCCGCGACGGTGAGTTTCGTATATCCGCAGGAAGCCATGGGGCATGTCGCGGAGGGCGGCGGGTTTGGATTTGTCGTACCGCGGCGCGAGTCGTGCCGGTTGCTGGCGTTTACATGGTCGTCCCGAAAATTCGATTATCGCGCGCCGATGGAGTATCATGTAGTGCGAGCTTTCGTGGGCGGTTCGCGGCATGAAGAGCTGGCAGATTTGCCGGACGTGGACCTGGTCACGCTGGTGCGGGAGGAGTTGGCGGACATTTTGGGGATTGATGCTCCGCCGGTGCGGCACTGGATTTTCCGGTGGCCGGATGGCAATCCGCAGTTCGACGTCGGCCATCTCGACCGTGTAGGCGAGATGGAGAAACTGGCGGCGGAGGTGCCCGGATTGCATCTGGCGGGCAGCGCGTATCGCGGAGTTGGCATTCCCGATTGCGTGAAAAGCGCGCAGGCGGCGGTGAAGAAAATTGTGCATTAACGGATAATGGGATGCGAACGGACCTTGATTTCAACCAGACGCCGTTTCTGGCGATATGGGAAGTGACGCGGGCTTGCGCGCTGGTGTGCAAGCACTGCCGAGCGACTGCGGAAGATCAGCGCGATTCCCGCGAACTGACCCTGGCCGAGGGAAAGAAACTGATGGACGATGTCGCGGCGATGGGCACGCCGATCATGATTTTCACCGGTGGCGATCCGCTGCAACGCGAGGATTTGGAGGACCTGATCGCGCATGGTAAATCGTTGGGCATGCGCGTCGGGACTATCCCGGCGGCCACTCCGCGCCTGACGCGCGAGCGGTTGGAGTCGCTGCGCAGGGCGGGGGTGGACCAGCTTGCCGTGAGTATTGACGCCAGCACGGCGGAGGCGCACGACCGGCTGCGCGGCGTGGAGGGCGCGTTCGAGAAGGTTATGCAGGGCGCGCGATGGATCCGAGAACTTGGCATTCCGTTGCAGGTCAACACGACGTTCGGCGCGTGGAACTGGCATGACTTCAACGCGCTGGTGAAACTGGTTGAGAGCCTGGGGATTGTCTTCTGGGAGATATTCCTGTTGGTGCCGACGGGGCGGGGCGCGGAGTTGCAGGGCTGCACCGCGCAACAGTTTGAGGAGTTGTTCGGCAGGCTGTATGAGCTTTCGTTGCGCGCGCCATTCATCATCAAGATCACGGAAGCGCCGCACTACCGGCGATACATCATGCAACGTGCCAAAGCGACAAGTCTTGATGCGGCTGCAAAGCACGCGAATCGGTTCATAACCCATCAAAACGTGCGCAGCCGCAAGATGGGATTATCGCCGCTGCCGGTGAACGCGGGGAAGGGTTTTTGTTTCATTGACCATGTGGGCGAGGTTTATCCGAGCGGTTTTCTGCCGGTCAGCGCGGGGAATGTCAGGCAGACCTCGATAATAGAGCTCTATCGCGAATCGTCGTTGTTCAGGGAGATGAGGAATCCCGACCTGTTGAAGGGGCGATGCGGCCGATGCGAATTCCGGCAGATCTGCGGAGGATCGCGTTCGCGCGCCTATGCGGTCACCGGCGATTATCTTGAAGAAGACGCCAGTTGCATCTACGACCCTCCGCGCGCGTGAGGTAAATCAAGGCAATTGCGCGTAGGAGCGGGATCGGGCGGTGATGGGAACCGAGGTCGTCGGGATGATGAGGTCGAGCGACGAGTTGTACGTTCCGACAACCAGGTGGTAATATGCCCGTTCGGTTTTCTCCATAACCACCGGCACAGGCGCTTTACTGCCGCTGATGATCTGGTAGCCGGGAAGTTCGGCGTACAGCTCCACGTTCTCGAATCCTTCGTAAACGATCCGGATCACTTGCGGGTTCGTGCCGGGTGCGACAACGAGGTCGTACTGTACGCGGCCGCGATCCGAGTAGGTCATGAGATCCACGCCATCGTAAACCTGCCGATAGATGGTGCATTGAATCTGCGGCACAGCGCGGCGCGGGCCGTTCGCGGGACTTGTTTCCGTCTTTGGGTTTCCGGCATGTTCAAAAACCTGCTCGATAACAGGCGATGGATTTGATCCGACAAAACGCATCTGGATGGGGCGGCTTGTTACGCCCTTACTGATCAGGGAAATGGAGAAGTCGGAGGCTTCTTCAGCAGAAACAACCAGGTTCAGGCAGAACACAAGAACCGCGGTGCTGACGAACCGCAACGACAAAACCCCCGCCTGCCCGTGCTTCAGGCCAAAAACGAACATAAACAACCTGCCCCGCTGAAAAAATGCCCTTGGCGTACCTCTTATTACTACCCGTCATTTATAAGCGTGTTAAGTGGCAAATGGGTTGCGGGCCAGCGTCGCCTTAGGGTAATCTCCGGGTCCGGAACGCCGGCCATTTGGAGGGTTTGACCGTGGCAATCATGTATAAAGATAATCCGCTGAAATCCATATCCTGGGAGGATTTCCAGAAGCTGGAGCTTGCCGGGAAGGGAGACTATTTTCTGCGTGAAAACCAGCCCTATCACGCCCTGATCGCCCAGCAGTTTACGCGTCCCATGCTGGACCGGCTGTGCGAACTGGCCACACGCATCCGGCGCATCGCGAAGACCCGGGGCGGGACGTTATTCCTTCAGGATCTCCTCTCGGAGAAGAGGGCCATGCTCTACTTCGCACAGCCCTCGACTCGAACGTTCCTTTCGTTCTATGCCGCCTGCCAGATTGTCGGCCTTCAGCCGGCCGAGGTGCGTGACACCTCCACCTCCAGCGAACTGAAGGGCGAATCGCCGGAAGATTCCGTGAGGACGTTCAGCTCGTATTTCGATCTGATCATCATGCGGCATCCGGTCGGCGGATTCGCCGAGCGCATTGCGTGGCTGCTTTCCAACACCGACCGTCCCGTACCGGTGATCAACGCGGGTTCGGGCAAGGATCAGCATCCGACGCAGGCGCTGTTGGATGTGTACACCCTGCAGCGCAGTTTCGAGCGGCGCGGCGGAATCGAGGGAAAGAAGATCGCGTTCGTGGGCGATCTCGCGCGCGGGCGGACGGTGCGTTCGCTGGCGTGGTTGTTGACCCAGTATCCCGGAGTGAAGCAGTACTTTGTTGCGCCCGAGTCGCTGCAGATCGGGGCGGACATCCTTCAATTCCTCGATCATGCAAAGATGCCGTACGAAGTCAGCCAGGATTTTGAAAGCGTGATCCCCGAAGTGGACGCGATATACATGACGCGAATCCAGGACGAATGGGATACCGCGCATGAGAGCCAGGTGCTGGATACCAGTCACTTCCACTTCACCAAGGCGCACCTGGCGAAGCTCAAGGCCGATGCGGTTATCATGCATCCGCTGCCCCGAAGAAAAGAAATCGAAGCCAGTGTGGACTCCGATCCACGGGCGGTGTATTGGAGACAGGTCCGGAATGGAATGTGGATTCGTGCCGCGTTGATCCTGACCGTGTTCCAGAGAGATCCCGAGGTAGACCGGTATTACCAGGATCTCGTGAGCTGAGCGGGAAGGAAGAGCTGAAATGGAGAATGTGACATGTTGCACCTGATATCGCTGAACGACTGGAAAACCGAGTTGATTGAAGAAGTGCTGGAGATGGCCGGCCAGGTGAAGGAAGCGCCCGGCAATTACGTGAAGGCGCTGGTCGGAAAAACGCTGCTGATGATGTTTGAAAAGCCGAGTCTGCGCACGCGAGTTTCTTTCGAAACCGGCATGAGCCAGTTGGGCGGGCACGCCATTTTTTACGACATGAGCACTTCGCCCCTTGGCGCCGGCAAGGAGACGATTCACGATACGGTCAAGACGGTAAGCCGCTATGTGAACATCATCATGGCGCGACTGTTCGACCATGCGAAGATTGTTGAAATGGCCGAGCTGGCCACCGTGCCCGTGATCAACGCGTTGACGGACTTTGAGCACCCCTGCCAAATTCTTGCGGACCTGATGACCGTTCGCGAGAAGAAGGGAAAGCTGAAAGGATTGACATTGGCCTACCTGGGCGACAGCAACAACAACGTGACGCATTCGCTGCTTTATGGTTGCACAAAGGTGGGAATGAACATCCGCGTGGGGTGTCCGCCCGGCGACGAGTTCAGCCCGGCGGTGAAGGTCCTGCAGTCGGCGAAGAAAATCGCGGACGAAACAGGGTGTGCCGTGAAGGTCACCCATGACGCTGTTGAAGCAGTCAGGGACGCCGACGTGGTCTACACCGATTCATGGATGAGCTATCACGTTCCGCCGCACAAGCTGAACGAGAGGATCCGGGTCTTCACGCCTTATCAGGTGAACGCGGAATTGATGAAGCACGCGGATAAAAACGCGATCTTCCTGAACTGTCTGCCTGCGTTGCGCGGCTATGAGCAGACGGCGGAAGT
>CAZTYH010000066.1:7275-11042 GCA_964617565.1 uncultured Verrucomicrobiota bacterium
CGATCTTCCTGAACTGTCTGCCTGCGTTGCGCGGCTATGAGCAGACGGCGGAAGTGATTGACGGTCCACAATCGGTTGTCTTCGACCAAGCGGAGAACCGGTTGCATGCGCAGAAAGCCGTCATGCTGAAGCTGATGTCGGTTAACAAGAAGTAGTTCTCACTCCGCGTACGAAAGCTCGCGAATCCAGAAAGTGCCGGAGCCGGACCACTCGCTGGGCGCTGGGAAAAGAAGCAGTTGTTTCACCTCGTCGCGGCTGGTGTTGATCTGGACGGCCAACCGCGTGTCCAGCGTGGCAGTGATCCATTCCTTTTCGGATGTCAGTGTAATGGGGCGGATATCCTCCTGCAGGATTTCGGAACACCAGAGCTTGGCCAGCAGCGTGCCGCGGCCCTTCAACGTGATCTTCAGGTTGCGGTGCAGTGCAACCATGCGCGGGTCGAGCGTGACGGTGACGTAGAGCCATCCGTGCGTCTTGGTGTAATCCATTCGCAATGCGCGGCCGTCGGGCAGGTCATCCACGCGCAGTTGAATATCCGGCGTCGTGCTTTGCCAGCCTTCAATCGAGCCGTCTTTGAAGTCATAGGCTACGCGATTCAAGATGCCGGGCGTTGCCGTGACCGTCACCGGTTGGCTTTCGGCACTGCGATGGCCATGCCGGTCAATGGCCGTCATCCTGATTGAGCAGGTCGCTCCTGCTCCGACCAGAATCATTCGGCGCTCCTCTTCGCCGGGCGCCGTGGCGGCAAGGATCTCGATCTGCTTCCCGCCTCCGTCCGCGTATTCGATCGAAACCAGGTATCGCGTGATGCGCTCGCCATCGGGATGCTCCGGAGCGGTCCAGCGCAATTCGACGGATTCGGGCAGCGTGCCCGGCGCGGCGTTGATGCGATCCACGGCGTTCGGTGCGCTTTGGCAGAGCCGCGGCTCCAGCGAGATATTGTCCAGCGCCGGCCGCGGGCCGGTCGCTCGCGTGGCAAGGGTCAGGCCGCAAATCCGCGAGGTCTCCGAATGCGGCGGCAGTGCAAAATAGTGGTGTATCCATTCGCCGGCCTCGATACGGCTCGCGCCGGGAAGGGTGATTTCGTTGCCGTCCATGCTGATCGAGCAGGTGGTCAGGTCCATGTCGCGTGTCCACAGGGAGAGGTATTTCGAGAAGTGGTATTGCAGGAGATCGTTTTCCGTGAGTTGGCCGGTCAGGATGAACTCGCCTTCCGTGGGCGTAATGGCGAGACAGAATCGCCCGTGCTGCGGCCGGTCATCGCTTCGCGCCACGATCGCCCCCTCCGCGTTCCATAGTGCGTAAGGCGGCGCTTCGGAAGGCAGTTCGAAGTCGTCAACGACACCGGATATTCCGGCTCGCTCCACGAAGTTCTTCATCACGCGCGATCTCGCAAAAAGGTTCCAGATCAGGCCTGAGCGGTAGTTTTCGATCAGCATGATCATCGGTCCGAGTTCGATGCCGACGTAGAGGGGACTGACGAAACCCGTTTGGGCATTCACGGTGCTGCTGAATCCGTATTTGCCATACACGCGGTCCCCGAATTTTTCGCGGACGTAATGCATGGCTTCCAGCGAAAGGGCTGGAACATGGGGCAGGGCGCCGGCGAAAGCCGTGGTGCCGACCGTGCCGTTGTTCGCGATCGGGCCCGGTGGCGCGGAGTGCACATAGCTGTCCTTGCCGAAGGCATCCGTCAGTCCCCATAACTGTGGCGGATATCGGTTCTCTTTCATGTTGAACGCCCGGTCGGCAAGAATCGCGTTCACCGTGTCGAGGAAGTAATCAATCTTGCGGTCGCGCTTGCGGCTGAAAGGGATGAAGGCGGCGGGCACCTGGCGCGAAAAGAGCTGGCCGGCAAAAACGCATTCATGGCCCTCGTATTCATCGAGGGTGTAGGTGTTGACGTATTGCTCCCACGTTTCCTGCGGTATCGGGTGCGTCTCTGATCCGAGCGCAAGCGGGTAGATCAGCAGCGAGTTGTCGGCAAAGCCGCTCATGTTGAAGTTCAGCAGTCCGTCGGTCTCATAATAGTTTTCCGAGACGTGCAGCGGAACCCAGCCGAACGACATCAAGCCCGGGGCGCCGTCGGGGTTTCTGGACACGAACTGATCCCACTCAACACGGTCATAAATTTTCTTTGCGAGAGTTTCGATTTCGGTTCCCTTGAAATATTCGCCGGCCACAATGACGCCCGCGATGAAGTCGGCGCTGTCGCAGATCGCCACGCAATCAACCGGCTTCATGCGTCCCGTATGCCCGTCCACGAAATGCCAGAACAGGCCGAAGTGCCCGTCCACGCAGATGTCATCGGGGTTATCCGGGTCCGGCCAGAAGGCGTTCAGTGTTTTGAGGACGCGCGCATATGCTTCCTCGCGCGGAATCCAGCCGCGTTCGACGCCGATGCAGATCGCGGCGAGACCGAAACCGGTGGCGGCGACCTTGCCGACGCGGTTTTCCGTATGGTCAATCGCGATGCCGGTTTCGGGGAATACTTCGGTCCAGAAATAATCCACGATCCGCCGCTGGAGGTCGTCGAGCAGCGCCTCGTCTTCCGGCGAGGGCGGCTGATAAGTTGCCGCGCAATCCATCGCGGCGCGGGGCTCGGTCGCGGGACGCTGCGGTACGCCGCATCCGCACCACAGGCAGGTGGTGAGAATGGCGAGCGCTGTGGCCGTCGGAAGGTGAGGGTCGTTCAGAATGCTGGTCATGCCGGGCTCCTCCAGTGAACGCATTGTAGGCTTTCCGGCCGTGCGTGTCCCGCACAACCGCCGATTTCTTCCGGTTCCTTCAAACAAGCATTGACAGTAACTAACAATTAGTTAACATGCAAGCCAAAAATCCAACATGGGAGAAGGACGATGGCGCCGAGAACGTGGGTGTTCGTGTGTTTGTTCGCCGCAATGACGGTAGCGGGTGCGTGGGCCGAGGAGGGCGATGAGAATTTGCTCAAAAACGCCGGACTGGAGGCGGGCGGGTTTGACGGATGGGTGTATTTCGGACAGGGATGGCGGGTCAGCGACTACGTCAGTGAAGTATCGCGCGACATGCACGAGGGCAAGTTCGGGCTGCTGAATGAAATTGCGCCGACGGACGGTGATGAGTGGCGCGGGGCGGAGCAGGTGGTGCGCATCAAGCCCAACAAGGCCTACGAAGCGGGGGTGTGGATCCGCGCCGTGCAGGTGGGCGATTCGCAGTCTTATCTCGAAGTCCGATTTCTCGACAAACAAAGCAACATCATCGAGCAGGTTCAGTCCGTTGCCGTTGGGGACGACCAGGATTTTACGTGGGTGGACATTGATTACATGGAATCGCCGCAGGATGCTCACTACGCGGCCATTCGCGCAGTCGTGCAGATGATGGGCAAACCGGAGCGCGACATTGCCTACCATATGTTCGACGATTTCGTGTTTGCAGAAACAAAAAGGTTGTCGAAGTCTGCGAAGAAAAAGGCCGCCGCAGCGGGCGATTGATTTTCACCCGCATCCAATGAAGGATGGAGAAATGAGGCGTTCCATGAATCGAGCGAAACTTCGATACCTGGCGTTTTTCAGTTTTCTGGCGTTCTTCGTTTTCCCGACCGAAAACCCGGCCTTCCTTGGGTTCTTGGGCTTTCTTGGTTTTCTGGGGTTCGGGCCGCGAAAAAAGGCGGGCATTGGCATCGCCGTTCTTCTTGTTGGGTTTGCCTGCGATGTATTGGTTGCCGAGGAGTTGAGCCTGACGAATCCCGGCTTCGAGATGGGGGATCGGACGGGTTGGGAGTGGCATGG
>CAZTYH010000066.1:11142-18708 GCA_964617565.1 uncultured Verrucomicrobiota bacterium
GCCTGACGAATCCCGGCTTCGAGATGGGGGATCGGACGGGTTGGGAGTGGCATGGCGAAGGGTGGGAGGCAACGGACGATTCCTCGCTTGTGTCGCACGGCCGCTTCGCGATCGTCAACACGATAGAACCGGACGCAACGAACGAATGGCGTGTGCTGGTCCAGGCCATGCCGTCCGCGCCGAACCGGAGTTACATCGCGCAGCTTTGGATCGCAGCCACCAATGCGCCGGGGGTGGAATGCTATCTCGAAATACAGTTCCTCGACGATCAGTGGAGGGTGCTCGCACAACATCAATCGCAGCACCTCTTCGGCGATTTTCCGTACACCATGGTGACGATTCCGAAGATGCAGGCGCCGTCGCGTACGGCGATGATTGGTCTGCGCGGCGCTGTTTATGTCCCATCCAAGCCACGCAAAGTGCCGGCGGTTGTAGCGATGGACGATTTTGAATTGCTCGAAGTGCCGTAAGGTGATTGTGGTTGCGGCCCGGACGGAAGGATGCGATTGCCCTTTGAAGAGCGCGGGGGGTGGTCATTTCACGCCGCCGGGCCGATTTATTTAAGCCAGAAACTGACCCTCCCCGGCCACGATAATCTTCGGCCCTTTGACCAGGCGAAGAATATCCTGGTCGCCTTTTGCGCGGCGCGCATGGAATTCCCCGGGGGTGAAGCGAATGTATTCGAAGGTTTTCAGCGTTAGACTTTCCGCCGCCTTCAACGAACTTTTGATTTTTGCCTCGGCGATGTCGCCGACGATGCAGCAGCGGATCGGTGTGTCTGTCGTCTCGCTGCCTTCCGCGAAATCACCGTGAATGAAGGCCACGGCAATATCCTTCTTGTTCTTGCGCGTAACCCATCGCAGGTGGTCGCCCAGTCCCGTCGTCTTCAGCACGATGCTGCGGTATTCCTCGTAAAGGAAGAAGTCCTTGTTGATCATGTAGTACTGGCGGTTGCCGCGCGTTTCCCTGATGGCGAGACCGAATGCCTCGAGGCTGAGCAACGCAAAGCGGACGGGGGTATAGGCGATGCCGGTAATCAGCTGGATTTCCCGCTGGTAGAACCAACGGCCCCAGTGGGGGAGAATCAGCGTGAGCGTCATCATTTTGACATGCGAGGTAAACGGTCTGCCGTGTTCGTTCATCGAATACTCCCTTGGCCTGCTGTTAACTATTATATAGAGAAACAATCTGCGGCATAGATATTTTTGCGGCCGTCCATTATGCTGCCTGCGTTTTCGTGGAGCCCGGACGCCATGACCGATCAGGAGCAAAAAGAAAAACAGGGGCGCATGCTGGTCGTTAAGCTGAGTTCACTTGGCGACCTGTTTCATGTCCTTCCAGCGGTCACGATGATTCGCCGTTCTCTCGGCGTGACGGTGGATTGGGTGACCCAGCCTGAATACGTGGATCTGGTGCGCTGTTTTGACGGCGTAAAGAGCGTGATAGCCTTTCCCCGGCGTACTTTTGCCGCGGGGTTTCCGTCCTTCCTCCGGGAGTTGCGGGTCGAGCGTTACGACTTCATCCTCGATTTCCAGGGCCTGCTCAAGAGCGCGATCGCCGCGCGCTGCGCGCGCGGCGGGCGGCGGATCGGCCCTTCATACAGCCGTGAAGGCGCGCATCTTTTCTATCACGAGATCGCAGGCCGGAAGGACAAGGCGCGCCATGCGGTGGAGGAAGCGCTCGACTTTGTCCGGCATTTGAACATCGAAGTCGGAGCCCCCGAATTCCCTGTTTCCTTTTCCGCGATGGAGCCTGCCGGAAACTCCCCGCGCGTGGTGCTGGCGCCCTGCTCACGCTGGCCGACAAAGAATTGGCCGCCTGAGCGATTCATTCTTGTTGGACGTGGCTTGAAAGAGCGCGCCGGCGCGACGTTGTTCCTGGTGGGTGCGCCGGGCGATCGCGCGGTTTGCGAGCAAATCGAGCGCGGGATCGGGGCGGGCGTTGTCAATTTGTGCGGCAGGACCTCGCTGGTTGAGCTGGGCAGCCTGATGCAGCAGATGAATCTTGCGATCACGGTGGATTCCGGTCCGATGCATATGGCCGCGGCCGTCGGAGTTCCCGTGCTGGCGGTGTTCGGTGCGACGGATCCCAAACGGACCGGTCCGTACGGAAAAGCGCATCGCGTCCTCGTGACGGAAGGGTTGGAGTGCCGTCCGTGCTTTTCGGATGTGTGCAGGCGTGAAGATCTCGCGTGCCTGGATCGGGTTTCGGCGGATGAGGTGTTGGACGCGGCGCTGGACATGCTCAAGTTGAATCGCAAATAAGGAGTTTTCCAATGTCTGGAAAAATGCGCGAAATTATTTCCAATGTCCGGAAAATTATGATGATCGCCATGTTTCTCATTGCCGGATGCCGGTCTTTGCCTGTGGTGCAGGAGAGCGAGAAACCGATAACTCCTTTGCCGCCGCATTTCGGGGAGGTGGGTATGCAGGATGGATTTCTGACGGTTGATGGCGAGCGTTTCCTGGTGGTCGGCGTGGGTTACGAACCGGGTTGCCGCAAGGGGCAATTGCCCTGGGAACGCAGGTATGATCCGGAAATATTAAGCGCGGATTTTGAGCGAATCCGCAAGGCGGGGTTCAATACGATCCGGACGTGGGCGCCGTTGATGGATGAAGAGCTGAAGCTCGCGGCGGAATTCGGATTGTGGGCCATCCCGGGCGTCTGGTTCGATCCGGCGGGCGATTTCGCCGACCCGAAATTCCAGGAGGAGCAAATCCGGCTCATCGAGCGTGAGGTCGGCCGCATGTCGAAACACCCGAACGTGCTCTGCTACCTGTTGCTCAACGAGCCGCACGGCGACGCGGTTTACTGGGCGGGCGTGTCCACGGTGAAGGCGTTTTTCAAGAAGCTGCAGGAGGCGGGTAAACGCGCCGACCCGAAGCGGATTTTCTCCTATTCAAATTGCGTGGCGGCCGACTTCGTGAAGCCCGATGAATGGGATTACGTCGCAGTCAACGTATATCCCTACAGCCCGGTAACAATCGAGAAGGCGTTGGGCTATCGCACCTATCTCGAAATGCTTCACGCCCGTCACGCGGACGGCAAGCCGATGCTCGTGACCGAGTTCGGGCTTTCCGTCTCCCCTCGCGGCGACGGGCGCGGCTACGGCGGCAATTCGCTTGAAGAGCAGCGTGACGGCGTGATTCGCATGTGGAACGACATCCTGAACGCAGGATATGCGGGGGGATGCGCGTTCATGTGGACGGACGGCTGGTGGAAGTACAGCGACAAGGATGTGCACGACGATCACGCCGAGGAGTGGTACGGGTTTATCGAAACCGACAGCGATCGGGTCGGCCGTCCGCGTCCGGTGTACTACGCGTTGCAGGATTACAACAGGGCGATCCGCACGTTGCCGCGCGACGGCGATGCGGTTCACGGCGATACGGTTGCTGTCGAAGTGTGGGCGCCCGAGGCGGCGCAGGTGCAGGCGCGGGTTGGCGATTGGGGTTGGAGAGATCTGAAACGCGAAGGCCGGAATTGGTGGCGCGGGGAGTTGTCGCTGAAGGATGTGAAACCCGGTGCGCAATATATCTGGACCCGCGCGTTCGCGCCCTCCGGAGTGGCTTCCGGCGAGAAGTCGTGCATCGTGCGTGTGGGCGGCGAGCCGTCGTCTTCGTTGAGCGTGAAGATACGTCCGATCGCGTCGCCGTTCCCCGTGGGCGAGCCGATGCCGGTGGAGGTGGAGGTTCGGGATGGAACAGGGCGGCCCGTTGCCGGGAAGATGGTGCAGGTGGGGCGTTTCCTGCACACCCAGTGGAACGAGGCGTCAGGCGAAGCGGAGACCGATTCGGCGGGCGTCGCGCGCGTTGAGCTGCCCGATCTGCCTTCTTCCGGAATTGCATCTGTCGCTGCCGGAACTGTTTATAGCGATGGATTGTTCCGCCGGCGCGTGGGCGATTATCTGCATGTTGATGTGGACTGAGGGCGGAGATCAGAAGTCAGAGGGCAGGGGACGGAGAATTATTACGCTGTAAGTTCCGGGGGTCTCTCGTCCGCTTGTCTGCAGCCTTCGAGGAGCATGGAGATCGTTCCTGTTTCGATCGGTTCCGGCGGCATCTCGATGTCTTCGCGCAGGAATTCAAAGCTCCCGTCGCGGATGGTCAGCAACGCGTACACGGCTTCTTCCCGCGTCTTGTTGAGGTAGCGCGCGCTCTTGATTTCACCGCGCACGAATTGGAGTTTCGCGGGGCGACGCTCGTGATCCTGGATCGTCAGCGTTCCGCTCTGCGCGGTGGAGTTGAGCAGTTGAATGAGGTCCACGATGCGCAACGCGTGCAGCACACCGGAGAACTGGCTCTTCGGTTTGCCGGGCGATGTAACAAAACGCTCGGGTTTGTCCTGGTATTGCTGGTCATGAAGAACGAAGAGCAGTTTCTTTGGCGGGACAACGATCTCATCGCCGGGCAGCAATCCCAGTGGTTGACGAATCCTCTCCCGGTTGACGAACACGCCGTTGAGACTGCCGAGGTCCTGGATGAAGTAACGTCCGTCGCGCGAGAATATCTTTGCATGCTGCCGGCTGGCGCGCGCGTCATTGATGATGATGTCGCACGTCGCGCGGTCGCGGCCGAGGATATATTCGCGCTCGCCGTTCAGCGGGATCGTCTGCCCGTTATAGAACAGCGCGGGCTGGTGTCGTGAGACAAAAACCTGCTGCTGCTCTTTTTTGATATGCGGCGCAACATCTATTGTCTTCTGCCGCAGATCATCCATATTGTCTTTGGGCGCCATTCCCAGTCATTCCCCTAAACGACAAACCACATCCCCCCGCAGAACTCCTTGCATTGTCCATTTGAGGCCGGGAGCTACAACGGTCAACTCACCGGCGCAGTATAGACAACCTGCGGGCAGACAGCAATGTTCTGATGAGGAATCGTACCCGCGGGACGCAAAAATGTGAAATGCCCGGAGCTGAAAAGCCGGATATTACGACGCGTAGGGGACCACTTCGTTCGGGCGCCCGCAATGGACGAGACTGTCGTTCATGTGGTCCCGCTCGTCCAGGCCGATGCGGCGGAACACGTCGGCCCAGCTGGCGAATTCGCCGTATTCTCTCGCGGCCTCGCTGTCCACGGCCTCGTTTTCCAGCTCGGGGTGGTCCTTGACGAACTGCATGTATTCATGCTCGGCATGATCTTCGAATTCGGCATTCAGGAGGAACGCGCTCTGGATGCTGAAGCGCGCGAGCAGCCGGCAGAAGATGCGGTACTTGAAAACGGCAATCGGGGTGATGAAGCGGTGAAAAGCGGATTCCTTCATATTGAGTTTGCGCATGCGTTCGGTGATGACGCGCAGATGCCAGAATTCATTATCCTGCGCGGCGCGGCCCCACTGGATGACATCGCGGGCTTCCGCGACGGTGGAGTCGTCCGCAAACTTTGAATTCATACGGATGTATTGCCGGATCTCCCACGCCTGGTACGGGATGCGGGCCAGAATTTCGAGAAGCTTGACCTTGGGCAAAGTGAGTTCCTTGCCGTGAGCAATGTCCATGCCCCAGAAAAGAGCCCGGGCAAAAATTCCGCATGACCGTCTCGGCCGCGCGAGCGTTGCTTCCTGTTCCTTCTTCATGTCCACATTCTTCCCGGTCGTGATCATCGTCGTATCTCCTTTGTGGGGTTCAAAATCCCGGATACTGTAGTACGAGGTGGCGGAAAAAGCAAAGGCGGGAGGGAAGAAGAATGGAGTGATGGAGTATGGGAGTGCTGGAGTATTGGAGTGATGGAGTGATGGGGGCCGCCGCTGCCAAGCCACGCCTTGCCAGGCGCGGTTACGTGCTTATCTCCCATTTATGACAACTCGAAATCAGGACTCGACCGGAATTCTTCAGTCCCCGTTACTCCATTTCTCCAGTACTCCATCCCTCCATTCTTCTTCTCCTCACCTCGGGCCGATTTCGACGGGGGGCATCCAGATGCCGCCCTTGCCGCCCGCATCGGTGACGCGGACGGCGAGCCAGTTGCGGCCCGGCTTGAGGTAGGTGCCCGGCACGGGATAGATGCGTGGGATGCGCCAGAGGTCATTCCCGGATCGAGTTTCTCCAAGCTTCAATCCGTTCAGAAAAGCCTCGTCCATATCATCCACGCCACCCATGACCAGGGCAACGGGTTTGCCGCTGAGGGTCCATTGGCTCAGCCGTTCCGCAGGCAGGTCGAACTCGATGTAATACATGGCTTCGCCATCATAGTCCGCGAATGACGGATGCGAGTTTTCCCAGAAATCAGGCACGGCAACGGATATCCATTCCGGACCGGTCGGGTCAGGAGGCGGCAACGGCAGCCGGCCTTTTCGCAGTTTCCACTCGTAATCGCGCGCGAGGTCTATCGGACCGGCGGGATCCGTTGAGGGGGGGCGTGTACGCCAGTTGATGAGGCGGGTCGTCCGCTGGATCCACGCATTGCGCATGAAAAGATTCCAGATCAGTTGTGAGCGGTAATTTTCGATGCCGAGCAGGATCGTGCCGGCGTCGAGACCGAGCGCGTCGCGGGCGATGAACCCGGTGGTCGGATTGACGGAATCGGCGAATCCATACTTGCCCCACATGTCGCGGTGGTCATCGTAGAGCTTTCGCAGCGCGCGGATGGAGTGCTGCGGCAGGAACGGGACGGATCCGCCGATCGCGTAGGGGATGACCGTGCCGTCGGTGGAGGAGTAGGGCTGGCCCGGTGGGAAGCCATAGATCATGTAGCGGTCGCCGGGACCGTCGGCGGCGCCGAGCCCCCAGAGGTCAGGCCCGTAAGACGCGGGGAAAAACGCGGCCTGATCAATGCAGTACTGACGCATCGCGAGAATCGCGCGCGCAACATTGTCATAGTAGTCAATACCGCCGCGGTCTGCCTTGCCGCGGAAATCATACCACAGTGCCGGATATTGATAGCGGAAGATGGATTGGAATCCGTGTTCCACGAGGAATTCGTAGCCGCCGTAGTCTCCCCTGTGACGATCAATACCGTCCCATGATGCAACGGGCAGGGGATAGGTCGGGCTGCCGAGGGCAAGGAGGTAGATCAGGATGCCCTCGGTGAAGCTGCCCCATTTCGCGTCCAGGAATTTACCGCGCTGATCGAGGCCGTGCGTAACGAAAATCGGATGGCCGTC
Organism: uncultured Verrucomicrobiota bacterium; assembly: GCA_964617565.1. Taxonomy (GTDB): domain Bacteria; phylum Verrucomicrobiota; class Kiritimatiellia; order CAIQIC01; family JAGNIJ01; genus JAKJGV01. The sequence goes on from CAZTYH010000066.1 coordinate 18,247, forward strand.
GCGTGCCCAGGCCCAGTCCACGCGCTCGAAGATCAGTCGGCCCAACTTCGCGATTTCCGGGTCGCGGAAATACTCCACGGCGGTGATCATGCCGGCGATCAGCAGCGCGGTGTCTATGGTGGAAATTTCCGTGCCGGACGCGTCGCGCCCGGTGTGCATGTTCACGAAGTGGGGGAAGAATCCGCGTACGTTGCGCACGGGTCCATGGGCAAAAGTTCGCAAGGTGGTCGCGACGCGTTCCTGCGCTTCGTCGCGCGGCACCCATCCGCGCTCGGCGCCGATCACGTAGGCGGATAGGCCGAACCCCACGGCGGCGACAGACGCGAGATGGGCCTCCTCGCTCGACTCGAAATTGCGCCCGCGGTCGCGTGTCAGGCCGTTGCTCGGATTCGTCTCGTACCAGAAGTAATCGAAGGATCGGCGCGCGACGAGATCGAGGAAATCATCGTCGCTCATGCCGGC
>CAZTYH010000067.1:0-14505 GCA_964617565.1 uncultured Verrucomicrobiota bacterium
AACGGAGACGCTCGATCATGAGGCATGGCAGGTTGCCGCTTCGTGGATCCTCACCGGGGAAAAGAATTCCTATCGCGGCGTGACACCGAAAAATGAGTTTGATCCGGCCAAGGGCCAATGGGGCGCGTGGGAGCTTGCGGCACGCTACGGCGAACTCAAGCTCGACTCGAAAACTTTCCCGACTTACGCCAATCCGGATCGCTCCGTTGAGGGGATCCAATCGTGGGCGGTCGGACTCAACTGGTATCTCAACCGGAACATCAAGAGCACGCTCACCTATGAGCAAAGCGCCTTCGACGGCGGCAGCACCGGCGGCAAGGATCGGGAAGACGAAAAAGTGCTGTTTGCCCGCGTTCAACTGGCATTCTGAAACAAAGGAACGAGGAGAAAGAAATGAATCTTTTCAAGAAACACCTGCCGGCAGCCGTCATCGCATGCTTCGCGATTTCCGTCTTCGCAGAATCCCTGGAGCTGCTGAACGTTTCATATGACCCCACCCGCGAGTTGTACCGGGAGTTCAACGAGGCATTTGCCCGGCACTGGAAAGCAACGGCCGGCCAGAACGTTGTTATCCGTCAGTCGCACGGCGGATCCGGCAGCCAGGCGCGGGCCGTGATTGACGGCCTGCAGGCCGATGTCGTGACGCTGGCTCTTGCCTACGACATTGATGCGATCGCAGAACACGCCGGCCTGCTCCCCAAAGATTGGCAGAGCCGTCTTCCGCTTAACAGCGCGCCCTACACTTCCACGCTGGCCCTGCTGGTACGCAAGGGCAACCCGAAGAATATCCGGTCCTGGGAAGACCTGGTGCGACCCGACGTTCAAGTGATCACGCCAAACCCGAAAACCTCCGGCGTCGCGCGATGGAACTATCTTGCGATCTGGGGCTACGTATTGCGCCGCGAACTGGGCGAAGACTTTGCGCGCAAACTCAATGATCCAGCCTGCGCGGACGAGGTGGCGGCCGCGCAATCAAAGGCGCGCGCGTTTGTAGCCAAAGTGTTCAAGAACGTGCCCGTGCTGGATCGCGCGGCGCGCGGGGCCACGAACACGTTTGTTCAGCGGCGGATCGGCGACGTGTTGATCAACTGGGAAAACGAGATCCTGCTCAGCAAGAATGAACTGGATTCCGCCGGCGTGGAAATCGTTATCCCCGAAGTCAGCATCCTGGCGGAGCCCGTGGTGGCGATCGTGGACAAAAACGTTGATCGCAAGGGAACACGGAAGGTGGCGCAAGCATACCTTGAATACCTCTATTCCCCTGAAGGCCAGGATATCGCCGGGAAGAACTATTACCGGCCGACTTCCGCCGATGCGATCGCGAAGTATAAGGACCAGTTTCCTTCCATTGAGCTTTTCAGCATTGGCGATGTCTTCGGCGGCTGGAGCGAAGCGCATCGCGTCCACTTTGCGGACGGCGGCGAATTCGACCGCATTTACCAGCCTTGAGCTGTCATGAAGAAACGGGGCAAATCACAGCGCGTACTGCCGGGATTCGGACTCACGCTCGGATTTACGCTCACGTATCTCAGCCTTCTTGTTCTCATTCCGCTGGGCGGCCTGTTTCTCATGACGGCCCGTCTCAGTTGGGCCGAGTTCGTTCAGAAGGCAATCACCGATCCGCGCGTATTGGCCGCCTACCGCCTGAGCTTCGGCGCCTCGCTGATCGCAGCGCTGATCAATGCCGTGTTCGGCTTTATCGTCGCGTGGGTTCTCGTGCGCTACCCATTCCCGGGCAAGCGATTCGTGGATTCGCTGGTGGACCTGCCGTTCGCCCTGCCGACGGCGGTATCGGGCATCGCGCTGACCACCCTGTACGCGTCCACCGGATGGATCGGCCGGCTGCTCGATCCGTTGGGCATACGCGTTTCCTACACGGCCACAGGCATCGTCGTGGCGTTAACACTCATCGGCCTGCCGTTCGTCGTGCGTTCCGTTCAACCCGCGCTGGAGGATCTCGAATCCGAAATGGAAGAAGCGGCCGCCAGCCTGGGCGCCACGCGCTTCCAGACCTTTCGCCGCGTGATTTTCCCGGCCGTTCTCCCTTCCGTTTTATCCGGTTTCACCCTGTCTTTCGCGCGGGCGGTCGGTGAGTTCGGTTCCGTCTATTTCATCGCGGGCAATATGCCGATGAAGACCGAAATTGCGCCGCTGCTGATCATCATCAAGCTGGAGCAATACGATTACCTGGCCGCGACGGCGATCGGCGTGGTGATGCTGATTGCGTCGTTCCTTCTATTGCTCGTAATCAATGGCCTTCAAAACTGGAGCCGCCGATACCAATAGGAATTGCAAATGGCAGGACCCATAGCCCAACGCATGCCCAAGCAACGCCCCGCGCCCCCGGCGCGCACGGCCATCGCCGAGTCGGCGTTCATGCGGCGCCTGCTGATCGGTATCGCCCTCGTCTTCATCACCCTCGTGCTGATGCTGCCGCTGATCCTTGTTTTCTCTGTCGCCTTCAGCAAGGGCCTCAAGGTCTACCTGGATTCATTCCGCGAGCCGGACGCCCTTGCCGCGATCCGCCTGACTCTCATCACCGCGCTTATCGCCGTGCCGGTCAACACGTTCTTCGGCATCTGCGCGGCATGGGCTATCGCCAAATTCAATTTTCGCGGCAAGAACGTCCTGATCACGCTGATAGACATGCCCTTCGCGGTATCGCCCGTCATAGCGGGGCTCATTTTCATGATCCTGTTCGGCTCGCGCGGATTTCTCGGTCCATGGCTGCTGGAGCACAATATTCAACTCGTTTTTGCGACGCCGGGCATTGTGATTGCCACGCTGTTTGTGACCTTTCCGTTTGTCGCGCGCGAGTTGATTCCCCTGATGCAGGCGCAGGGCAACGAGGAGGAGCTTTCCGCCATCGTTCTCGGCGCCAACGGCTGGCAGATCTTCCGCCGTGTCACGCTTCCGAACATCAAGTGGGGCCTGCTTTACGGGGTGATTCTCTGCAATGCGCGCGCGATGGGCGAGTTCGGCGCGGTGTCCGTCGTGTCCGGCCACATCCGCGGCCTCACCAACACCATGCCGCTTCACGTCGAGATTTTGTACAACGAGTATAACTTCGCCGCCGCGTTTGCCGTGGCGTCCTTGCTCGCGTTTCTTGCGCTCGTGACGTTGATCGTGAAGAGCGTAATCGAGTGGAAGTCGGGCAAGGACATGATCGTGAATCCCGAATCATGAACCAGGGGAATTGAAGCATGAAAATCGAAGCCAGGAACATTTCAAAGACCTTCGGCGCCTTCGAGGCGTTGAAGAACGTGCAGATCACGGTTCCTTCGGGAAAGCTGGTGGCGCTGCTCGGTCCTTCGGGTTCGGGCAAAACGTCGCTGCTGCGCATTATTGCGGGGCTGGACCATCCGGACGAGGGGCAGATCATGCTGGACGGCGTGGACGCCACCGAGCGAACGGCGCGGGAGCGGCGGGTCGGTTTTGTCTTTCAGCATTACGCGCTGTTTCGGCACATGTCCGTATTCGACAACGTCGCGTTCGGGCTCGAGGTAAAGCCAAGGCGCGATCGGCCGTCGCGCTCCGAGATTGAACAGAAAGTTTTCGAGCTGCTGAAATTGATCCAACTGGACTGGCTGGCGGATCGCCGTCCGAATCAATTGTCGGGAGGCCAGCGCCAGCGCGTGGCGCTGGCGCGCGCCCTTGCGGTCGAGCCGACCGTGCTGCTGCTCGACGAGCCTTTCGGGTCGCTGGACGCCAAGGTGCGCAAGGAATTGAGGCGCTGGCTGCGCAGGCTTCACGACGAAATACACATCACCAGCGTATTCGTCACCCACGACGTTGAGGAAGCGCTTGAGGTGGCCGACGAAATCGTCGTGCTGAACGAGGGCAAGGTGGAGCAGACGGGCTCGCCGGATGAAGTGTATGAGCATCCGGCCAACTCTTTCGTCTACCATTTCCTCGGCAGCGTGAACCTTTTCCACACGCGCGTACACGACGGAAAGGTGCAGATCGGAGATGTATCGCTCCAGGTCCGCACGGACCGTCCGGATGCCGTGATCTACTCGCGCCCGCACGACATCGAAATCAGCCGGGAGCGGAAGGATTCCGGATGGTTCCAGGCGTCCATCCTGCGCATACACGCCATCGGTCCCCTGGTGCGCGTGGAACTGGAAAAAACGGAGGACCGTCAAATCGTTGAAGCCGAGCTGACCCGTGAACAATACACGCATCAGCGCCTGATCGTCGGCGAGGAGGTCTTTATCCGGCCCCGCCAGATGAAAGTCTATCCGGCTTGAACGATGCGATCTTCTTGCCTCTGCCCCGCGCACTCGATATCTTCCCGATGCTGGAGAACGCGCATTGAATTCGTGATGCGAAATTCCAACAGGGGAAGATTCATGAAAAGACCGATCGTCGTATTGCTTTTCGCTCTGGCGGCCGCAAGATGCACGGCGCAGGATTTTCTGCATGAAACTTTTGACGCTTACCTGGTCGGCCCCATCATTACCCAAACCGGCTGGGGCGCCACGAACCTTCTTCCGGCCATCACCAACACCCAGCCCGCGCAAGTGAGCAGTGCCCTGCCCTGTGCCGGCGCAAACAGTCTTATTTTCCCCTATCCGGCTCCTGCCGGAAAGCAGTGCGTACTCGCGATGTACACGAACCTCAACGCGACTTACAGCCTCACCGGCGGAAGCCATCCGGTGTTACGCTCCTCGTTCTTGCTTCACAAGCAATCGGCCGAGCAGAACTTTGCGTTCATGATGGGGCGCGATGCCGACATGATCACGTTCGGAACCGACACCAACGACGGCACCATCATCGTCAACGAATTCGATACGGGCGCCCTCTTCGTTACCGGACGTTATGCCGAAGTGGCCGTGCTTTACAATATGTCCAACAACGATGTCTGTGTGCAGTACGATGGGAAGAATATCGTGGATTGGCGGGGCACGGACGCGCCTTCGCTCACGCAATTCGTCCGCGTTGCGTTCTTCCGCTTTCCCGATCAGCATGCGGCCGAAAATCTGTTTGTGGATGAGATCCTCATAGACAAGCCCACGCCCGACACCCTGGCGTGGTGGCGGTTTGAAGCGCCGGCCACCAATGCCGCCTGCGATCACGCCGGTTTTTTCCGTGCGATACAGACGGAAGGCTTTTATCCGGCGCTCACCTTGCCGGCAACGACGCCTTTGTACGACGGAATCCAGGATCGGTCGGACAGCCGTGGCCGGCGCGACTTCAGATTGGGCAAAGTGCAACCGTGGACGAACACGCCCCGAATGGACGAATGGACGCTTGAAGCGATCCTGGCTGCAACGCCGGGCGCGGTGGCGGCCGGAGGCAATTTTCAGCTCATGGATTGGGGTACAGCGTTGGGGCACAACTCGACCAACGCACTCATCACCGCGACATGGCTGAGAAGTTTTCAGACCTTCTCCATGTATTTGCGCGATTCGCAGCAAAGCACAATAGACACCCCTTATTTGTCGAACCTGGGTCATATGCCTGCCGACGGCAGATGGCATCACGTGGCTTTCGTCAAGACAGGCGCATGGCTCACGGTCTATGTAGACTACAGCATCACCACCAACATGGCGCTGCCCTCAACAGCGGTGGGCTATTATGAGTTCACCGCCAACAGCAGTAACGGCATCGGAATGACCCTCGGTAACGGAAACATGTCCAACACCAATCAACTGCTCGACGAGTTGCGGTTCACATCGCGCGCTTTGAAGTCGCATGAATTCCTGCAATTCGCACAGCCGTGCCTTTTGTCCGTTCCGGACTTTTCCGCCATCAACTGGACCTTCAACGCGCGGACCGTTTCGGGTAGAACCTACCGTGTGCAGACGGCCGGCACGCCCGACGCCTCGAGTTGGAGCAACCATTTGCCCGACACGATCGCGACCGGCCACCAGAGTCTTTTTTCGTTGCCGGCCCAGACGGATCGAGTTGTGCGGGTCGTAAGGCCGTGATATGAAGATGGTTTTGGAGATTTCCGGGAGAATGCATGGTTAAGGTATGGGAACCACAGGCCACCAGGCCGGTGCCGACCGGCATCCGCGCGCGCTTTCACTATCTCATCATCTCTGCGTTCGTTGCGATGGCCGCCCTGGTGGCTTTCGGGCTTTCTCCGGAAGGGCTCAGCACTGAAGGCCAGCGCGTCCTGGGGGTCTTTATCTTGTGCGCCGGGCTATGGGTCACGAGCGTCATCCCCCTGCAAATCACCTCCATACTCGCCATCATACTGTTGCCGCTGTTGAAGATCATGCCCAGCGCGGAGGCTTTTTCCCTTTTCGGGAGCAATGCGGTCTTCTTCATCCTGGGCGCGTTCATTCTCTCGGCGGTACTTGTGGAGTGCGGGCTCTCGGTGCGCATCGCCTGCCTGGTCCTGGAACGGGGCGCATTCTCCGCGCGATCACTGCGGAACAGCATCCTCCTCTTCGCCGCCTTTGCCAGTTTCTGGATGAGCGAGCATGCCGTGGCGGCCATGATGTTCCCGATCGTCGCGCACATCGTGAAAGCGCTGGGCTTGAAGCCGTTGAAGAGCCGCTTCGGCATGAGTTTCTTTTTTGCGCTGGCGTGGGGTTGTGTGATCGGCGGGATCGCGACATACCTCGGTGGCGCTCGCAATCCGCTGGCCGCCGGCATTCTTTTCTCCGAAACAGGCATCCAGATCAGTTTCGTTCGCTGGCTTGCCGCTTCCTTTCCCGTCGTTGCCGTCATGCTTATCGTGGCGCTCCTTGTCCTCAATGTGATCTTCCGCGAAGAGGAAACGGACATGGAAGCGGCTCGCCGGGTCTTTCGCGAGGAGCGCGAAAAGCTTGGAAAGCTCAAGCCCCGCGAGACCGGCATCGCGATCCTGACCCTCCTCACCATCACCGCGTGGGTATTGCTGCATAATACGGTCGGACTCGGAACTATTGCGCTGCTCTCCGTCGCGCTGATGTTCGTATTCCGCCTGACGAACTGGGATGTGATCGAACAGAACGTGAACTGGGGCATTATCCTGATGTATGGCGGCGCCATTGCCCTGGGTTCCGCGCTTCATTCGACGGGCGCCTCGACATGGCTGGTCGGCCGCATTTTCGGGGGGATTCGACTGTCGCCTCTGCAAATCCTGCTCCTGCTCGGTACCACCTCGCTCGTGCTGACCGAGTTCATCAGCAACGCCGCGGTGGTATCCGTTATGATGCCGATCGCGCTGGAGCTGGCCAAGGTCAACGGATTGCCCTTTGAAGTGGTCACCTTCGCCGTGGCGCTGCCTTCCGGGTTGTCCTACACGCTGCCCATGGGTACGCCGGCGACGGCGATCGCCTACAGTTCCGGCTTCATGACGCATCGAGACTTCCTGCGAATAGGACCTGCCATGGGCCTCGCCAGTCTCATTGTCTTTTCCCTTACGGCGAAGTACTGGTGGCCGTTATTGGGATACTGATCGGCGCTTTTGGAGGCGTAGAATGAATGCATATAACCTGGTAAGCCTGGCTGGATTGTTTTTACTGATGGCCCTGGCGTGGCTTTTTTCCACCAACCGGCGGGAGGTAAACCTTCGCGTGATCTGCGGCGGCGTCGCTATGCAACTGGTATTCGGCGCCTTCATCTTTCTTGTGCCCGCCGGATCCGCTTTCTTCCTCGCCATGAGCCGTGCCGTCGTTCGAGTACTCGACACGGCGCTGGACGGAGCCCGCTTCTGTTTCGGGCCACTCGCCATCCCGCCGGGATCCGAAGGCTCGCTGGGTTTCATCCTGACGTTCCAGGGACTTGCCACGATCATCTTTTTCGCTTCGCTGATGAACATCCTCTACTTTCTCCGGATCATGCCTGTCATCGTGAAGGCTTTCGCCCGCGTTTTCACCCGGCTGATGGGCGTGAGCGGGGCCGAATCGCTCTGCGCGGCAAGCAACATCTTCGTCGGCATTGAATCCGCCACAACGGTGTTGCCCTACCTCGAACGCATGACGCGCTCGGAAATCTGCACCATTCTCACGGCGGGCCTCGCAACCATCGCATCCACCGTGCTCGGCCTGTACGTCCTGCTCCTGCACCAGACCTTTCCACAGATCGCTGCGCACCTGATCAGCGCCTCCCTCCTTTCGGCGCCCGCCGCGCTGGTAATGTCCAAAATCCTTCTGCCGGAGACGGGAAAGCCGGAAACGCTCGGCCGCGTGGTTGCTCCGCACTACGAACGCGAAGCAAACGTGATCGAAGCCGCGATCCGCGGCGCAACGGCAGGCGGACGGTTGATGCTGGGCGTTATCGTCATGCTGATGGCGTTCCTCGGACTGGTGGGATTGCTGAATCTCGGACTGGATGGCCTGTCGGGCTTTGTTGAGCAATGGACAAGCGTCGCGCTGAACCTGAGACTGGAAAACATTCTTGCCTATATTTTCACCCCGCTGGCCCTGGTCATCGGGGTGCCGCCCGCGGACGCGTTCGAAGTGGGCCGTCTTCTCGGCATGCGGGCGATCATGACTGAAATTCCGGCCTACCAGGAACTGGCGCGGTTGATTGCCGAGGGCACATTCAGCGATGGGCGCAGCGCGGTTCTCGCGAGTTATGCGTTGTGCGGATTCGCCCATGTCGCCAGCATCGCGATATTTGTCGGCGGGATCGCCGCGCTGGCGCCGGGTCAGACCGAGACGCTCGCAAAGGTCGCGCTACGCGCGCTGGCGGCGGCGACACTGGCATGCCTCATGACGGCAGCGGTGGCGGGAACGTTTTACGGGTACGGCTCGCTGCTTTTTGCGATGCCGTGAGCGATAGATCTTGCTTCGAAGTTCAATGTTGAACGTTGAACGCTCAACGTTCGATGTTCTTAAAATCCCGGCATGCCCATATCCACGCGAGGTGCGAGACGAGGCACATAGCCATTCTTCTCCATGAGCCCCTGCCCTTCCCGCCCGCGAACAAACCGGATGAAGTCGAATGCCGCATCCGAAGTCTTTCCGGTAATCGTGTAGAGGCGCAAACCGCGCGCGTAGGGATAGAGTCCTTCGTTCACACTGACGGCATTGGCGGGAATACCGTTGACCTGAAGCGCGGTCACTCCCCTTTTCGGCACAAGGGTCATGCCCGTATATCCGATGCCATTCGGATTGCCCGCGATTTCATCTGCGATTTCATGATAGGTGTGCAACTGCGTTGCGGTCTTCGCATAAGGCCGGTTGTCCATCGCCAGTTCCTGGAAACCGAGATAGGTCCCGGAAACCGGGTCGCGGATATACAGGTCAATCGCCCCATCCTTGCCGCCGACTTCCTTCCAATTCGTGATGGCGCCGGTGAAGATATCGCGAATCTGCGCGTGGGTCAGGCTTCGCACCGGATTCTTTGAGTTCACGATCACCGCGACGCCGTAATAACCGAGAAAGTTACTGCGAAGACGGACGTTCTTGGTCCGCGCGAGCCTGAGCTCGTCCTCGTTTGCAATGCGGGAGGCGGAGGCAATATCGCAATCCCCGCTCAACAAAGCGCGTATGCCATCGCCGCTCCCCTCCGTACCCAACTCGAACTCGATCTCCGGGTTGGCCTGCTGAAACGACTTGATCAACAACGGGCCGAGTTCTTCCCCGAAGGTATTCGAGCCTCGAATACGTACCACTGTCTTCGCTTCTTCCGCGAGAGCCATCGCGGCCACTCCCGCAAACATCGCCGCTGCCAGTAACGCTATGTGCTTCTTCATCCCACCGCTCCCGCCCGATGCTCACGCATCAAGGCCTTCTGTTTCCGGATCAACAGAACCATCGCGGTGCCGCCGATCAGACCGAAGGCGGACATCGCCGGATACCACGCATTCCAGCCGTAGCGATCAATCAGCCAACCGGTCATCGGCAAGGCAAGCGACGCGCCGTAGTACTGGAAAGAATCAATCACGCCCGACGCAAAACCGGCCATTTTTTTGCCGCCGATATCCATGGGCGCCGCGGAACCGACGATCGAGTGCGTCGCGTTGACCGCAAGGGAAATCGCGATCAGAAAACTGCAACCCAGAACGATGCCGAACGGCGTCGGCCCGACAACACCCGTAAAGATCACGATGGCCGCGATAACGATGATGACCGTCAACAGGTAATACAATCCCATCGCAACCGGTGCGCGATGGCCCTTGAAGAATTTGTCCGAGACAATACCGGCGCCCAGCGAACCGAACACCGCGACCATCGGCATCAGGTTCATCGTCCAGAAAACGGCGGCGGGCTTGGCCTTCATGTCCAGGCCCAGCTGATCCACGAAATAGAGTACGGCGAGCTGGTCTGAACTATGCCTCACCGCACCCGTGCAGGCGTATGCGATCGCGTAGAACCAGATCAGCGGATGCGTGAATATCGTAACGAACGATTTTTTCAGGCTGATCCGCACGCCCTCGGAATTATCCACTTCGTCCTCGATCGCACCGTGAAATCCGGCTTCCTCCGGAGTCTCTTTCACCGCGAGCGCGAGGAACACCGCGACGGCGGCGGTAATGATCGGCGGGATGATAAACAGCAGGCGCCAGGTGCCGGGAGCGACGATCCATATCCCGATCGTGAAGCCGGCGAGGATGAAGGGGGCCAGGTTATTGATCGCAAATTGTCCGGCCTGAATCATGAAGCCGAAAATACCGGAGAACGTGCCGCGCTCCGTGCGATGGAACCATGCGGCGTTGATCTTGATCATTCCCGGCGCGCCATAGGATTGGAAGTATCCGTTGATCAGTGCGATCAGGCCGAAGGTCGCAACCGAACCGACAAAGGAAGAGAAGCCGAAAACAAGGTTCATCAGGATCGTGCCGACGGCGCCAATCAACATCGCGATCTTTCCGCCGATCCGGTCCGTCAGTAATCCGTTGATCAATTGCCCCGTTCCATAGGCAAGGGTCCAGGCCGCGAATATCCGGGTAATGTCCGAGATGCTGAAGCCGAATTCTTCCTGCAGATAGGGCGTGGCGAACCGGAAGTTGTAACGGCACATGTAATAGGAGGCATAGAGCAGGCCGATGGCCGCCCAGTTCAATCCCCTTCGGGGGCGAAAGCCCTTCGGGTGATTGACAACAAAACCGGCGTCTTCCGATGTAGATGTATGCGTCATAGGTTTAAGTGGCCGATGGCTTGATTTAAACGGATATGCATAAAAGCTGCAATCGTAAATGGCATTCCTTCAGTCCCTGCCCTGGTAAACCATGGCTACCTGCTTCATGGAATCCGCCCTTAAAATAATCCGCTCGTCACCGCGGACTTCTGACCCGTGCACAACCTTCACAACATCAGCCAGCGCGGCGGCGTCCGGCATCAGATCGGTCAGCCTGTTCGGCAACGAAAGCAGCAAGGATTCGTTTATCACGCAACCTTCCTTTGAAGGGGAAAGGCCTATATAGAGCATGCCCATCTCGACGATGTCATTGAAATAGTGCGTACCCAGCGACAGGTCGGGCATCAATCGCTCATGCATACGGGCGATTTCACAGATAACGCTCACCGTGTTGATTTCTGAAAAAGAAACCGGAACCCCCAGCGATGCCATGCGTGTTCCCCATCGCCCGGGACCGAGCAGCAGGATGCTCTTTGCCGCATGCGGTGGTTTGCAGTGGGTCAGCCTGCCCACCAGGCGAGCCACTTCATGCCGCTCGCGCTCGGCCAATTGACCGTATGCGGAGGGCACAATATAAATGATTCGGTCCACCGAGACGACGCGCCCGGTTCCGACGATTCCCCCGCGTGCCTTTAACAGGACATGGTCGGGCTGTATTTCCGGCATGGCGTCAGCGCCTGTCATCTCGCTTCGCACCTGCAGGGGTCGGCATTGAAGAAGGTTGATTTTGTAACGCCCATCGCCCTGGAAATTGGCTGTGAACTCCACGTCCACATGGCACTCGTAGGTTTTTCTCAATACGCTCAACATCTCCCGCATGTCCTGCGTAAAGCGGGTTTGCCGGAAGATATGATCGAAAGCAATCAGCCTGTGTTCGTCGCCCGCGTGCTCCTGGCCGCTTTCGTCAGCAACGCTGAAGAGATTCACGGGCACGCCCGGGCATTCATGGACGACATCCATGAAATATCCAGCCCGCAACACGTTCTCGCCGAGATCCAGCAGATCCACTTTTCGCTGGGTATAGTGCCGTATTTCCTCCTCATCCCCTTCCGGCCTTTTTTCCGGGGTGTTTAAAGCGACCAGGCGCGTATAATCATCATCATGCCGCTCAACCGCCCGGGTTCCCAACCCGAAGACCAGGCGCAGCAGACCGGCATCCGGATCAATGGCCGCATCCCAGGCGTAGGAATTGTACGACACCCCCACCCCGGCCAAATGCGGAAAGAACAAGTCCCCGCACTGCATCCCGGAGACACGCTGAACAAGCAGCGCCATCTGCTCATCCCGATCGAGAACGCCGCGCTTCGCTCGATACGCCAGCGCCTCCCTGCTCATCGTGCTGGCGTATACGTGCCGTACTGCCCCAAGAAAGGCTTCCAACCTTTCCTCGTGCGTCCCCTGATTCACGCAAAAGACGCTTTCATATTTGCCCGAAAACGCGTTGCCGAAATTATCTTCGAGAAGCGAGCTTGACCGCACAATGATCGGACACTGCCCGAAATAATCGAGCATGTCGGAAAAGCGCTTGATGATGTAATCCGGAAACACCCCTTCCAGGATGCGCTGACGCCCTTCCTCAATATCCTCGAAAAGCGTCTCGGCTTTCATCTGTTTCCGGCGAATATCCCAGCAACCGTTCTGAACGATGAACGAATAGAAGATATCCGAACCAATAAAGAAAGAATCGTGCGCCTCCAGGATGGCTTTCCAGCGCTCGTTCGAAGCTTTAAGGATGGCGCGCGCGAGCAGCATGCCCACGGCTTTTCCACCGATGAGGCCGGACCCGATGGTACGCTTCCAGATATGAATCAGATCCGGTAACGCGAGGTACTTCCGTGCAAGCGAGAGAATGCGTTCATCGCGGGAAATCACCTGCTTCAACTGCCGCTCGAAGATACGGTCAACGACTTCCGGAGCGCAACCCCCGCGGGCATGGGTCATCAACACATCTTCCGCCTCGATAAACCGGCGATCCCACATACCCACCATGCGGTAGGATGCGGACTGAAGGCCATGCCAGGGTCCTGACGTCACCACGCTGGTGATCGTGGCGCTTTCCATGACGGGCCTGAATTCGTCTCCTTCCCATGAATGGAGCATGAACATCGTCGGGGAATAGCGCTTCGCAACCTTCAGGGGATGCACGTAGGTTTTTCCCATGTAACTGTACACGTTCAGCAGTATCTGTGTCGTGGATTCAATGGGCGCCGAGGCATGGTGCGAGTGATAATATCGAAGGACCATGAAATAACCCATCGCGCTCAGCTTCAACAAAAGCGGACAGGTGAGCATGAAGAAATTGCCGATCATCCGCTCGCTGAAATAGTCGAGAGCAAGATCAGAAAGCGAATCGAATATGTAGCAGGCATGCCCGCCGGTTCGATCAATCACTTCATGAATATGCGTAATGAACTGCTCCAACCCCTCCCCGGGATGAAGTTCAACGCGCTCAGTGACCTGATCGCTGCTGACCAATTCACGGTGCCGTGCAAACCGGAAATAAATCACTTTCTTGCCGTTTTGCCTGGCATGACGGCAAAGAGCCTGGACGAAAGGCAGATAGTCATTCACTGCTTCGACCTGCCAGACGATGTTGTCGCCGGGCTGAATACCGTGAAGAATGTCATCCAAGCCAGGCAGGCCTGTGCTGAAATAAGGATTTGTCTCTATCCCTGAAATCGTGTCCACAACCGAAGGTTATCATTGGGATTCTGCATCCGCAAGCGATTGAATACCACGCCCCATCGGCCAACGGGTAAATCCCAGCGCGGCGTAATAAGGCCGCCTGACTTTTTTTGTCCGCCTTCACACTTGACACACCCCCTCCATTTGATAAAGCTAATCATTTAGAAACAAGGAGGAAGCCGTGCACCATTCCTACATGCATCGCCCTGCAGCCCTGCTTGCGCTTTCGGGCCTGCTTTTCTCAATCAGTATCTTCGCGGCATGGGACCTCGAAAATGGCGACTTTTCCGATGGTCTTATTCATTGGAACACCGGCCTGGGCCTTCAGGGCGCAAGCTGCGAAGATATCAATGGCGACGGACGGATCGAGCTTGTCCTCGACTCAAGTCAGCTCATAGATCAAGACTCCGGCGTGATTGCCGCCCAGGATTTTTCACCCCGCTACATTCGCCTGGATGGTTACGGCATCGCCCTGCGGGCGGACATTGTTGCAACCAATCTCGAGCTTGAAGGATTCAGCGATATTCGCGCTTTCACCAAGATGGAGTTTCTGGATGCCGATTCGAACACCCTGCACACCGCTACGGTGAGCGGTGAATACGATCCCCTGCTTTACGCAACCGGCAATGTCGCCCGCCGACAGGCCGTGCTTGTCGTCAATGCCCACACCCTTGCATCCAACCTCGCTTTGATGGGAAGGACCGTGTGGAATGTGAAAAAGATTCGCGCCGGATGTTTCCTCTTCCGTTTCGATCCCACCCAGACCTTGCCTTCCGGCAAAGCCTATTTCGAGAA
>CAZTYH010000067.1:14605-18069 GCA_964617565.1 uncultured Verrucomicrobiota bacterium
TGTGCTATCTTGACAGTTCAGCGTTGCAGAAGGAGAGGTCATGAATTTCAAGCTTCCCTTGAAAAACAATACGCGCCTTGAACAGGTGGTTGCGCGCGTCGAGGCCGAC
Source organism: uncultured Verrucomicrobiota bacterium (assembly GCA_964617565.1). GTDB lineage: Bacteria > Verrucomicrobiota > Kiritimatiellia > CAIQIC01 > JAGNIJ01 > JAKJGV01. The sequence continues at coordinate 14,715 of CAZTYH010000067.1, forward strand.
GCCGAGCTGAACCAGCTCTGGAAATGCGCAAACATCAATGCGGTGGATCGCACCCATTTGAGCGATCACGGAGAAATCCATATTCGCATCGTCGCACATGCCGCACTGCGGCTGCTGAGACTGCTGGGCGAAAAAGGGGTGCAACCGAATATCGTGCTGAACCACGGCCTCACGCCGGAAGATGCCGAAGTGGTGGTCTTTCTCGGAGCCTGCCTGCACGATCTGGGCATCAGTATTCATCGGGACGACCACGAGACATACAGCCTTTTTCTCGCTTATCCCAAGGCGCGCCAGTTGTTGACCGGCATTTACGATGAGCCCGCGCTGACCATCGTCGTGGCGGAAACGCTTCATGCCGTGATCGCGCACAATACGGATCAGCGCTGCTTCACGATCGAAGCAGGTGTGTTGAAGGTGGCCGACGCGCTCGATATGAGCGAAGGCCGCTCGCGTATTCCTTTCGAGGCGGGCCAGGTCAACATCCATTCGGTTTCGGCACAGGCGATCAAGGAAGTCAAAATCGAGCCGGGCAAGGAAAGACCCATCCGCCTGCAGATCACCCTCAATAATTCAGCGGGCATCTTCCAGATTGACGAACTGCTTAAACGCAAACTGCGCGCCTCCACAATCGCGCCGTACGTCGAGCTGATCGCGCAGATCCACGAGGAACCGGAGCGCAAGATTGTCGGCGAATACAAGTTTTAATCCGCCGGGATAAATTCGAAGCGCTCGATTACGACCTCAACGGGCATACCATCTGTCGGCGCATCACCGCGACCACTGCGATCGCCGTCCAGCAGCCACAGGTTGATTCTCACGCGCGTTCCAGGACCTGGCGCTGGAATGCCAACCGGGCTTGTCCAGCCTCCGGAGCCCTGTGTGCGACGATGAGGATTCCCTTCGTCAAAACGCCACTCGGCAAGCAGCTTGCCCTCGACCGCTTCGTGCCCGTCATACGTCGCAAAGCGCACCGCTTCAGGACGCCACTCGAAAACGTCCAGCACCCGTGTCTCGGATAACTCGACTGACCGGGGAAAGGACCTCTCCTTGTATTTACCTCCGGGCTCATCCGGACCCCACACCGGCTGCACGGAATAGTGAAGATTGGGCGCCGTTGGATCACCCCATCGCGCCCACTCGATATCGAGTTCGCAGTTGGCCATGGACTTGTAGGTGTCATCATCCCAGGTGAAGAATCCAAGCACAACGTTCGCATCCAATTGATCAATTCGTGAAGCCGAATAAAACCGGTACGTGCCGTATCCGACCGGCTTCTCCATTACCACCTCCGCGCATCGCCATTCATCGCGTTCCTTTGTAATGCGGAGATGCAACCGCCCCTCATCATCCACCCACACGTTGTTGGTGGAACTGGAGAAGCGATTGGGACCCGGCCCGACGTACCGGTGGCTTGCTTTCACCTGCCACGTGTATCCGGAAAACTGAATCCGACCCGCCGGCATGCTTCCGTCACGAAATGCTTTTGTAGTCATTTCACCCACCGTTTCCTTCGGAGTCAAATCCGCATTGATCAAGCGCTCACCCGCTTCCTCCTGCCCCACAAAGTCCGCTGCATGTGAAGAAAGGAAGGAACACAAAACGAATCCGGCCAGGCAGCGTATTCGTTGGGAAAGGCTATTCCGGCTCATGCAGAATCAAGATCCATTGCTGACGCTGATGAATGGCCGCAATCGCTCAAGCGTAGCCGGACCGATTCCCGGTACGCGCATCAGATCGTTGGTGGAATTGAAGGGCCTGTTTTCGATAATGCGGCTCGCCATGACGTCGCCGACACCCGGAAGCGCGGTCAAATCCCGCGCCTCGGCGTGATTGATGTCAATCGTCCCGACAAGCGTCTGCCGGCGGCTGCGGGTGTATTCAAGATCGTCCTCGCGCTGACGCCTGCGTTCCGCACGCAGCACGGGCAACAGATCGGGGTCCGTCGCGGCCCATATTCCGTGACGTTTCATCATGGCCGCGAGCTGCAGATCCTCCAGGCCCGCGTTCATGTCGGCCACCGACCGACCGTCCGGCATTTCTCGTTGAACACCCAGCACACGCGCAAGGCCCTCGGAAACCAGCACTTCGGCAAGATTGCGGCCGTCGGACAGGATGATGACGGAATAATACCTTGGGTTTTCACCGCCCCCCGGCGTCGCGTGAAATACGGTGTACAGCGTGAACGGGTCTTTCAACAATTCCGTCGTCCGCTCACCGGCGATTTCGCCGTAGCGCTTCACCTCTTCAACGGAATCGAGGCCGAAATAACGCGCCTGTTCGCGCATCCTGCGCTGCTGGTAAGAAGCCCCATCCCATGTTTCGGGACAGTCAACGAAGTAGAGTCTTGCATGAAGCTGACGGTCCCCCGCGCGTACAATAAAGCTGTCTCCATCGTTGCGGGAATCGGGCACAAGGGTAACGCCATCGAAGCGCTCCCACGCTTCCACCTGGGCGGCGGCCAGAAGGACGCCTGCAATCACGGCATATACAACAGCCTTCATACGACAGACTTAAGTATAACCCCAACGGTAAGGTTAGTCAATTCAGGCCGGTTTTGCGTTCATTTTCCAATGATTGGAAAAAAATCAGCCACATTTTCCAATCATTGGAAACTTCGAACGGGAAGGTCCCCGCGCATGGAGGCACGGGTCAGGGCAAAGTCGTACTTCACCGGATCGGCAGGAGAGATTTCACGAAAAGCAGTCGTCACTTCCAAGGCCGTCTTAAGATCGGCATTCTTCCGCCGTGTGAATTCCCATGCCTTCGCGATTCGATGCATATGAAGATCGAGCGGCACAATCAGCTTGGATGCCGGAACCCGCGTCCACAGGCCGGGGTCTACTTCATCATGCCGCGCCATCCATCGCAGAAAGAGGTTCAGGCGTTTGCATGCGCTGCCTCGGCGGGGACAGGAGAGAAGATCGCAAGAGCTCTTGCTTGATGCGGATCTCAGCAACGCTACCCATGCCGACAAAGCCGGCAAAATGGTTTCATCCTCGCCGCGCAAGCCGGCGAGAAAGGATTCCTCCAGCGAACCATAATCAAGAATAGCGCTTCGAACGCCGCACAAAAGAGCCACAAGGTCGGAACCCCGCGTCCACCGGTGGCGGAAACCCCGGAAGGCATTCTGGAGTTCCGAACGCGATGACTTGATTACGAATCGGCAGGGCGATTTGCCCATACGCCCAACCGCATTGGACGCGCCGCTGACAATCTGTTTCACGCCCCCGTATGCCAGGAGCGCAGCGATCAATCCCGCGATCTCCCGATCCCGAGGCTCTTCATAGCGATAGAGTATTTCAAGCGGATCGGGTTTGATGAACTGAGCGTGGTTGTATTTGCGATAGAGGCGGTC
>CAZTYH010000068.1:0-6848 GCA_964617565.1 uncultured Verrucomicrobiota bacterium
GTGCCGTTCACCGCGTGGGCCAATACCCCCTGGATGACTGTGATTCCCACCAACGGGCATTGTTCAGGAACGGGAGGCGCGCTGATCGGGGTTGATTACGATGTGTCCGATCTGCCGGCCGGCGGGCATACGGGGATTCTAACCATCGCGTCCACGGAAGTCAGCAATCCACCGTTGGAAGTGGAGCTGGTGCTGAACATTTCCCAGCGCGAACGATGGTTGAAGCGCGAGCCCTCGAACATCGAAATCAATATGTCGCGTGGGTCCACCAATGTGATCCACCTTGGTGTCGAAGTGTGGAACAACGCCTCGTTGAGCGGTGAGATGCGCTATTCGATCGCACCGCGCGATGAGCCTGAATGGCTGCTGGTGAGCCCGACCAACGGCATGAGCACGGGTGAACGGAATTTACACGCCATCACGCTGACCAATCTGGCGGCTTTGCCGATGGGTTCTTACATGGGCATTCTGGATGTGGAGGACTTGGATACCGGCGAGCGCGCGGATGTATATATAGACCTTCGTGTTTTGGGTGTGCCGGGCTCCGTGGAGCATGTGCCTGCGTCTTTTTTTCTTGTGGCAGAACAGGGAGTGAATCCGTCTTCGCCGATCCTGATGTTAAGCAACCCGGGCGAAGAAGAAATCAATTACCAGGTCACGGCATCGGTGTCGTGGCTGCCGGAAGAGATAAAGCGGGCACATCTTTGGGGTGGATCGAGTTCAAACATTTCGATTCCCATTAATTCCGCCGATCTTGCGCCGGGCGAACATAATACTGCGCTGATGCTGTATGTTCCGATCGGCTCGCAAACACCGCGCTTGATTCCGTTTAACTTGACCGTCACACCCGCGAACAGAGTGCCCCGTTACAGCCCCTTGATACTGGAAGATTCGCTTCTGTCGGGAACAATGGTTACGCAGCGCATGGAAATCTGGAACGGTGGCACGGGAACGATGGCGTACTCCATCAGCAGCGCCGGTATTCCGTGGCTGGATATCATGCCGACAAGCGGGGTCAGCCATGCGGGAGAAGTGAAAACACATGATGTGGTGTTCAGTACCGGCGGCGTTGCGCCCGGCACGAATCAGGCTGTCGTCACGCTTGCCGCGACGGGCGCCACGCCGGACGAGATTATCATTGATGCCGTCATGCGGGTGCGCGCCGATCTGCGATGCGTTCCCTCTTTTATATCCGGCACGAGCGATATTGCGGGAATGACGCCGCCTGCAACGGTTTCCGTTTGGAGCGCAGGCAGTCCGGCCAGCTATGCGTTCACGCTTTCCAACATGCCGCCGTGGCTTTCGGCGAGTACGCTGTCGGGAACCATTGGCCCTACACCCACGAACATCACCTTCGAGTTCGATGCCGCAACGCTCGAACCCGGGGCCCATGGGGCGGTGGTTCATCTGGTTACCGGGCCGGCTCGGTTGGACATACCGGTGACGCTCAACGTGGTGTCGCGCACGGCACTTTTCGAAGAGCGTATTCTGTTCGATTCGGCTCGTTCCGGTGCAGGTCAGATTTGGACCATCAAACCGGACGGAAGCGGGTTAGTGCCGCTGCTGGATAGCACCAATGAGAATTGGGCCGCAGAACTGAGCCCGGACGGGCGTCGCATCACATATATGGAGCGCAGAGAGGGATCAGGCCTTTATCTTGTGCGTGAACTGATTTCAGGTGATGAGCAAGAGCATCCGTTGCATATGTATGTCCGATGGATGCCCGATAGCGGAGGTTTCATTGGTCGTGAGCGGATGAATGGGAGACATTTGGGCATGTACCGTCTGGGCGGGGAATCAATGCGCCTCTATTCGGAGCCGGAGCGTTCATACATTAACACGTTCGGCATTAATGCCGAGACCAACCGAATCTACTACAACACCGGGTCAGATGCGTCGCATGTCTATGATATGGCCGTGCGGGCGCTTATCAACTCGAATGGGACGTGGAGCCCTCAACTCTTTGCAGAACGCGACAAACTCAATCGCGACAGGTGGATCATCCGGTCTAATCTCATTGAACCGGACACCTGTGACCGGAAGAATGGCAGACTGAGTCCCTCCGGCGGCATGCTGGTCTATTTTAAAACCGGCCCATCGAGGAGCGGGAGGCATCGAATTCATCTGTTCGACATCGAACGGAAACGGGAAACGCAACTCACCGGCTCGGAAGGCGACCACAATGAGGCGGATCCCGTCTTTTCTCCGGGAGGCGACTGCGTGCTGTTTCGTCGTTACTGGGATTATTCAAATGATTTGGTGATTATTAATCTGGCTACGCGCGAGGAGGAGATTGTTCTAAGGGAAGCAGAGCGCATGATTAATCTCTCCTGGGGCGGGCTGTTCCTTCCGTTCCCCGATGAGGCGCATCTGGATGTTGCGCCCCATGTGGTGACCAATCGTTTCGCCGCACGCGCTTCCGGGGCGCCCACGAATATTATCCAGATCTGTAACAGCGGTTCGGGCTGGATGACGTTCTCTCTTGAGCATCGGACAGATTGGACGTGGTCTTCGGTCGCGGATGGTGTGAGTACCGGAGAGACGCACGCAGTGGAGGTTGGGGTTCACCCCGAAATGTTCTCAATGGGTGTTTTTACTGGCGAGGTGGTGGTCACGGCCGGAGCGCAGAATTCGCCTGTCAGCTTTTTCGTGGTGGCGGAGGCAATGCCAGCGCCACCCGAGGTGGCGGTAAACACGACCAATCTGCTGTGCGTGGTGCCGTTGGGCGGAACGGGTACGCAACGGGTGTGGGTATGGAACGCGGGTGACGAGCCGTTGAATTACACGGTTACCGTCAATCGGGCATGGATGTCGGTCAATCCGAATTTCGGCAGCAGCGATGGCGAAATGAACGCTGTGAATGTGACCTTCGAGGCGGGCGCATTTCCGCTGGGCACACAGACGGGACATGTAACGGTGGCTTCTCCAGAGTCCACGCAAACGGTGCAAGCCGTCATGGATGTGCGCACCGCGGTCGGCATACCTCCTGAGTTGAGCGTCAGTATCGGCGGGCTGACCAATCAAATCACGCGCCGGCGCAATGCGCCGGACCAATCCTTCGAGGTGTGGAACAGCGGCGGTGAACTGCTTGAATATACGGTTACCTCAAGCGTCCCTTGGCTCAGTGTAAGCCCGCCCGCCACGGACGAGACCCCCGGCGTCAGTCGCGGCGAACGGCTGGAGCATCTCGCGCGCTACAGCAGCGCCGACCTTGCGCCCGGCATACACAACGGCGCCCTGCATATTGAGAGCAATGGCGGTACGCAGATCGTGAATGTGGTCTTGACCGTTTTGCCTGCTGTGCTGCACACCGTCAAAATCGAATCCGTTTATGGAAACGGGCGGGTGGAGTTATCGCCCGACCTCGAGAAGTATGAGGATATGACGACGGTTCAGGTCACGGCGATTCCCAGCAATATGAACAGTTTCGTTTCGTGGTCCGGCGACCTTGGCGGATCGGCCACGCAGCGTTCGGTGCTGGTGAATGGTCCGAAGACGATCAACGCAAGTTTCAAGACCGATACGCATGTATGGGGGCAGGTCAAGAACAGTTCCAACAAGCAGGCTATAGCCAATGCGCAGGTCTCGATCGGATCGTCCTCCACGCTGACCGATGCGTCCGGCTACTACTATATTCGCTGCCCGGCGGGATGGGGAAATTTGTCCTTCAGCCAGTTGGGATTCCTGGGCCGCGTGGTGCGTGTGAATGCGGTGTCCGGCACAGGCACGCGCCAGGATGTTTCACTGGAGCCGCATATGGTGACCCGATTGCATGCCGCTCAGCGCCCGGGCACCCATCTGGTGGATATTACCTATAATCTATCCGGACCGCTCTTCGAGACCTACTCGGTTGCTCTGCAAGCATCATCCGATAACGGGAAAAACTGGAATGTCCCAATATGCGAACGCAGCGGAGCTGCCGGCCTGGCCGTCCGCCCCGGCGACAATAAACGCATTGTGTGGAATGCGGGCGCCTGCTCGGCGGGACGCTATTGGCGCGATGCGCGGGTTTCCCTGGTGATTGACGGCAAGCGGTATGCCTCGCCGCGGTTCACCTACGACGCGCGCGCCTTTGGAAGTTGGCGTGTGCGCGTCTGGGCGGATAAAAATGGAAACGGACGATTCGATCCCGGTGAGCACCTCCCCGAAGCCGATGTGTATTACGTACAGCGCCTTGCCGGAGCCCGCACCGATACGCAGGGCTTTCTGACCATCCCATACGCGGCCGTTTATGGCGCCCCGCTCTTTGCTCGAAAGATGATCCATACGGAGCCCGCGGTAAAAACGCATCATGAGTCGCTCGATAACACCAAGTTCAATATATGGTTGGATAGCGATCTTGGTGGACGCGATACCGACGATTGGGATGGTGTCTGGCGGAGCTACACACTGACCCATGCCGATATGGATGAGATCGGTCTTGGGCGGCCGGTGATGCTTCAACTTGCCCATTCCGTCTTTGAATGGAATCTACTCGTGGCGTCTCAAAGCTCCAGCACGGATCTTGCGTTGGATTTACGTGAGTGCACCCTTCAAGCTTCGGAGTTTCTTTACAGCGTTACGGACGGTCAGATGAAATTTGGCAAAGTTGCCATCAGCAACAATGTGGCCACCAACAGCGCGCTTTGGCTAAACACGGATGTGCGCATATATGATAACAACACGCAATGGCCGCAGGCCGTTGCGGGCGGAATCAATGAAGGGAGCGACCGGCATGTTTATATGCCTCGTGTGTGGAGATGGACGGACGTCTCGGGCAACACGGTAACCAGCCATCCGACGGATGCGCAATATATCCGGACGCTGGTCCATGAATTGGGACACTACGTGTTCGGCTTAAAGGACGAATACGAAGACGGGCAAAGCTGCGAAGGTGCCCGATTCAGACCCCGTCGTAATTCCAATCCGACTTTGTATCCCCGCGATTATGGATTGATGGATAACACACGCAACCCGCCATTCCGATTGTCGTCATATAGAGATTATCTCATCTCTTATCCCACAAATGTCTCGGCCAGGCATGTCAGCGAACAGTTGTGGTATATGAATCTGCGCGCCGGAACGGGAGGGTTTTTCCCCTGTTGGCAGTGGATCGAACACACCCTGGAAAAAACCTATTCCGGTTTTCCCATTGAGATCGTCGTCCCGCAATACGGCTTCTTCCAGAACGGGGCTTCCACCGTGGCCGATCGGCAGGGCCCGGAGCGGATCCCGCTCCCGTACCCGAGGGCCACGGTTCTTCTGCCCAGCTTCGCGGAAGGCGCGTCCATGGTGAAAACGGCGCAAGCGCATACCGATGGAGATTCGGAATACCGGTCCATTCTCACGCGGCTCAATGGCGCTCCTGTTGAGGAAGCGCATGTCGTGCTCACGCCGGCGGGTTCAAAGCTTTCGCGGCGGTTGGGCAAAACGTTCGGTGGCGGTCTGATGCCGCACGTTATTGCCAACGAGGGCGATGTGTTGACGGCCTATTACAATGGAATGAAAGCCGTTCACCGCGTGACGGCTCAAAACGCCAACGACGAACCCATCGTCATGGACTTCACTTCCACCCGGCGCATGGCTTCCGATTTCGGCACGCATGATGTCTGGCCCATTGAGCCGGACTCCATGGGCATTCTCGTTGAAGGTCTGCCTTCGTACACAGGCGACTGGGCCATCAGCCTGCAAAGCGCGAAGTCGTGGTCGGCCTTGCCGCGCGTCACCGTCTCGCCGCAGTTCGAAGAACCGGTTCTGTATGAGCTGGCATCTGCCGGAGGATTGGTCGCCACAGGTTTGGTGCACTTGGGTTTGGACAATTCAGGATTGGTGGAAATAGAAATCGATCTTCAGGAAGGCGGCACATTCCACACGTTGGATTCCTATGCGCTGCACCTGGTAACGACCGGCGGGCCGGATGAGTACAATTCGAGCGATGGACGGGCGCTGCTGGCATTTGTGGATGGGCTGGCTATGAATCCCGCCGCTTTGCTGATGTATCAAATGCAGGGCCCCATCCTGCCCGCCACCGGACTGGCGCATTCCAATCAGATCGGGCCCGCCGTGGGCCTGCACGTTTCGCCGCCGGGAGCCTTCCCGGCGGATGGACGTCGCGCGTCGCTCCGGCTGATTTACAGCGGTGAAGACCTGACCGGATTGGATGAAACCTCTATCACGCTTTACTGGTGGAACGGAACGGGATGGGCCGAAACGCCATCCGATCAATCCATCGAAAGAGGTACTGTTGCGGCTCTGGTGACGAACATGGGCACCTATGTGCTCATGGCTGGTTCCGCGGCCGAAAAGAACCCGCCCTCCGCCATTGACGATCTCGCGGCCCGCACCGGCGAGCGCCACGGGTACGTGGATCTGACATGGACTGCGCCCGGAAATGATGGCACCAATGGCGCAGCGCTTGCCTATGCCTTGTGTTATGCCGAGGGCGAAATCCTCGACGAAACCGACTGGGCGAATGCCGATAGCCTCAGGCTCTCCATCGTGCCCGCGCCATATGGAACTCCGGAGCAAGCCTCTGTACAGCTTCCGATCCCCGGCACTCTCTATCACTTCGCCCTGCGCGCCCGCGACGAAGCCGGACAGCTTGGCGAACTCTCCAATCCCACCGCCGCGCGCGCCGCCATCAACGATGTTGACGGCTCCGGCGTCTGCGCCATGTGGTTCGCCTCCATCAATGCCGGACGCGACATTCCCATGGGTCTTGATGACGATGTGGACGGCGACGGCCTCACCACGCGCGACGAGTTTTTCCTCCGCACCGACCCCAATAGCTGGGACGCAGACGGCGACGGCATGTCCGACGGTTACGAAGCCCGGCATGGGCTCAATCCGCTTGATCCAGATGACGCCGA
>CAZTYH010000068.1:6948-10578 GCA_964617565.1 uncultured Verrucomicrobiota bacterium
ACATCCTATTTACGCATCGGGAATACTGAAGCGGATGGCGGATTCATACGTGTGTATCTGGATGCTTCGCCCGCGCGCCTGTTCCATCTCAGGGGAACCACCAATCTTATGGGCGGGCAGTGGAAAACCGTGGACGGTCCGCATTATGGACAGGGCATGAACACGCTTTTCGAGTTTTCGGCGACCAATCGCGTGGAGTACTTCAAAATCAAGCCCGAAGTGCCATAAGAGCAGCAAACGCGCCTTAAAGAAACGGGGGAAGCATTCCCCCCCCGGGCAACTTCACTCTGGTGAAAGAAGTTGATCCCGCTGCTGAAGTATGCTTAAACCGCGCCTCTCACTTGGAGTACAGGATTGAGCATTCATCGCGAAATTCAGAAGCGGCGGACGTTTGCGATCATTTCGCATCCGGACGCGGGCAAGACGACGTTGACGGAGAAATTCCTGTTGTACGGCGGCGCCGTTCAACTGGCGGGTTCCGTGACGTCGCGCAAGAATCAGCGGGCCTCGACATCGGATTGGATGGAGCTGGAACGCAAGCGCGGCATCTCCGTCAGTTCCACGGTGCTGCAATTCGATTATTCCCATTACAAGGTGAACCTGCTCGACACGCCGGGTCACAAGGATTTTTCGGAAGATACATACCGCGTGCTTACGGCTGTGGATTCAGCGGTGATGGTGATTGATGCGGCAAAAGGCATCGAGAGCCAGACCCGCAAGCTGTTCGAGGTCTGCCGTAACCGGGGCATTCCGATTTTCGCATTCATGAACAAGCTGGACCGGCCTACGCTCGAGCCGCTCGCTTTGCTGGACGAACTGGAGCGCGTGCTCCAGGTTCATGTCTATCCCGTCAACTGGCCGCTGGGCACCGGGTTCGACTTCAAGGGTGTTTTCGATCGGCGCGCGAACGCGGTGCATCTGTTCGAGCGCACGGTCGGGGGTGCCTACAAGGCGCCGGTTTCAATCGGCAGCATTTCCGATGACCTGGTCAAAGAAAAGCTGGATGAGGCTGCCTACGCGAAGGTGGTCGAAGAACTTCATATCCTCGATGCGATGGGCGGCGAGTTCGATCCGAAAGCGATTCTGTCGGGCGATACGATCCCCGTGTTTTTCGGTAGCGCGCTGAACAACTTCGGTGTCCAGTTGATGCTGGATGCGTTCCTCGAATTTGCCGCGCCGCCGGCGCCAAGGACGAGCGGCGCGCAGGTGATTCCGACCGACCATTCCGCGTTCTCCGGCTTCATCTTCAAAATCCAGGCGAACATGGATCCGAATCACAGGGACCGCATCGCGTTTGTGCGCATCTGTTCCGGCAAGTTCGAGCGCGAGATGGCGGTGGCGCACAGTCGTACCGGAAAGAAGGTCAAGCTTTCGAGTTCGCACAAGCTGTTCGGCCGCGAGCGGGAAACCGTGGACGAGGCGTATCCCGGCGACATCATCGGCATCGTCGGTCATTCGGAATTCGGGGTGGGGGATACGCTGACGGAGGATGAGGCAATCCGGTACGACGAGATTCCGCATTTCACGCCCGAGTGTTTCATCTACCTGCGCAATCCGAACCCTTACAAGTCGAAGCGATTCCGCGAGGGGTTGGATCAGCTTTTGCAGGAAGGCGTGGTGCAGGAGTTGCTTGTGGACTCAATCAGTCACAACACGCGCTTGCTGGCGGCGGTCGGGCCGCTTCAGTTCGACGTTGTACGCTACCGCTTGGAGACTGAGTACGGCGCGGAAACGATTGCCGAGCCTACGCCCTGGGTGCTGCTGCGATGGGTGTCGCCGCTGGTTCAAGAGGAGCGTTTAGCGGCGATGATCCTGCCTTCCGGCAGTCGGGAGGTGCGAACCCGCGATGGGCAGCATGCGGTGCTTTTTCCCGCGGAGTGGGCGTTGAAACACTTTGCCGAGAATAATCCGGGGCTCGAGCTATCCAGTCAACCCTATCGCTCGCCACAGGGGGCCGCGCTTGTCTGATTCGTTGCAGGGCACGGCACTGCCTGATTCGCAGCGTCGTTTAGGTTGAAGTATCGGCGTTCCTTTAGTATCAAGTCGTCCTTTCAGGCGATAGGTCGCGGATTCAACGCCGAATGAATGGTGCATGATGAATAAAGACATGAAAAATGATAGGCCCGAAGATGCCATGTCGTTGCGGGAATTGATGATGCTTATCCGCAAGCGCCTTTTGTGGGTGTTGATTGCGGCGATGCTGACCGCGTTGGCTGCGGGGCTGTTTCTTAAGAGGCGTCCCAAGCAGTACTCAGCCCAATTGTTCATAGATGTGCTGACCTATCCTGTTTTGTTTGAGGGAATCAAAACGCTGCCAGAGTCGCATTTCGCAATGTGCAAATCGGCGTTCTTTCAAGATGCCGTGAAAGCGAAAATAAGCGAGGATCTGGAGGAGTCGGTTCGCCCGCGTGGGTATCCTTTTGAGGTGACGCGCATGGGGCGACGCTTCAATGAACGGTTGCGCGTGAGCGTCAAAACGCGAAGCATCAAGCTCTCCATGAAGTTGCTGGACATCTGGGCGGCTGTTTATCGCGAGCAGACCCCCCTGTATCACGCAGCGTTTGTCGCATCCATCATGGATGAAAGCATTTTTGAGGCGCGCAGCTTGCTGCTGCAACACATGGGGGTCATGGGTCTGCTTGAGAAGGGCATAGACGGCGTAACCCCCGCTACGCGGCAGCGAATGGATGATCTTCGGCAGGAAGCCGATTTCCTGGCGGGCCGGGTCGTTTTCCTTGAGCAGGTTAAGTCTTTTGTGCTCCAGCGGGATGAATTGGCGTCTGCCGGGCAACCGCTTTTCAGCAGCGAGGTTAAGGCTTACGTGGAATTGTCAGGTCAGGCGAATGGTTATCAGCCTCCGGTGGTGAGCGAACCGGTTTCAGCGGCCGGCGGACCTCGCATTAGCATGCAGGTGTTTGTGGTCTTTCTCCTCGCATTCTTTATTTTTCTGGGGCTTGCCGTGATGATTGAAGCGGGAAGAACTCCGGCGAATACCTGATACCATGTGTTGAGCCCGGCTTGAGACGCAAGGAATGCCATGTCATTGCCTGATGATGATCCTGATGATGTAAGTGCCGAATCCCTTCCGGTGAAGGGTTTGACGCGGCATGCCCTGAAAGGCATATTCTGGCTTTTCTCCAGTTCAAGTGCACAATCCGTTCTGAATGTTCTGATCACGGCGTTGCTGGCACGACTGCTGACGCCCGCGGACTTCGGGCTTGTAGCCGCCGCAATGGTGATTGTCGGGTTGACCGAAATCTTCCAGATGGCGGGTATCGGTCCGGTTCTCGTGCAACGCCAGAACCTCAACGAATCACACGTCCGCACGGGCTTTACTATTTCGCTTTTGTTCGGTTGCGCGATGATCGGGTTAATCTGGCTGTTGGCACCGCTCATCGCCCACTTTTTCAATATGCCGGATCTGGCACGAGTTTTGCGGGTAATGGCATTTGTGTTTCCCCTGCATGCCGTTTCGGTCATATCGCGCAACTTGATGCAGCGTGCGCTGCTTTTCAAGCGCATGGCGGGGTTGGATGTTATTGCCTATCTGATTGGCTACGGAGGCGCGGGCGTCATGCTTGCGTGGAACGGATGGGGCGTATGGGCCCTGGTGGCGGCACACCTGGCTTA
>CAZTYH010000068.1:10678-17147 GCA_964617565.1 uncultured Verrucomicrobiota bacterium
GTTCCAATGGAAGTGCTGAACCGCGTGCTTTTCCCCTCTTTTGCCAAGGTCCAACAGGATCGGACGCGCCTGGCGCGCGCCGTTGAGCGTGCTGTAGGAGTCACGACGCTCTTGATCCTTCCGGTCAGCGTCGGCGCGTTTATCCTGGCGGACGAGATTGTGGCGATTCTTCTCGGCAAGCAGTGGGGGGCCACGGTGTGGCCGTTGCGGATCCTTTCCTGGAGCATGCTGTTCAATATGCTGGGGCGCATGTCGAGTATCATCGCGCGGAGTTGCGGCGACGTGTATCGCCTTTCCATTCGGCAGGGCCTTTACGCTGTAAGCATGTTTCTTGGCGCGTGGGCCGGACAATTTTACGGATTGAAAGGGGTGGCGGTCGGCGTGACGCTTGCCTTTGGCGCGCGCGCCCTCATGGGCGTTCATCAGTGCGTGATCCTGCGCGTGTTGACCTGGCGGGGATGGTTTTCTCTGACCATTGGCGCTTTAAGTCCCGCCTTTTTTGTGGCGGTGTGCGCCGGCGGTGTGGCGTGGATGTGCCGGTTCTGGGGTCTTCACCCTCTTGCGACATTGGTTCTGGTGGGCGGGGTTGCCGCGATCTCGTTTGTCGCGTACCTGCTGTTTGGGCCGACTCGTTTCGTGGGGCGCAACGTGGCATGGTGTTTGCGTTATGTGAATGAATACTGGCCGACCGCTTTTATCGGGAAACGGCTTCGCGGCGATGCGACGAAATTGAGTGAAGAGGATTGATCGGTGCTTTTTAATTCATACGCATTTTTAACATTTTTCGCGGTGGTGTACCTGTTGTACCTGGTGCTGGACCTCCGCTGGCAGAACCGGCTTCTCCTGGTGGCCAGCCTGGTGTTCTACGGGTGGTGGGATCCCCGCTTTGTCCTGCTGCTGCTTTTCTCCATCGTTCTGGATTATGTCTGTGGTTTACAGATTCATGGCACCGAATCGCTTCGCCGCCGCCGTTTCTGGCTGGCCATCAGCTTGATCGGCAACCTCGGGTTGCTCGGCTTCTTCAAATACTTTCACTTTTTTGTGGATTCATTCGCCGAACTGTTCGGCACGCTCGGATTCCAGGTGCACCGCCCGACCATTCGAATTATTCTGCCGATCGGTATTTCCTTTTATACATTCCAGACGTTGAGCTACACGCTCGACATCTACCGCCGCCGCATGCAGCCGACCACCAGTTTCACGAACTTCGCTCTCTTCGTATCCTTCTTCCCGCAGTTGCTTGCCGGGCCGATCGAGCGCGCGAAGAACCTTCTCCCGCAAATCGAAAAGGTCCGGGTGATCACCCCGGAATGCCTCCGCGAGGGTTTTTATCTCCTCGCTTGGGGCCTGTTTAAAAAGATGCTCGTGGCCGATAACGTGGCGCCAATCGTCAATCATATATTCGCGCATCCCGAACAGGCCTCTACGGCGGATGTGATCCTTGGCGTTTATGCCTTCAGTCTGCAGTTGTACGCCGATTTTTCAGGTTATTCCGATATCGCGCGCGGGCTGGGCAAGCTGATGGGCTTCAATATCATGCTCAATTTCCGTTTCCCGCAGTTCGCCCTGAATACAGCCGATTTCTGGTCGCGGTGGCATATCTCCCTGTCCACATGGATCAGGGATTATCTTTTCGTGATGCTGGGTGCGAATCGCCGTAGTCATCCGCGAACGATTTTTAACCTCGTCCTGGTCATGACCGTCATCGGGTTATGGCATGGCGCTGCATGGACATTTGTTCTTTGGGGTTTCTATTTCGGCGTGCTGCAAGCTGGCCAATTGCTGTTGCTGTACATGTCGCCTCGTCGGCGCGCCCCTCGAAAGTCGGGCGTTATTTCTTTCCTTTTCAGGATGTTTCTATGCCGGAATGCAGTGCAATTCAGTCTCCTGCTTTTCCGGTCCGAAAATCTCGCCCATTTCATGCAAATGGTTCGGGCACTGTTCAGCGGCTTTGCCTTGCTGCCGGAATTTTTCCTTTACCTGAAGTGGTATTGCATTATCTGGATACCCGTTAATTTGTACGAAATATGGCAGTATCGGCACGACGATCAATTGATCGTGCTGAAACAGGAGGGGTGGGTGCGCTTCCTGGTTTTTGCGGCTATTGTATTTCACGGGTTCATGATTTACCTTTTTTCAGCAAGGATTCCCGTTGCAGAGGAGTTCATCTATTTTCAATTTTGACCAGATTCGCGTGTGGGGGCGATTGTTCTCACGGCAGCAAATCTATTTCCTGATTTGCTGTGCCGTGCTGCTTGCCCTTCCACTGTTTCTCCTGGACAAGCTTCATCTGCTGGCAGTTCTTGTTTTATGGCTGATAGTATGGACGGCCACGTGGAAGTGGTGCCGCCATTACCGCCGGCATCTGCTCGGTTTCACGGCACTGCTCCCCGCGCTGGCTTTCGCGGGTGAGTTGTTGTTCCGATTTCATTATTTCGGCGTGGAGGGGCTTTCCTTTGACCGCTATCGGCCGGCCGGCTATGCGCACCCATGGTCGAATTTCAAGTACAGCGAAGAAACCTATACGGGTTTGCAGCCGAATCAGACGCTGCTCTTTAAAGGAACGGTCTTCAAGGTAAACAACATGGGGCTGCGCGGACGCGATGTGACCCTGGAGAAGCCGCCTGGAGTGTATCGGATTGTGCTCCTCGGCGCGTCCGTTTCGCTGGGCTCCGGGGTGGGCGAGGACGAGGGGGTCTTTGCGATCCTGGAAAAACGGCTGAACGAAGCGATCGGTGAACCCCGCATTGAAGTTATAAATCTCTCCATGGGCGCGGCCGATATGGCCAACATGGTGCACGCGTTAAGGCATGCGGGCATGGCGTACGATCCGGACATGATCGTTTTCCTGATTGATAAATCAGGGATCAAGCCTGGACGTTTCGAGGAAATGCCGCGTGGAGTTAAAGGCTTGAAGGTTCCTCTTTGGAGGCTCGTCTGCGAGCCGAAATACGAATTTTTTTCCAGCCGCTTCTATTTCCCCCGCGCAGTGCTATCCCAATTTACGGCGCTTCGCCTTTGGCTTTCCAGGGGGATGCTTTCCACGCGAAATATACGACGCGCGCGTGCCCGCGATGAATTTCACGAAGGATTGCAGGAGGAGAAACAGGTCTCGCGGCAAAAAGGCGGCTCGAATCGCGCCTACGTCGAAGAGGCCGTATCCCGGGTTCATGAAATAGCCGGAGATATTCCGGTCGTTCTGTATACGATGCGTCCTTTCCCCCGGTTTCTGGATGATCTCGCGCAAAGATACGACATGCGGGTATTGCTGCCGCCGGAAGGATTCCTTGAAAAGTACAAGCCGGCGCAATTGATTATCTATCCCGGCGACCCGCATCCCAATGCGTTCGCTCACCAGTTGTTCGCGGACGCCTATTATGAGGAACTGTTGAAGGCGGTGGGCGACTCCCTGGGCAAGCAGCAAACGGATGGGTGAGCGGACAATGAAGCGTCCGAATTTTTTCATCATTGGAGCGCCGAAGTGCGGCACGACCTCGTTTGCTGCATGGCTAGCCGAGCATCCGAATGTTTACATGTCGCCCCTCAAGGAGCCTCATCACTTCAACGACGAGGAGCCGGACGGGATCAAGAATCTCCGGGAATACGAAAGCCTTTTCGAAGGGGCCGGCGAGCAGCATGTGGCGGTGGGGGAAGCTTCCGTGCGCTATCTTTATTCCGGGTGCGCGGTGTCCAACATTCTGCGCTACGCGCCCGATGCGCGCTTTATCGTCATGATCCGTAACCCGGTGGAAATGGCGCCTTCGCTGCATGAGCAGCGATTGTTCTCTTTGAACGAAGACGTGCAGGATTTTGAGACAGCATGGAAGTTGCAGGCGGAGCGGGCGCAGGGGCGTTTTCTCCCTCAAGGCTGCCTTGTCCCCGCGCGGCTCCAATATGGCGCGTACTGCAGGTTGGGCGAACAACTCGAGCGGTTGCTTCAGAAAGTGCCCAGGGAGCGCTGCAAATTTATCCTGCTCGATGATATCCGGCGCGATCCGCGCGCGGTGTACCTGGATGTGTTGCAGTTTCTCGGGGTTCCGGATGATGGAAGGAAGTCATTTCCCAAAATGAACGTCGCCAAAGATCGTCGAAGCCGGGCCATGGCGCGTTTTATCACGGGTTTGGGCAGGCTGAAAAAAAGCATGGGTTTCAGCCCTGTAAAGGGGTGGGGGCTCCTTAATAGAATCAACCGATGGAACAGGGCTGAACGGCCCCGGCCAGCCATAAGCCCAGCCATGAAGCAAGTATTGATCGCCTACTATCGGGACGACATCCGGAAGCTGGAAACAATACTTGGCCGCGATCTTGGGAAATGGTTGAGTCTGGAAGAAGATGAAAAAGCCTGACTTCTTCATTCTTGGAGCGCCGAAGTGCGGCACGACGGCGCTGGCATACTGGTTGGCGCAACATCCTGAAGTCTACATGTCGCCGGTCAAGGAACCTCACTTCTTCAACATGGATCACAAAGACATCGCAACGCCCTCGCTGGCGGTTTACGAAAGCTACTTTGAGCAAGCCACGGAAGCGCACCGTGCGGTTGGCGAAGCGTCCGTGTGGTATCTCCAATCGAAGGTGGCCGTGCCGAACATTTTGAAGTACTCGCCCGACGCCCGCTTCATCGTGCTCGTGCGTAATCCGGTGGATATGGCGCATTCCCTGCATGAACAGGAAGTCTTCAACGGAAACGAAAACGAACCCGATTTTTCCAGGGCTTGGTCGTTGCGCGATGAGCGCGCGAAAGGGAATGGAGGGACCGTGTTCTGCAAGGAACCGCAGCATCTGGACTACGGATCGGCGTGTCTTCTGGGAGCGCAGGTGCAGCGACTGTATCAGGGCGTGGACTCATCGCGCTTATGCCTTCTTTTGCTGGATGATATGCGTGACCAACCCGACATGCTTTGCAGGCGTGTGTTGAATTTTCTTGGCGTCTCGGTGTCGGGGTATGCTTCCCTTGAGCGTGTGAACAGCGCAAAAGCCAGAAAGAGCGCTGCCTTGCAAATAGCGGTTCGGGCTTTGGGTGCCGTGAAGCGCAGGCTGGGGGTTCGGCGGAAAGGGCTGGGATTACTGGAGGGCATCAAGCGGTGGAATGTTCAGCCGAGACCCCGTCCGAAATTGGATCCCGCGTTGCGCTCTGAACTGACCGCCTTTTTTGCCAAGGACGTAAAATTGTTGGAGACTTTTATAAAACGCGATCTGTCGCACTGGATGGCGGAGTACCCGGAGCCGCGATGATTGAATTGTTGAGAGATAACTACTGGTCGGCCTTGTTACGAAGCGCGATTCTCAGGCGGAAACCGTTTTTTAGAAACCTCGATTCGCGTGTGCTGTCGGCGCATGTCAATCGTTTCACGGCGATTTCGGAAGAATATCGGTTTGTCTATCTCCGCGTCCCGAAGGCGGCCAATTTAACCGTGCTTTTCACGCTGGTCCAAAACGATCCCACCAAAACGGCATGGAGAGACCTGTCGGGAGAGAGTATGCGTGACCATGTCTATCGCCATGCGTCGTCCTTCGGCTCGTTACAGCAACAGGATATGCTGGATCACTGGTTCTGGTTCTGCTTTGTGAGAAATCCATACAGCCGTATCCTTTCCGCCTACCTCGACAAAATAGTGCGATCGCGGCCCCAGAAAAAATGGGTGAGCCTATGGCTTAAGCGCCCTGTCTGCGAACCCATCACGTTCCTGGAGTTTCTGGACTATCTTTCGGCGGAAGGATTGGGCAGGAATCTGCATTGGGCGCCCCAGGTGGCCATTTCGCCGGTTCCGGTATCGCGTTACAATTTCATCGGGCGCGTCGAACACCTGGAGGACGACCTTCGATTCATTGTTGAAAAGCTGTTTGGTTCATCCCATGGCATTACAAACCGGACTCGTCACGCCACGGGGAGTAGCGGGAAATTAAAGCAATTTTATGGGGAGGAGGAGATGGCGAGGGTTCGGGAATTATATCGTGATGATTTCGAAGCTTTTCGCTATCCTGACGACGTACTGCCGTGACGCGTGACGGAATTGCCGTCGCGGTATTAATCGCCGGCTACAGATCGAATGAACATACTATTTTCAGCCATAATCCCCACGTGTGATCGTCCGGGTTATTTACCGGAGACGATTCGATCGGTATTGGCGCAGACGTATCCTCCTGAAGAGATATTGATCATGGATAACGGCCGCGTTCCAGCGGACCCGAAAGCACTTCCGCAGAATTCCATCATCCGGATTGTGCGTACCATGCCCCGGGTCGGCGTGTCCCAGGCCAGAAACATGGGTGTTCTTTTCGCGAAGGGCACCCACCTGGCCTTTCTTGACGATGACGACAGTTGGGAGCCCGGCTACCTGCAGGCCGTTGCGGAAACGATTGAGAGAACGGGGGCAACGGTCGTGTTGGCGCCGCTCCGGGTTTTGGGGAATGGAAAGCCGCTGAAGGGGAAACAGGTGGATTTCTCCGACGCAGAGGACTTGATCCGCAA
>CAZTYH010000069.1:0-15848 GCA_964617565.1 uncultured Verrucomicrobiota bacterium
GCCTTGCTCACGCCAAGGGATTCAGCAATGGAATCAAGACTGAGCGCGCCATCGCTGAGGTAAAGAAGAGTGTAAATCTGTCCAAGCAAACGGCTTAGGCCAAAGGATTGGGCGGTTCTGCCGCCGGCCTCGATCATCTCCCGCTTAGCTGGATGTAGCGAGTCCACCGTGTTGTGTGTTTAGAAGTTTCTAAACGATCACAATAATACACACGACCTTACAGCACGTCAAATGCTCTTATACTTTGGGGGCGCAGCAGGAACGCGGGAGTGTTGGTCGGAGCTTAACCCTCCGCCCCATAACTCCATTACTCCATCACTCCATTCTCCCAATCCCCAATCTCCAATCAACCACTGCCCCCCAACTCATGCAGCAGCAACCCCGAACGTGGCTTCGGCTCGAACCAGGTGCTCTTCGGCGGCATGACTTCTCCTGCATCGGCAATGGCCATGAGCGATTCGACGGATGTGGGATACATGGAGAACGCCACGACGGCTTCGCCCTCTTTCACCTTCCGCTCCAATTCGCCGGTTCCGCGCACCCCTCCGACAAATTCAATGCGCGGGTTGCTGCGTGGATCGTCAATTCCCAGCACAGGCTCCAACAATCGGTTCTGTAAGACGCTCACGTCCAGCCTCTCGGCGACGGTACCGCTCACGACAGGCTCCCAACCCAGGCGATACCAGCGTCCATCGAGATGCATCGAAATTTCTCCCGCCCGCGCAGGTTCAGACGCGGCATCGGCGCTTACTTCGAAGCACGCCGCAACCTCCTTGAGAAAAGCATCCTTCGTCCGTCCGTTCAGATCGCGAACGCAACGGTGATACGGGAGTATCTGCAATTGATCGGCCGGGAAAACGAGCGTGAGGAACCAGTTATACGCCTCCTCGCCGGTATGTTTCGGATTCGCTGCGGCACGTTCGCGGGCAACCCGGGCGGCCGCGGCCGCGCGATGATGTCCGTCGGCAATATAGAACTGCGGAATATCCGCAAACGCCGCTACCAGGGGCTCCGGGTCCATCACGCGCCAGACCGTATGAACAATGCCGTCCGGCGCCGTAAAGTCATATAATGGCGCGGGTCTTTGAACCTCACGGATCATCGCGTCAATCTGGGAATCGGCGCGATAGGTCAGGAATACCGGCCCGCTGTTTGCGTTCAGGCTGGAGATATGGCGGGTGCGATCATCCTCCGGCGCGCGACGTGTTTTTTCGTGTTTACGGATCAGGTTCTTCTCGTAGTCGCCCGTGTGGCAAACCGTCATCACGCCGGCCTGCACATGATCGCCGCGTTTGAGACGATAGACATAAAGCGATGGAGTTTCCTCGCGCAAAAAGACCCCTCGCGCTTTGAAGTCGCGGAAGTTCTCTGCAGACTTGGCGTATACCGCGTCCGAATACGGTTCCGTGCCGGACGGAAGGTCTATTTCCGCGCGGGAAATGTGAAAAAAACTGTTCGGATTTCCCTTCGCCGCAGCGGCAGCCTCGCGGGCATTCACCACATCATAAGGCAGGCTGGCCACCTGAGCGGCCAGTTCCGGTTTGGGACGTATCGCGTTAAACGGCTTGATGCGCACGGCAGATCACCTTTCTTCGTCATTCCGGGTCAGCAGCGTATAGCATGTGCGGGGGAAAAGGGGAAGAGCGGAGATGAGAAGAACTGGAGTGATGGGGTATTGGAGTAATGGAGTTATGGTCAGAGTGTCAAGGTCCAGCACTCCAACACTCCATCTCTCCATCACCCCAATCCGCTCCCCCTCCCATCCAGCACCGCGCGCACAGTCTGGGCGAGGACCTTGGCTTCGTAGGGCTTTTGAACGAAACCGTCCGGGCGCAATTTCGTTTCCTGCTCGAACGAATCGAGGTCAATCGGATATCCGCTTGAAATCACGACGGGGAGCTTCGGTTTAATTTCCCGGATCATGCGCAGCGTGTCGCGACCCGAAAGCTTGGGCATGGTCAGATCCAGCAACACAAGGTCGGCACAATCCGGTTTCTCCTTCAAGAGATGCAAAGCCTCTTCCCCGTGTGCGGCCAGGAGAACCGCATATCCATATCGCCGCAGAATGCTGGACATGACCGCGCGCACGGCGGGCTCATCGTCCACCACCAGCACGCTCTCCTTCCCGCCCTTCACCGGCGCTTCGGCCTGCGGACGCTCCGGGCTTTCTTCCACGGCATACGCACGCGGGAGATAGATGGAAAACGTCGTTCCCCTGTTGAGCTCGGAATAGCAGGCAATCCAGCCGCCGTGCTGACGGACAATGCCGTAGGACATGGCCAATCCGAGCCCCGTCCCCTTGCCGGGTTCCTTGGTCGTATAGAAGGGCTCGAAGAGATGGCTCTGCACTTCCTGCGACATGCCCTGCCCGCAATCCGCCACCGACATTCGCACGCAATCCCCTTCCCGCCCATCCATCCACTGCCGTGCCTCTTCCGCATCCACATGCACATTCTGCGTTGCAATCGCCAACCGCCCTCCACTCGGCATGGCATCCATGGCATTCACGCACAGATTCATCAGCACCTGCAGCAATGGCGTCGGATCCGCCGAGACGGTCCAGAGGTCTTTCTCCAGTTGAAGATGCAGCTCCACTTTCGGGTCCATCGAATGACGCAGCAGTTCATGGACCTCCTGTACCACGCGGTTGACATTGCAGCTCTTCAACTGCAGGCGGCTCCGCCGCGAGAATCCCAGCAATTGGCGAACAAGTTCGGACGCGCGCACGGCGGCTTCGCGCGCGCCGGCAATCAGTTCGCCGCGCAGGGGCGCCGACGCCTGATCCATTTCCACCATGGAAAGATTGCCGAGGATACCTGTAAGCAGATTGTTGAAGTCGTGCGCAATGCCACCCGCCAGCCGGCCGACCGCCTCCATCTTTTGAGACTGACGCAGTTCGTCCTCCAATTGCCGCTGCTGGGTCATATCGCGAAAAACCCAGAGGCGCGCGAACACGCGGCCGTTTGATCCGACGGCAGGTGCGGTATACGTTGAAAGCACCTTGCGGCCGGGCCGGACGAGTTCCCACTCCTCGACGCCCACCTCCACCGGGTGCCTGGAAAAATAATCCCAGCGGAACATGTCCTCCCGCTTTTCAGCGAGCCTATTCCGGATGTCACCGGCCAAATCCCTGAATGTTTTTCCCGAAATTTTCTCCGCGACCGGCAACTCGAAAAGCTCGGCAAAGCGCTGGTTTGCCGCCATGACCTTGCCGGAAGGCCATTCCAGCATCAACACGCCGTCCATCATGGATTCATACGCCGCGCGGAGATGGGCCGTGATCTCTTCGAGTTTCTGCTGCGACTCCGTCAGCCGGGCCGTTCGCTGCGCCACGAGGCTTTCGAGCCGCTCGCGATGCTGGCGCACCTCCTCCAGCATATGATTGAACGTCTGGGCAAGAAGCCTCAGTTCGCGCGGTCCGGAGATCGGAATGCTCGCATTGGTATCGCCGCGGCTTGCCCGCTGCGCTGCTTTTGCAGCCGCGACGAGCGACCGCGAAAGCACCGCGCTGAAATACACGCCGATGCCGTAAACCGCGATCAGGGTCAAAAGCGCTGCCGCAAACAGAATGCGGCGCTGCTCGCCCAACAACGCGACGGCATCGGAATATGGAATCAACGCGATCAATATCCATGGACGTCCCAGGCCGGACAGTGGGACGGGAACGGACTCGGCGTGATACAGGAATTTTTTGCCGGACTCGTCAGGATAGACGCCACGCGGATTCGCCATCCACCATCCGGAATTTTTTTCACCAAGCACTTTTCGGAGCAGGCCTTTTGAATCGGGATAAGACAACGCATTCCCGTAACCATCCAGCAGCGCCATGAAGCCATTGCGACTTGGCCGCGCGCGGTTCACGATTTCCTGCACGCGTTGGAAAGGCACGCGCGCGCCGAGCACATAACGAGGGTTATCCTGTTCATCCGGCAGTGCCGCATAAAGACTCACATACAGACCGTCAATGCCGAGGATGCGCGCCGGTGGCGCGACGACCAGATCCCCCTTTAACGCGCGATCGAACCAATCGGTGTACCGCAGGTTGTCCCAGTAATTATACGTGGTCGAAAGGGCAACGATCCCGTTCGTATAATAAAGCGTAATGTCGGCGAACAGCTCATACAGGTCCCTCGCCTTTCTCATTTCGCCGAGTTGGTCCTCCGTGCCGGCCACCGGATTCGCGAGAACGGGATTTCGCGTCAGCGCGCGCATATCCGCCTGGGCCCGCGTCATGACGTGCGCCACTTCACGGCTCACTTCGCCGACCAGCGCCTGCATGACGCCGTAGGTGCCCTCTTCAAGCACGCGCCGCATGATGAAATGGGATGCGGTGAACACGACGGCGACAGGCAGAAGACCGATGACCAGCATCGCCACCAACACGCGTGTGCGAAGCGAAACGGATTTGAAGGGGTTTCTCATGGGTTCGGAAAAGCGGATTCAGCAACAGGAGGCGTCCCAGCCATTTTTTGTTGAAGCTTAACAATGTCGGCCCAAAGCCGGTTGAAAAATCGCTGCCGCGGCTGATCCAGCTTCTCGTAGAAACGGCAACGGGCCCGGAGTTCCTCGGGCGGAAAGATGGCGGGATCGGCGAGCAGATCCGGATCAATGAAACGCCGGGCTGAAGCGTTTGGCGTGGCATAGCGGAGATAGTTCGCATTGAGCGCAGCGATTTCCGGCACCAGCAGGAAATTGATCAATGCATGGGCTTCGCGCACGTTTGGGGCATCGCGCGGAATGCTGAGGTTATCCATCCACATCGGCGCGCCCTCCTCCGGGATGAAGTAATCCACATTCGGATTCTCCCGCGCAGCCTGTGCGGCATCACCGCTGTATATGGACGCCAGCCAGCACGCCCCTTCCACCAGCCCGTGCTTGATCACGGACGTATCCGCGTAACGTCCGACCACCGGCACCTGCTCAAGCACGCGACGCCGGATGGCATCGAGTGCGTCGGCGCGCACGATATTCAATGCATATCCCAATTCCAGCGCGGTCACGCCAATCACTTCCTGCACATCGCTCAACAGCCATATATGGCCTGCGAAACGCGGGTCCCACAGCGCCGACCAACTGCGCGGAATTTCACCAACCAGGTCTTTGCGGAAAGCCAGCAGCGTGGTGCCCCAATGATACGGAACGGAATAAAGATCTTCCGGATCGGATGGACGATTTCGGTATTGTGCATCCAGGTGAATACGGTTTGGAAGAAGGTCGGGATCCAATTCACGCAACAGTCCCAATTCATTCAGCGCCTCGATGACACAATCCTCGATGACGATGATGTCGAAACGGTCCGGCGATGATCGAACACGCGCCACCAGCTCCTCCTGGTTGCCGAACGACTCAATTTCCACCCGGATTCCCGTTTCCCTCGTGAAGCGGTCAACGATTTCGGGATTGATATACTCGCGCCAGATGAAAAGACGCACCACGCGGTTCTCGTCAACTCGTGCGCGGGACGAAGACGGACCCGGGGACCGGTTGCACCCCGCGACGAACAAGATGGTTGAGGAGGCAAGAATGGATAGGAGGAACGCGCCGGAACGCATACAGGCACAAGCAGGTTTTTGGCATTCGAAGTTCAATAAAACACCGTTACATCTCTTTCCTCTATATCGGGCAGTCTCAAGGAGCGAGACGAGGACAGAGAGCCAAACCATGTTTCACAACATCTCAAACCTCAGCGATAAGGGTGCATTCTGCCAAATTTTCTTTAATCTGTCAAAATTGCTTGATCAAAATGTCAAAAAATGTGCAAGTATCACGTGAACCTTAAACACTGGAGAAGCTCTCATGCGAACCCAAGCAATCGGTATAACGAGCGTGCCTTCCCGTTTATTGAGCGCGGTTTCAACATTGCTTACAGCCGGATTCCTTTCGTGTTATTTGATCGGTTGCGGCCAATCCCCATCTCCTGTCCCGCCTACCAGCACGGCGGCTGAGGAAAAGCCCGTGATCGAATCAACACAGCCGTCCGAGGCGCCGGGAACGGACACCATTCCGCCCAAGAGCGAGTGGACGGTTACCGCCTCCGCGTTGCAGGAGGATATTTTCCCCGCTCAATATGCCTGTGACGATAATCGGCACACCCGATGGAGCAGTCCAGCAGCCGATCCCCAATGGCTGATGATGGATATGGGCCGTGCGGCAACAGTCTCCGGATTCACCATCCTCTGGGAGACCGCCTATTCCAGCGAATACATCATTGATGTTTCGCTGGATGGCGAAAAGTGGCAGCCCGTCTATCATCAGACCAAGGGGTATGGGCGGACCGCGCATATTTATATCCGGCCTGTGAAGGCGCGTTTCGTCCGGCTCACTGGCTTGAAGCGCGGCACAGGATGGGGTCACTCCATCTGGGAATTTGACGTCCTCGGACTTTCCGACGCCATTATCGTTACGGCAGGAACCGCTGCTGATTCAGATCCCTTGAACCTGGTGGACGGAGATCTCAACACGGTCTGGGTCAGCGATACAACCGGACCTAGTACGGTTACACTCGACCTGCGCAAGCCCATCAATTTCGGAGGGATACGGCTGGACTGGGGAAATCGCTATTCGGAATCGTTCGACGTTTACCTCTCCACGGACGGAAACGACTGGCAATTGGCGGAACGATTTATCGGCGGCTCAGGGCTATTTGATATCGTGCTTGATCGCACCGTCACCGCGCGGTTCATACGCCTCGAATTAAGCCCTCACGCCGACGGCCCCGCGGAAATCAGGGAGCTTACGCTTCGCGGCAGCGGAGAATCGCTGACCCCATTCGCTCTTTATGAAATTGCGGCGGAAAAATCCCGCCGCGGCATTTATCCCGAGCAGCTTCATCGCAACCAGGTGTACTGGACCGTTGTCGGACTGCCTCGCGACCGGCAGGAGAGCCTGCTGGATGAGTATGGCAACCTGGAGCCCACGGCCACCTCCTGCACACTGATGCCTTACCTTTATATAAACGGGAAACTTCGCTCGGCCATTGATGCGCCGAAGGTAACCCAGGCATTGGAAAACGCGGTCCAGCCCCTGCCCTCGGTTAACTGGCATTTTGATGACGTGGAACTGAACATCGCGGCCATGACGTGGGGATCCACATCCGACTCGGTGACCTTCACCCGGTATCGCGTGGAAAACAAAGCGAAAGAAGCATCCAAGGGGCGTCTCTTCCTTGCAATACGTCCTTTCCAGATCAACCCCACATGGCAGCATGGAGGATTGAGCCCGATTCGCTCGCTGGAATTTATCGAGGAGGCGGAGCGCATGCAGGTCAAGGTGAACGACCAGGTCACTTTTGTGACCCTGCAATCGCCGGACGATGCCGGCGCGCGGGCATTCGAGCGCGGCGACGTGGCAATCGAGCTTCTGCGCGGCGCGGTGCCGGATGCGAAGAAAGTGAACCTTGCCGGAGAGCTTGTTTCAGGAGCCCTGGCCTTTGACTTTGACCTGCAACCCGGTGAAGCACGGTCATTCCTTGTCGCGGCGCCGCTGCACAGGAAATTGCAGGGCATTGATTCCTTCCTGCGGAAGGGCGGCGGCGAGTTCATGGCCGCCGAAGAAGCTTTCAAGATTCGACTGGATGAAATGCGCGAGTTCTGGACCAGGCAGATGGGTCCGGTGGTGTTCGAGCTTCCGGACAAGGCGATCTCCGACACGCTGAAATCCCAGGTGGGCTACATCCTGATCAACCAGGATGGCATCGCCATCCAGCCCGGATCTCGCAATTACAAGCGTTCATGGATGCGGGACGGCTCCTTGACCTCGGCCGGCCTGCTCCGCATGGGGCTTTACGAAACTGTAAAGGATTACCTGGACTGGTATGCCGCCCGCGTTCAGGCGGACGGATGGGTGCCTCCCATTCTCAACAACGACGGCACGATCAACCAGGGCTTTGGATGGGACAATGAATACGACAGCCAGGGTCAATTCGTATATGCGATCATGGAGTATTATCGCTTCACAAAGGATCGTGAATTCCTCGAGAAGCATTTCGACGCCATCCACCGTGCGCTCAAGTATCTCGTGATGCTGCGTGAGCGGACGCTTGCTCCAGACTATCTCGAAAACGAGCCCGGGCGCGAGCGTTTCGTCGGCATACTTCCTCCGTCCATCAGCCACGAGGGTTACGATCCCCCGATGCACAGTTACTGGGATGATTTCTT
This sequence comes from uncultured Verrucomicrobiota bacterium, assembly GCA_964617565.1. GTDB lineage: Bacteria > Verrucomicrobiota > Kiritimatiellia > CAIQIC01 > JAGNIJ01 > JAKJGV01. The sequence continues at coordinate 8,157 of CAZTYH010000069.1, forward strand.
TGCCCTTAAAGGATGGAAAGACGGCAAAGAAGCGGCCCAGGCTCTCGGGCGCGAAGACGTAGCCGAATGGGCACAGCAACAGTATGACCTTCTACGGGAATCGGTCAGGGCATCCATCGAAGCCACGATCGCCTTCAAGAACATCACCTATATTCCCGGTTGCGCGGAAAAAGGCGACATGGACGCCTCCTCCACCAGTATCGCCTTCTTCCCCTGCGAAGAGGACGACCTGCTGCCCGAAGGCGAATTGCGTCACACCTACGAAATTTATTATGACGACATCGTCAGACGCCTCGATCCTTCCTGGAGCGCCGGCTACACGCCGTACGAAATCCGCAATCTCACGGCCTTCATCGGGCTTGGACATCGTGATCGCGCCCTCTTCCTTCTCGACTACATCATGGGTTGCCGGCGACCGCCGGCATGGAACCATCTCGCGGAAGTAGTGCTCAGCGACCCTCGCATGGGCAGTTATATCGGTGACATGCCTCACACTTGGGTCGGCTCTGGGTTTATCAACTCGGTGCGCAACATGGTGGTGCGCGAGATGGATAACAAGCTGCACCTTCTGCGCGGCGCGCGGGGAAATTGGGTCACGGACGGGGATGGAGTTGTCCTTCGCAATTTCCCGACTTATTACGGAACTCTCCACATGACCGCCAAGGGTGATGCGCAATCCCTGCGGGTTGAGTTGCGCGGCGAATACGACATACCGGGAGGGATGGTTCTCTACTGGCCCCCGTTGCGGGGCAAGCCTTCGCGCGTAACGATCAACGGCCACGAGTGGACACGCTTCGATGAAAATGTCTGCCACATCGCCGGACAGGTGCAAGGCGTGATTGAAGCGGAATGGGCCGGCGAGTAAACCGCAGAAGCGGTCCCTGCCTGCCGGCAGGCAGATCCAGACCGATTGTCTGGCGGCTTGCATGTTCCGCCCGCGCGCTCTGGAGAGCGCGTCTACTGCAGGAGCGGTCCCCGCCTGCCGGCAGGCAGGTCCAGACCGCTTCCCGACTGCTTTCCGAACACCTCATACTCCAGCAACCGGCACTCGATGTTGCTGTTGTACAGGGTCCACTGGCGCGAGGGTTTCAGGCTGACTTTGTTGAACAGCTTTCGATTGCCGGTAAACACATAGCCGCGATAGCCGCGGCATTGCCGCTTGAGGAAATCGCCTATGCGCCGATAGACCGGGATAAGCGTCTGGGTTTCGCCCATGCGCTCGCCGTATTCGGGATTGAAGACGACGACACCACCGCCCTCCGGGACAACCGTCTCACCGAAATCGCATATCGCAAACTCAATCACATGCTCCACGCCGGCAGCCGCCGCGTTTTTCTTTGCGGCCGCCACGGCCTGCGGGTTGATGTCGGTGGCGATTATCCGCCCCGGAATTGAATCGCGCGCCGCTTTCCCGGCATCAGCCCTCAATTTTTCCCATCGCTCGTTCTTGAACTCCTTCAAATGCATGAAAGCAAACTCGCGGCGCAACAGGCCGGGCGCGCGATTGAGCGCGATGAGCGCCGCTTCAATTGCAAGCGTACCCGCTCCGCACATCGGATTGATGAAACAGCCATCCCCCTTCCACCCGGTGTTCAGCACCACGGCCGCTGCAAGCGTTTCCTGCATGGGCGCCGACATCGGGATGCGGCGATAACCGCGCCGCGACAGCGGCTCGCCGGAGGTGTCAAAATAGACCCCGCACCGGGTGCCGTGCCAGTGAAGAAATATCACTGCGCCGCGCAATTCAGAGCCTGAATCGGGTCGCCGGCCACAGGTTTTGCGCATCCGGTCGCAGATCGCATCCTTGCACTTGAGGTTTGCGTAACGGCCGTCCCGGATCGTGTCATTATGTACGGAAGAGGCGATGCTGATGTAGCCATCTTCCCGAATATGCTGTTCCCATGGAATATCAATAATGCCCTGATAAAGCTCGTTAGCGTCGAAGGCTTTAAAATCCCGGATGAGTCGGTGCACACGATGCCCGGTCCGCACATGCAGATTAAGCCGCATGCAATCCTCGAAGGTACCCTCCGTCATCACGCCCGCGGTCTCGCGCGACAGGACAGGCAATTTCATTGCCTCGATCTCGGTCGCAAGCAAGGGAGGAACTTCCTTCGGGCAGGTCACCAGGATGCGCGTCTTATTTGTCATTACATTTCCTTTGCATCTCAACGCGGGCTGAAGCCCGCGCCCGGCTTCCGCGTAAACTTCCTGCATTTCACGCCGGCTTGCCGGAACAAAGCGCGGGCCTGCCTGGAGAAATGGTATTCGTGCTCGTAAACAACCTCGACCAACCCGGCGTTGACGATCATTTTCGCGCACATCAGGCAAGGGCTGATCGTGCAATACAATACACCTCCGCGCACGCTTATCCCGTGATAGGCAGCCTGCACGATCGCGTTTTCCTCGGCATGCGCGCAAATGCAGTCACCCAGGTTGGCGCCCGAAGCCGAATCGCTCGCGCAACGCGGACATCCACCCTCGAAACAATTTTTTATACCGCGCGGGGTTCCGTTGTATCCGGTTGAAATGATTCGCTTCTCTGCCACGATCACGGCCGCAACCTGCCTGCGACAGCAGTTGCTTCGCTTTGCGACGACATGAGCGATATCAATAAAGTAAGTATCCCAATCAGGACGCGTTGTCGCCTTTTTGTTCATGCGGAAAGAATGCAGTTTCGAACGTCCGCTGCCAAGCGCGGATTGGGTATGGTTAATAGTTATCGGTTAGTGGTTGCGGACAGGATAAAGCGCGAGCAGGGCGGGTACGAAGTCGGCCAGGCTGTGTACGCGTTTTTTCAGCGTTTCAGCACCGCGGCCGAGGGCGACAAACGGAACGGGGTTCATGGTATGGCGAGGTGAGGATGAATCCTCGATATTGCCGTGATCGCTCGTCAGCAAAAAGAGGCATCCCTCCTCCTCCACAAAAGTAAGCAGCACCGAAACGAACTCATCCAGGTTCCTCAATACGCGCAGCACATCCTCTTCCTTTCCCTTGTGTGCCATGAGATCGGTTTGAAAATATTCGAACAATGTAAAGTCGTGCTGCGCAGCAATCGCAAGCAGATGCTCGGCGGCTTCGCGCGGCGCAAGGAGCGGACCCTCATATCCCTTTTCGCGCAGGATCTCGCGGGTCAGATCCTGGTAAACGGCTTCATTGCGAAGCAACTGGGTTGTATTGCGCACCGACCCCAACGCCGCAAGCGACGCCACGGTTGTTACCGACTGATGCCGGCGCTGCTTCACCGCTTCAACATCATCAATGAAGAACGCATTGGCAAATGTCGCTGTATAGCCCCGCGATACCAATTGCGAAAAGACGTTTTGCTCCCGAACGAAATCCTTCAGACGCGGCCCGGGCAACCCCTCGATATGCCTCCCCATCAGCTTCGCCGCGTTCAGTCCGCAAAGTAACGTCGCCTGTCCCGTTGCGCTCTGCGGCAGCCCCGGCACACCCAGCGTCGCGTCAACCGGTACAGACTCCTCGCGCAGCAATCGCTCGACGGTCGGGCACGCGCCGCGATGGATGGGATTGAACGACGGATCATTCGATCCGATCCCCAACCCATCCACGAAGAGAAGCAGCGTTTTAGGCGAAGCGCTCATGTGAAGAACAATAACGCAGAATACGCATGCGGCAAGATGGCTTCTTCGCGGGCTGACGCCGGCGAAACAGAACGCGCGCAGTGAGTTGGATTTCCATTCTTGCGGATTGGTTGTGAAGATCGGCACCACACAGCGCTTCAGTTGCAAAAGGGCGCAAGGTGAGCCATATTGCGAAAACACGCGGCATGCAGTATGAGTTTGGTAAGTTCATTATCCTTGAAAAAAGAGCGCGAGGCACGGCCTCGGTAAAGCGTTTCTGCCAAGTGCGAGCTTGACAGGAAGAATTAAGTCAAGGATATCAATCGGAACAGTGGGAATACATTATGATCTCAAGTCGCTGCAATTACGCATTAAAGGCGGTTCTGGAACTCGCCAAGCGAGAAGGCTCGGGTTTGGCAACGATTTCCGATATCGCGCGCACCCAGCGCATCCCCGCCCGGTTTCTGGAGGCCATTCTCGTTCAGCTTAAACAACACGGCATCGCACGCTCCGTGCGCGGCAAGCAGGGCGGTTATGCCCTTGCGCGTTCGGCTTCGAAAATCACCGTGGGTGATGTGATCCGGGTTTTCGAGGCCTCTCTTCTCAAGCTGGAATCCGAAAGCCGTCGGAAAGGGCATAAACGGCCGCATGCAACCTCTGTCTTCAGCGATATATGGCACGAGGCGGAGACCTGCCTCGTCAGCGTTTTCGACAACGCAAATTTCGCCCACCTCGCGGAGCGCGATCGAAAACTCGAATCGGGTTTCCCCGGCGATTTCGTGATCTGAGGCATGCGCTCTTCAAAAAAATACAACATCTGGACGATCGGGTGCCAGATGAACGAAGCGGATTCGCGCTATCTCGCGTCGCGGCTCGAGTCGCTCGGCTACACCCCCACGCCGCACACGCGCGATGCCGGACTGGTGGTCATCAACACCTGCGTTGTGCGGCAGCAGGCCGAAGATAAAATCTACACCCGGCTCCGCTACCTCAGCCAGATCAAGCGCGAACGCCCCGACATCATCGTCGCCCTCATGGGTTGCCTGGTCGGACACAAGTCCGATCCATCGCTGCCCTCGAAGTTTCCTTTTGTGGATGTCTTCATGCCACCGTCCGACATCTCTCCTCTCGTTAATTTTCTCCGCGATAACAGCGATTCAGACGACCGGGCTCTGATCGAGAATCAAAACAGGACGCGAGACGCATTCATGGACGGTGAGCTGCCCGTACCGCCGACCGAACTCGGGAACACGGTCAGTGCATTTGTCCCCGTCGTCCTCGGGTGTTCCCATGCATGCAGTTTCTGCATCATCCCCTATCGCCGCGGCGCCGAACGGAGCCGGCCGCAGCAAGAAATCGTGGCGGAAGTGCGGCGTCTCGCAGACGAGGGCATTCGTGAAATCACGTTGCTCGGCCAGATTGTGGATCGCTACGGCCTCGATCTCGATCCGGCAACCGATCTCGCTGCGCTCATCGAGGATGTGGCGCGCATAGACGGCATCCTCCGCATCCGCTTCCTGACCAGCCATCCGAACTGGTTCACCGATCGGCTGCTCGACATAGTCGCGGCAGGAGGAAAAGTCTGTCCATACATTGAGCTTCCTGTTCAGGCAGGCAACGACGAAGTGCTGGCGCGCATGAAGCGCGGCTACTCGGCGGACGACTTTCGCCGTCTCGTCGCCCGCATCCGTCAACGCATTCCGGACGCCGGCATTTCAACGGACATCATCGTCGGATTCCCCGGCGAAACGGAAGAACAGTTCATGGATACCTTCCGGCTGATGAACGAATTGCAGCCCGATATGATCCGGATTGCGAAATACTCCGAACGCCCCCAGACGCTCGCCTCCCGAAGTCTTCCGGACAATGTGACGCCGGAGGAAAAAGAGCGGCGACGCGTGGCCCTGGAAACGCTGCTGGCCGAATACCTTGAGCGCAAACATCGTGTATTGAAGGACAAAGCGGTCGAAGTCCTTGTCGAAGCCCGCGCAAGAAACGGCCGATGGCGCGGCCGCACCCCGCAGGGGAAGCTCGTGTTTTTTGATGATGGTCGCGATCTGCTCGGACAAATTTTGCCCGTTACACTCGACTGGACCGGCCCGTTTTCGCTGATTGGAAGCACGGCAACCGAACATCGAACACTCAACATCGAGCCTTGAACTCCGAACTTCGGTGTTGGCTGTTCAATGTTTATTCCCAATTCCATCCCGGCGGCGTATGATCCTCGGCATGAAGCCTGAACGAACAGACCGCACTCCCATCTTCCTCTCTGCCTTCGTCTATCCCGGCGCCGGACAATTTCTACAAGGCAGATGGAAGGCAGGCCTTTTCTTTTCGTTATGCTTCACAACCTGTCTTGTTCTTTTCTTTGTAAATGTGGCGGGGCCGATTCTTCGAAGCCTGGATGCGGCTTTGTCCTGGGCTGGCGGTGGAATATCGGAAGAATTCGTTCCTGTATCCATCGCACGCCTGATGATCACTTTTGCCGCCGCGCTGACGCTTTACATCTTAAGCATCGCGGATGCAGCGCGCGCGGCACGACGCAGGCAACACGAACTTTCAACGCAAAGGCGCGAAGACGCAGAGCCGCGCCAAGGGGATTGAGTATCTCCGCAGAACAAAACGCGATGCTCTTCTTTGCGCTTCTTTGCCGCTCTGTGCCTTTGCGTTGAATTCCTCGCCAATGTTCAGAAGCGGAACTGGAGACTGACCGACGGCAAAACGGAATAGTCCGGCTCGAACGATGCACGCCCGACAATCTCGTTCACACATTCATCTTCACGCCGCCGGTTGAATCGGTGCGCCGCGTCTATGCCGCCGTAGATGCTGCCGGAGTACCAGGTGAACTCAAAAAAAGTGATTACGGCAAACGCGCCCCACTGCTCGTTCTCCGCCGTATGAACCATCCCGAAGATGAAAAGCGAATTCAGGATCAGCGACCGGAAGCCATTCGCCCATTCCCCTGCATAAAAATATCCAAACCCCGGCAACATCCCCAATGCACCGCCCAGGCCCGGTCTTTTATCCCTTCCGTCGCGATAAACTTCCAGCGCGTCCCGACCGTCTGCTTCGGGAATGGGCGACCGATCCAGCGCCGCCTCTGCTGCATCCAGATCCTTTAACCGCACACGCGAAGCCGCCAGCTTGCGCGCCGCAAATATCCGCTGCGGCTCGGTGGGGGCAGCGTCCAGCGCGCCTTCGAAATAAAACGCGCCCTCATCCCATCTTCCGACATCCATCGCGTTCTCGCCGCGCAACAACAGTGCCCGGTCCGAAATCGCCGGGTCCGAATTTTCCGCGCGGTCGAGCATGCGGTCGGAAACAGCAAGCTTTTCTGCGCGATGATATTCATAAGCTGCCGCCCAGAACCAACCGCCGCGCCCGGCGGATTCCGACGCTTCCAAGCCCAAGCGGCGAAACTCTATCGCCGCCCCCGCGTGATCGCCCTCATTGGACAGCTCACGCGCAAGCGTCGGCCCCGCGCTCTGTCCATAAGCGAAAAATGGAAGATACAATAGCCCTGCAAAGATCACTTTAATAAACCGCGAATTAACGCGAATTAACGCGAATTGAGGATGGTCTTTTAATCTCTTCATCTTCTTCCTTCCCTAATCCGTTTTCATCCGTGCCATCCGCGGTAATAATCTTTCCCCCATTCGCGTCAATCAGCGGTCCCTTTTCCGCCACCACTCCGTATGATCCGACACCGGATCGGCAAAACGGATCGTGTCATGCACATGCACCGGATGTTCCTGCAACAGCACCACAGACGGTTCGCGGACAAAACGATCCGCGATCAAAGGAAACGCCAGCAACCCATGCTGCACGCTCGCCTGCCGGAAATATTCCGAACAGGTCGGCACCAGCGAACAGCGGGCGCCGATCGCCGGGTTGATCTGGTTACGATAGAACGAAACGATCCACTGGCCGGGTTTCGACAATAAGTTCGCTTTCTTTTCGCGCTCCAGCTGACATTCGCGAATCAGATCCCACGACCAGAGCGCGCGGGAGGTTTCCAATGATTGGAAAACAGCAGGATCAATTTTTCCAATCATTGGAGAACGTCCCATTTTCTTGTTTTGAGTTCAAGCGGCGTTCTCCAAGCGGC
>CAZTYH010000070.1:0-1066 GCA_964617565.1 uncultured Verrucomicrobiota bacterium
TAATCGTATTGCGCCGCGACATTGCGGGTCTGCATGGCCGTGACGCCGACCTGAGTCTGGAGCAGGATGGCGATATCGGCGGCGCCCTGTTCGTACTGTTCCCGCACGATGCGCTGCGCTTCCTTCGCGCTTTCAAGACTTTTGCGTGTTACGTTCAAACGTTCCCATGCATCCTGCGCGCCGAGAAAGGCTTGGGTGAGGTCGAGTTTGAGGTTGTTGACGGCCCGCTGTTCCTCGGCCATTGCCGCTTCGTGTTCCGCCACGGCAGCGGCCACGGCGCCACGGGTGCGGAATCCATCGAACACGTTTAGTTCGGCCACTACGCCGGCCATGTAGCTCTGCTCGAAATCGCTGGAGACCTCGCTGTCCCAGTCCGAAGAGGCGAACGCGCTGACGGTCGGCCCATAGCCGCGTTTTGCCTTCTTCATATCCTGTTCCTTGATACGCGTCATCAGGCGCGCGGCCCTGAGCTCCGGCCGGTTCTCGAATGCGGTTGGATCAGTGCATTCCGGCGGCGGCGCATCGAGGGAAACGCTGGGGGATTGCAGGTTGTCGTCAGTTGCCAGTTCTTTTCCAATGGCTGTATTGAGCGCGGCGACGGCCAGGCGGATACCGTTACGGACCTTGATCAGGTCTTCGCGCGCTTGCGCGAGTTGGGTTTCGAGATTGAGCACATCCGTTTTTACCGCGCTGCCGGCGTTGAAACGTTCATTGGCGATGCGCAAGCTTTCCTCGATGCTGCCCACCGCCTCTTCCTGAACTTCCGCAAAGGCGCGCGCTTGAAGTATTCCGTAGAATCCGCGCGTGACTTCATAAACGAGTTGGTTCTGCGCGGCCGCGAGCGCTTCGGCGGCAGCGCGCGCGCCAAACTTCGCCATGTGACGATCCGCTTCGCGCCGTCCGCTGTCGTACAGCCGCCACTGGAGGCCGATACTGGCGCGCAGATTCTCCGTGTCGTCGGGCTCGTTCGGGTTGAAGGCAGGATCCATCATATTCAGCGAACGCTGGTTCAGCGTCATCATGAACGCCTGCGGGGGGTTGTCGCTCCGCGCATAGTTGGCGGATA
>CAZTYH010000070.1:1166-2250 GCA_964617565.1 uncultured Verrucomicrobiota bacterium
GCGCCCTGGGGGAGGGCCAGCCGGGTCATGACTTCGTGGACCGGGGCTGCGTCTTCGGATTCCAGTATTTCGATGATCTTCAGTCGGTGCGGGTGCGCCAGCAGCCTGAGCACCTGCGCCATGCGCGCCAGGTCACCGATGGACAACCCCGCGCCGCATTTGGACGTCTTTCTCGTTTTCATAATAATCAAGATATCATGATATATCTATGTGTCAACAGGGAAAAACAGTCAACAAAACGCCATGCTATAGCATGGCGTTTTGTTGAATATTGTTTTCGGGATTAGAGCTGTTTTGGGGGCGGGCTATTCCTTGAATCGCCGCTCCAGCAGGCGCAGACCGCCCTGCAGGACGAGGGCCTTGTAGCCGGCGAGGCGCATGAGGTAGGCCGCCGTGGCGCTTTGCCGTCCGTTCTCGCAGCAGCAGATGTACGTCAGGGAAGGGTCGAATTCGTTGAGCCGATCACGAAGTTCGTCAATCGGAAGGGAAAGAGATCCGTGGAGGTGTGACCGCTGATGCTCGGCGACACTTCGAACATCCAACCACTTCGCGCCCTCGCCGATCATTCGATTCGCTTCGCCCGGAGTAATCATTGTTACCAGCGAAGACAGGATATGGTCCAGGAACGTGGCTTTCGGGATGCGCAACAGGATGCCGTGCGTTTCCATGATGACCGTGGCGTTACGGCGGGCATTGGAAATCAAGGACTCCTCTCCGAACGCAAAGCCCGGAGCAAGCACGGAAACGACTTGCGGATCCTCACCCGGCTCGCGGCGGCGGATGACGGATGCCATCCCGTCGAGAATCATATAATAATAATCGCCCTCCTCGCCCTCGCGCACAATCACGTCGGCGTCGCGGACGCGCAGGGGTTCCGAGGTTTTGAGCATTTCACGCAGCTTGTCGTCGGGGACATCGCGGAAAAAGGGCGTAAGGCGCACCATCTCATACAGCTCCTTCGCGTTGGGCATCGCTCGTGGCCGCAATCGCCGAAGTTTCCAGAGAACTTTTTGTAGCCAGTTCACGTGCCGCCATTCTTAACAGAAACATTCGATTTGTTGAATTAGAAAAATGCCGTTCGCAG
>CAZTYH010000070.1:2350-7905 GCA_964617565.1 uncultured Verrucomicrobiota bacterium
CGCCATTCTTAACAGAAACATTCGATTTGTTGAATTAGAAAAATGCCGTTCGCAGTAGTTCCTCGGCGGCGGCCTGCCAGTCACGGCCATAGCGTTTGCCGGGGCGCAGCTGGATCATCAGGCGGCGCGCCGCTTTTTTGCCCGGCGAGTGCATGTCGAGAAAACGGTCCAGAACCAACGGTTCGTGCTCTTGGATTGTCGCAATAAAATATTCCAGCAGGTCGAGCGGTTCCTCGTAATCGGGCTCAATGACAAATTGCCAGAGGATGTGGGGTTCGTTGCGCAGGACGTCTTTGATGCGGTACGCGATGGCTTCACGTAGTCCGTAAAGATCCTTGCCGCGAAAGATCATGGCGCGCCGGTTCGCCGAGTTTCTTTCGGAGAATAAGCCGGGGAATTGCCTGCCGACGAAGTATGGCATCGGACAGTCCATTTGAACGCCCAGTGTTTCTCTCGCCATTTGCTCGGCATGCCGGATATCCGATGCGGAAAGAGAGGCGGTGGATTGGACGGGGTAGGGCGGTTTGTCGGCGGCGGTCAGCGTCAGTTCTTTCCCTCTCGCCCGAAGTTCCGTACCCGGGAGGAGAAGCGTTTGCAGGCACTGCATCCTCACACCGCGTTGCCGCGCGGCCCAGCGGATCATCGTGCGGATGTCGTCGAGCGCCTGGCCGGGCAACCCGTACATCAGGTCCACCGTCACGCGCACCCCGGCGCGGGTCAGCAATTCGATTCCGCGATCCAGCTTGTCCAGTCGCGTCGGACGCCGGATAAGGCGCAGCGTTTCCGGATTCCTGCTCTGCATGCCCACTTCAATCTCGCGAAAGTTTGCCCTGGCCAGCAGTAGGGCCTGCTTTGCTGTCAACGTTTCCGCACGCAACTCGCAGAAGAATTCGAGCCGCCGATCGCGGTTGAGCGCGGCGATTCCGGAAATGATTATATCGAACTCCGGGTGGGCGTTGAAGGTGGGGTCAATGAAACGGATTTCGCGCGCGCCGCGCGCGCGGAGGACGCGAATGCGTTCAAGAACCTCTTTTGCGGGAAGAGCGGTGATCCGGCTGCGGCGATGGCCGTAGCAACAGAATGCACAACGCAGTGGACAACCGCGCGTGGTCTCGAGATAGGCCATGCCGTGCGGGTCCGGCTTCCAGCCGCGGTAACGGGGTGGGGGCAGGTTGGTCTTGAGGCTGTAAGGCGGTGGCGTCTTTTTCCCCCATGAGAACTTTTTGCCGCAACGCCATGCAACGTTTGAGAAATCCGCGCAGCGTCCTGTGCGCAGCGCGCGAAGAATGTGCGGGAAGACGGGCTCGCCTTCGCCATAGACGGCCACATCCGGGATGTTTCTTTTGAAGAGAAAAGGATGATCGCGCGCCACTTCCGGTCCACCGACAATGATGTGAGTATGGGGGAATGCGGCACGAACGCGTGCAAGAAGATGAAGTGTGCGCTCGATATTCCAGAGATAAAGCGTTGCAGCGATCGCGTCGGGTTTGATTCGCGTAATGATTCGGAGGAGGGATTGGTCATTCAGTGTGTCGGCCTGCTTCGTGATATGGCGGCAGGACCAATAATTCCCCTCGGAATCCTGCTCCAGGGCATGCTGCAGGTAGATGGCCGCCAGCGGCACATTTTCATGCCGTCCGGTGACATCGGTGTCGAGCAGCGGCAGTTGCAGGAACAGGATCTTTTTCATTCCCCGCAGTTTCCAATTGCCAAGTGCCGTTTGGCAACGGAAAATGCAAAAAGTTGGTTGTCCCGGTAGCTCAGTTGGACAGAGCGCTGGATTCCTAATCCGGAGGTCGTGGGTTCAAGTCCCGCCCGGGATACCATGAAGCAGAACGGCCGGCTGCGCCGCCCGTTCGCTTCATGGCGCAGCCATAGATAACAAGACATTTTGCCATAGCCGATGTGGATATCATCCCGAGCCGCGCCGGCGCAGGAGCAGCAATCCGCCTAACGTCAGGAGGAATAGGGCTTGCGGTTCGGGGATGATCGTGATGTTCAGCCCCCAGGAATCGAAGATCGCGTTTCCGTTCTGGTTCATGTCGGCGACGAAGATCGTCCAGGTGCCGTTGGGGTCCAGTCCGCTGAAGTTGGCAAGCATGTCGGACCGTGGACTGGTGTCCAAGACCACGTCGGGATCCACGGCGCGGCCGTCTACGCCCCAGGTGCCGGTCAGGGCGCCGTTCGAGTCGTAACCGGGCGTGAAGTTCCGGTACAAGTGCAGGTCGTTTCCGCCCAGAGTGAACGTGATGTTGAAGCCGTTATCGTCATAGCCGAGCAGGCTTGTGCCGGTGCGGCCGACGCGGTTCAGCAATACCGCGAAACCCGTGGCGTGCTGAAGCGTGACATAGTAGTCGCCGTTGAATGCATAGTCGCTTGGTGCGGCGGAGACGGCGATCCGTATCTCCAGGGACTGGATTCCACCACCGAAGCCGCTCAGGGTCTGTGTGTCTTGGAAGCCCGACGGATTATTGTCCGGAATCGCCGCGTTGACGTTGAAGTTCATCCAGTCGGCATGGGCGGTGATCGTCCAGCCACACAACAACCAAAGCACGATCTTCGATATCATTCCGGCCTCACAGTACGATAGAACTGACTCGAGGGCTCGTTGGTGTCGGTGAACACCGTGTAACCGAGCGGACCAATGACGATGTCGCCGGCTTTCCTCCAGGGCGTCTCCAGGATGTTTGTCGTGGACTGCACCTCGTAGCCGCGGCCCGGAATGCCAACGAATCGCACGAGCGTGTTGGTGGCCGACGGGATCACGCTTGAGATATTCATGGTCTGGCCTTCGGTCTCTGGAGTAAACACCAGGATCGTTGCCGTCCCCTCGGACTGGTTACTCAACGCGTTGCGCACGAGAAAACTGAACTGGTCCGGCGTGTCATCGCCCACGGGCGGTGTGTAGGTGGTCCAATGTCCCGAGAGCGACAGGGTTCCTCCGTTGGTTGAAGCCGGCGAAACCCAGACCACGGCCATCGCCGATCCCGACGGGTCTACGGCATTGGTCAACAATAGCAGGTCGGAAACTTTCAGGACCTGGTTGGTTGCGCGCCAGACCGTCACCGGTCCGATTTCCGGCGCGGGCGCATAGGAAACCCATAGATCCAGGGAGCCGCTGGCGCCGCTGATCCAGTTGGACGCGGCGACGACAGCGAAAAGGGAATAATCGCTTGCCGCGCCGCCAACCGCAACCACGCGCTGGGTGGGGAATGCCGTTTCGGCGCGCGTCATGATGATCGTGGCCGTTCCCGTAATGTTCCCTCCCGCCTCAATTCGGTCCAGAACATCGCTTGCTGCTGCGTGGCAATGCATCCGCCCATTGTCGAACACGACTTCGCCGGTAAACGTCAGCACACCGGTGTCGGTTGCGCCCGAGCCCGGAGAGAGGGTTCCTGCAATGGCCACCTGGGCGGAGATGGTTCCGTTGCCGCTCAAAGTGGCATCGGAATCCAGCATGAAGTGGGTGGCTGCCACATGGCCGTCCGTATGAAGCGCTCCGCCCGCCACGCGAATCGTGGCCGCGCGGACGATGCAGACCATGCAGAGCAGTCCCGCAAATATACTGCCTTGGATGGTCTTCAGGCGCATTATTCAATCACCGTGTTGACGATGCGATTCTCGGCTTCGAGTTGTCCGGGGCCCAGTTCGCTTCGGAGTTGTTCCACCGGACGGTTTATCAGGTCTTCCCGAAAGGCCGGATCATTTCGCAGCACCTTGAGGGTCCAGGAAACTTTGACATCGCTGCGGCCCCCGATGACGAAACGATTATCCCTGACGCCTTCCTCCACCCATACGCTCGTGTCGCCGAAGGGGGTGAAGCTGTAGACCTCCGATCCGACCTCGTTCAACGCCGCGTAATAGTCCGGCAGTTCGACTTCCGCCTTGCCGTTCACGAGTTGCGCGTTGCCCGCGTAGACATTCCAGACCTCAGGTCCTTCGAGACAGAAGTGCCGAAGCACCCTGTTTTCCGGATCGAGCGGATGCGGGATCGTGAAGGCCTTGGCGGTCCAGGATCCGGATCCGAAGTTTGAACGAACCATGACCCCCGTGCCGCCATCGAGATACAAAGTGCCTCTCACCGCCGTGGAGTTGTTGAAGCGGTTTGTGATTCTGCACCCGATGGCAATACGGTCGTATCCGGAATAAGCGCTGGCATGGATCCCAATCGCTATATTGCTGTACTGCCCGTCCGCCTGGTATCCGATGGCGATGCCGTTATAATCCCCGTCCGCTTCGGTACCGATGGCAACGCCGGATGTGCGATAGCGCGCGGTTGCCCTGGACCCGATGGCCACGCTTCCGGCCGAAGAACTTTGCGCAAGAGCCCCGTTCCCGATTCCGACATTGGCTGAGTCGAACGCGATGGAATTCACATTGGTGATCATCTGCCCGTTCATCTGCAGCCGACCGGTCATCGGCACGGACCCGTCAGCCATGAAGTCGCCGTCGCCGGTGCCCCATCCGCCGATGTAGGCCCAGGAGGGTATCGCGCCGGCGCTGGTGTTGTAGTAGACCCCCTCGCTGCCGTCGGTCTGATACACCAGGAGACCCTGTGCAGGGCCGCCACGCAACTCGCCACTGTCGGTCAGCAGGCCTCCCGCCAATGCGGCGCTTGCATTTGTGCGTTGATTTTCCGTGAGACGCGGGATCAACAGTCCTTTTCCGTCGCCTGTCGCGGGCGACTGCACATCCAGCATGGCGTTGGTGTTTGGAGGGGTCCCGTCCGCGCTGATGGAGGTTCCCACCTGGGCTTGGGCTGGGAGCCCCAGGCAACACAAACCGGCGACAAACACTACGCTCGCGATCTTCAATCTGGATTGGGTCATTATCGAGCCTCCTGACCTGCACATTCGCCGTGATCTACTCCGGCTGCGCCTCTGACATTGAGCTTGCCGGGCGGGTTACAAAGCCATGATGACCCAAGCTGATTCTGAAGTCAACCTGATGCATTGCCCTCGGCGGAACGGTTTCATATAAATAGGAACTCAAGGAGGGCTCGCATATGATTTCTGTGAAGCGCTGGTCCGCTGTCGTTCTTGCATGCGTCTTTCTGTTTTCGGCAGCTCATGCCCAGCAGGCGGATTCGCTTGTTCCCGGGGAGGTGGTGGCCCAGGCCCTGTTTACTTATGTAGGTACTTCCGATCTCAAGGATCCGGAAGTTCCCGGTCAGAAAGGCGAGGTGAGCCTCTACGAAATCTCCATCTATGCGCCGTTCCCGTTATACGAAAACGAGACATGGCAGTGGTTCGCGGGGCCGTTTTATGAAATGTACCGGTTCACATTCGACGGCATAGACGGGCTCGACGATTTCACGCTGTATTCCGCGGCGCTGTCCGCCGGCGCCGTTTACACTGGCTTTGACCAATGGGAACTCGCCGCAAGTATCACGCCCGGTTTCTTCACGGATTTCCGCAAGACGAACAGCGACGACTTCAAGACGCTCTTTCACGGCATGGCGACATGGCGGTTATCCGATTCGGTGAGCTTCGTGGGCGGCGTGGCGTACGACAGCGCTTTCGGTGAAGATGAGTTGTATCCGGTGGGCGGCGTGC
>CAZTYH010000070.1:8005-15733 GCA_964617565.1 uncultured Verrucomicrobiota bacterium
GTGGCGTACGACAGCGCTTTCGGTGAAGATGAGTTGTATCCGGTGGGCGGCGTGCGTTGGGATCCCACGCCGACGCTGAGCTTGCAGCTTGTTCTGCCGGAGCCGACGATTATCTGGGCGCCAACGGATGGCTTTATCGCGCACGCGCACCTTGTGCCGGCCGGCGGAAAATGGAATGTTCGTGATACAGAGCATGACAGCCGCGAATATGACTTCAAAGAGGAAAGCTGGCGCGCGGGCGTGGGGGCGGAAATGCGTCTTGGCGGGTCTCTCTGGCTGCATCTTTCCGGCGGCATGGATTTCAATCGCGAGTATAAAATCGAGAATAACGACGAAGACTATCTCTTGAAGTCCAGCGTGGACGACACGTGGTATGTGCGCGCGGGTTTGGTGATCAGGTAGCCGTCGGATGCTGCAGTTGGAGGGTGTCATGCGCCGTGAAACAATCTGCTTGCTGCTGATGCTGTCTCTTGGCCTTGGGCTCGTGGCCTTTGCCCAGGAATCGGAAACGCTTACCATTGCGATCCTGCGGGACGGCGATTCACCGTACTTCGATGAGATCGGCAAGATGCTGCAATCGGAATTGGAGGTGTTGACCGCCGATGAGTGGTCCCTCACCTTTCTCAAGGGTCCGGATTGGACGGCAAACTGGGATCCGGATCGGGCCAAGGCCCTTCTGGAGAAAGCCTTTCAGGACCCGCAGGTGGATGGAGTGTATGCGGGCGGCATGCTCATCACCAAGGCGGTGCTCGCCTACGGCGGTCCCTTGCCGAAGCCGGTTGTAAGCGGATTTATCGAGGACCCTTCAACGATCGGACTCCCCATCAGTGCAGACGGCTTTTCCACGATCCCGAATTATACCTTTGTGGTTGTCCCGTGCGAAGCGGCGGAAGACATTACCTTGTTCCGACAAATTGTTCCTTTCAACAACTTGGCGGTTTTGGTGGACGAGTATTACCTGCTGCATAATCCGGATGTGAAACGGCAGGCGGAGGAGTACACGGCCGCGACCGGACTGCAGATTCAGCTGGTCCCCATGACGGCATCCGCCGGGCAGTCGCTCGCGGCCATTCCCGGCGATGCGCAGGCTGTTTATCTGACGCCCTCCGTGGTTATGGCCGGGGAGGAGACGCAAAAGCTGATTGACGGCATTAAAGCGCGGAAGCTGCCGTCGTTTTCCATGATGGGCCTCGTGGATGTGCGGCGGGGCATCATGGCGGGTCAGCAGAGCGAAGACAGCAGGCGGATTATCCGGCGCCTGGCGTTGAATATTCAGCAGATCCTGATGGGTGCGGCGCCGGAAACGCTCCCCGTGTTGCTGGACACCACGACGCGCGTGGTTTTGAACGCGGCCACCGCGCGCGAAATAGGCGTTGCGTTGCCCTACCGCATCATGCAAAACGCCGATATCCTGCATCCCGAGGAAGTGGAAAGAGGAAAGCCGCTGGATCTGCGCACCGCGTACGAGCTTGCGCTGGCCAACAATCCGGCCATTGCCGCTGGCGCGGAGGAAGTCAAGCAGGCACGCGAAGACCGGGTTCTTGCGCGAAGCACGCTCTTCCCGCGGCTGAATGCGAATCTTCAGTATGCCGAGGTGGACGAAGATCGCGCGGTGTCATCCATGGGGCTGCAGCCTCAGAAAACGACGCAGGGGGGCGTTTCCATCACGCAGATCGTATTTAACGATCCGGCGATCACCGCCTTTCGTGCCCGCTCGCTGGCCTATCGCAGCCGCCAGTTTGAGCAGTCCGGGCGTGAACTCGATACGCTGGAGCAGGTCGCAAACGCCTACATCAACCTGCTGTCTCGAAAAGCGTTGTTGCAGATCGAGCTGCGCAACCTCAACCAGATTCAAACTTATCTCGATTTTGCGCGCAACCGCGAGAGGTCCGGCGTGGCGGGCCCGGAGGAAATTTATCGGTGGGAAGCGCAGCTTGCAGGCGCGCGGTCTTCGATGATGGATGCGTTTACCCAGGTGTCCATTGCGCAGACGCTGTTGAACCAGGCGATGGGCGGGAGCATGGACGACCTGTGGAGCCCGGCCGACAGCGCGGAATTGATTAAGTACAGCCGGTTCTTCGACCCGGCCTATTCCGAGATGATTCAGAACGACCGCCAGTTTGATGCGCTTCGATCTTTCCTGCTGGGAAAGGCGATGGATAATGCGCCCGAACTCCAGGCCCTGGACTTTGCGATCCAGGCGCAGCAGGTGGTCGCGAACCAGTACCGCCGCCGGTTTGTGGTTCCGGAGGTCGGTGTGTCGTTCAACTTCGACCATACCTTCAGCAAAACGCTGGCGGCATCGGACCCGGCCTCGCCTCCGCCGTTCATCCCCCCGGAAGGCAAGGATGACACGTGGCTGTTCGCGGCGGTGGCGAGTTGGCCGCTGTTCGAGGGCGGAGGAAAGGTGGCGGACCTTCGCAAGGCGCAGGCGGAGATCAGGCGCTTGCAGGAATTGCGCCGGCAGACGGAACAATACATACGCCAGCGCGTGTACGAGGCGCTGCTGGCGTCTTCCAGTTCGGACTCGACGATCAATCTTACCCAGCGGGCGGCCGACCTGGCCGGGAAGAGTCTCGATGTAGTTCAGCAGAAATACGCGCGCGGGAAAGTGGCTATCGTTGAATTGCTCGATGCGCAAACCGATGCGTTTGTGAAGGACCAGCAGGCGGTGCTGGCGAAGTATCAGTTCATGCTTGATGTGATCAAGGCGCAGCGGGCCGTGGCATGGTTTCCGGAGATGCAGGATATGGAGACGCGTCATCGCTGGTTTTCCGATTTGGAACAAACGGTTCAACAAAGTATGGAGGTGATTCCATGAAGTCCTTACGCCCCCTGTTCGCTTTTGCGCTGTGCCTGCAGGCCGCATGGATGGTTGCGGGATGCGGCAAGGCGCCGGAGCCGGCGCCGGAGCCAGTGCGCCCGGTGCAAGTGATCAAAGTGGAAGATCCTTCCCACGCGCGGATGCGCACATTTGCCGGGACGGTGCGTCCCGCGCTGGAAGCGGATATCAGTTTTCGCGTGGCGGGCAAAATTGTCGAGCTGCCGATCAAGCCGGGTGTGGAGGTCCGCAAAGGCGAATTGATTGCGCGGCTCGATCCATCGGATCACGAATTGCAGGTCAAGCAATCCGAAGCGCAGGTCAATCAGTCCGAAGCGATGTTCAAGCAGGCGAAGGCGGATTACGAGCGCGTGCGCAGCCTGTATGAATCGCAGTCCGTGAGTAAAAGCGACCTGGACCAGGCCCGTGCCGCCTTTGAATCCGCCGAGGCGCAGCAGGCGGTTGCGATCAAGGCGCTTGAAATGGCGCGGCTCCAGTTGGAGTACGGGACACTGTTCGCGCCTTTCGATGGGCGCGTGTCTTCGCGGCCGGTGGAAGTGTATCAAACGGTCAACGCGGGACAGACCGTTGCGATGATCGCCAAGGGTGGCGGATTGGAAATGGTGATGGGGCTCCCCGAAGTGTTGATCAACCGCATCCAGATGGGGAATTCAGCGGACATCACGTTCGGTGCCATCCCCGGGAAAGTGTTCAAGGCCGAGGTCAGCGAGATCGGCGCGGAAACGAGCGGCAAGAGCACTTATCCGGTTCGGCTGGCGATTCATGGGGACACGCAGGATCTCCGCGTCGGCATGACTGGCGAGGCTTCGATTGCTTTTGCCACGGATGGAGATGGCGCGCTCTACGTCCCGGCGGTGAGCGTAGTGAGCCGTCCGGATGGAACGCATTACGTCTGGGTGGTTGACCCGGATGCCGGCATCGTGGAGCAGCGTTCGGTGACGGTTGGGCCGCTGACTTCATCCGGCCTGCAGATTCTTACAGGATTGCAGCCCGGCGAATCGGTGGTCACTCGCGGGGTACACCGGTTAACGGCGGGGATCAAGGTCCGCATCATGGAGTGAACCGTTTGTGGTGTCGAACAGGGAGCTTGTCTCATGAACCTTGCAGGTTGGTGTATCAGGAACAACCGAACCGCTTTCACCTTTTTCGCGCTGGTGGCGATGATGGGCGTCAATGCCTACCGAAGCGTTCCGCGCCTTGAATCTCCCGAGTTTACCATTCGCACGGCGATGGTGGTTACCTATCTGCCCGGGGCCGCGCCGCAGAAAGTGGAGGAACTGGTCACCGACAAGCTCGAATCGAAGCTGCAGGAAATACCGGAGGTGGAGAAGCTCGAGTCTCAATCCATGACGGGCGTTTCGATCATTGCCGTGGAGGTCGCGTCGAAATACAGGGATATGCCGCCCATCTGGCAGAAGCTTCGCAACAAGGTGGCCGATGTTCAGCCCACGCTGCCGGACGGCGTTCAGGGACCCTATGTAAACGATGAGTTCGGCGATGTCTTCCCCGTGCTGATCGCCGTGACCGGCGATGGCTATACATATCGCGAATTGAAGACGCATGCGGACGAATTGCGCGACGCGATTCTGCTGAACGACCTCGTCGCCAAGGTGGATATCTACGGCGTTCAAGAGGAGCGCATTTACGTCGAGTTTTCCAACGCACGGCTTGCGGAGGCGGGCATCACGCCGCAGGAGATCATGAGCGCGATCTCCAGCCAGAACATTCTCAAGCCCGGCGGCAGCGCGAAAGTCGGACCGGAACGTATCATCATTGAGCCCACGGGAGCGTTCAACTCCATCGAGGACCTTCAGCTTCTTTCCATTCGCGCGCAGGGGCAGGACGATGCCGTGTATCTGCAGGACATCGCGACCATACGCCGCGGATTCATCGAACCGCCGGAAACGATGACGCGGTATGACGGCGAGTCGTGCCTGATCCTGGCTGTTTCCATGGTGGCGGACGGCAAGGTGACCGACATGGCGCCCGCAGTGGTCTCGCTGGTTCGGGACATGCAGTCAACGAGGCCATGGGGCATTGAGCTGACGCCGTTCTTTTCGCAGGAAAAATACGTCACCCGTTCGATCAACGATTTCATGGTCAATCTGCTCGAAGCTTTCGGGTTCGTGGTGGTGATCATGTTCATTTTCACCGGGCTCCGCACGGGGTTGATCACCGGCGCGCTGGTCCCCATGGCCATGCTGATGTGCTTCGTGTTCATGCCGGTGTTCAAGATATCCCTGCAGCAGGTGTCCATCGCGGCGCTGATCATCGCGCTCGGCATGCTGGTGGATAACGGGGTGGTGGTCAGCGAGAACATCCTGGTGCGCTTCGGGCGGGGCGAGGAGCGCCTGCAGGCCGTGCAGGGCGCGATCCAGGAACTGTGGCTGCCGCTGCTGACTTCGTCGCTGACCACGATCTGCGCGTTCCTGCCGATCGCGTGGGCGAAGTCCGATGTCGGGGAATACTGCTTCTCCATCTTCCAGGTGGTCTCCCTCACGCTGCTGTGTTCGTGGTTTCTTTCGATCACGTTCGTCCCGATCCTCTGCTATTACTTCCTGAAGCCGGAGCAGAAGGGCCAGGCCTTCGACAGTAAGGTGTACCGGCTCTACCGCGGGCTGCTGATCCGGTCGTTGCAGCGGCGCGGGCGGTTCATGGCCATTGTCGGCACAGTGTTCGTGGTGGCCTTGTGGAGCTTTCGCTTCGTCCCCAGCATCTTCTTCCCGCCGAACGATCGCGAAATGCTGCTGGTGGATTTCTGGCAGCCGTACGGCACCGACGTGACGACGACAGCTGAACGGCTCGCCGGATTGGAGCGCTTCCTCCTCGCGCGGACGAACGATGTGGAAAGCGTCGCGAGCTTCATCGGGTCCGGCGGCCCGCGCTGGTATCTCGGGCTCAATGTGGAGCAGGACAATCCAAACTACGCCAACGTGGTCATCACGCTGCGGGCAGCGGATCGTGTCGCCGCGCTCCAGGAAGCGCTGGATGATCACCTGGAAGCGGAGTTTCCGGATTGCCGCTACACGGTCAAACCGCTCGAGAACGGACCTCCGGTAGGCGCGCCGGTAAAGATCTATCTTTCGGGGAAGGACATCGGCACGATCTACGAGTTGCGCGAGCGCATCGCGAACGCGATGAAAGCCATATCCGGCGTGACGAACATCCGCGACGACTGGGGGGAGTGGACGAAGAAGCTGAAGATCAATGTGGACCAGGAGAAGGCGCGCCAGGCCGGGTTTACGAGCGAGGACGTTGCGACTTCGCTTCAGACCCAGATTTCGGGCCTCTCCGTGACGGAGTATCGGGAAGGGAAGGACCTGATCCCCGTCGTGTTCCGGTCGGACGACGCATTCCGGGAGGACCTGGGGCGCATCGAAAGCCTGGCGGTGTACTCGTTCATGTCGGGTCATAACGTGCCCCTCCTGCAGATCGCCACGGCGGAACTGGAGTGGCAAACGAGCAATATCCGGCGACGCAATCGGATGCGCACGATGACGCTCATGACCGATATCGAGGGCCGCTTCGCGTCGGAAGCGCTCGCGGAGATCGTCCCCATGGTTGAGGCGATCCAGGCGGCGGACGATTGGCCGACGGGTTACGGTGTGGAGTTTGGCGGCGAGGATGCCGAGAGCGCGAAGGCGCAGCAGTCCATTATGGCCGTGGTTCCCCTGGCCATGGGATTGCTCACGCTCATCCTGATCGGGCAGTTCAACTCGATCCGCCGGCCGTTGATCATCATCATTACCATCCCTCCCATGATCGTCGGGATCGTGCCGGGACTGCTGATCACCCAGGCGCCGTTCGGCTTCATGGCGTTTCTCGGCCTGATCAGTCTCATGGGCGTTATCGTGAACAATGCGATCATGATGATTGATCGCATCGAGATCGAAAAGAATCTGGGCCAGAAGCCGATTGACGCGCTGATTGTCGCGGCGCAGCGGCGGCTGCGTCCGATCATGGCGACGGCGACGACAACGGTGTGCGGGTTGATCCCTCTTTCGCTGCAGGGAGGCGAGATGTGGCGGCCGATGGCCAACACGATTATGTTCGGACTCGCGTTCTCAACCCTGCTGACGCTGCTTCTGTGTCCCGTTTTGTATTCCATTTTCTTCCGGATACCCTGTAACGATTATCAGTGGGATCCGGCCGTGCTGGCCAAGACGGCGGACGATTGAAGTGCCGAGGCGTTTTGGAGCGGAGAGCTTTATTTCGATCAATCTGTCGCCAACCCGGCCAGCGAGACGCCGACCGAGGCGCCGATACAGGTCCAGGCAAAATCCTTCCAGCTCACGCCGGTCTTCTTGATTTCGTGGTCGTACCACTCCTTGCCCGCGCCTGCGAGCATGGCCGAGGAGAATCCAAAAGCCAAGGAGGTTTCGCGATCGTTGGCCTGCGCCGCAAGGAGTGCCGTGCCGCCTCCGATGACCGCGCCTGCGCCGAAATGATAAGCCTTGTCGCGTCCGAGCCAGCTATCGTTCTCGAGAACCCGGATGTGGCCGCATCCGGTGAGCAGGCAGAGCGTGATGACGATGAAAAGAAGGCGCATGATTCATCTGCCAGGTTAGCAGGCCTGTTTCAGCCATTCAAGCCATCCAGCCGGAGTGTGCCAGGGGAGGGGAATGCGTGACGGCCGCCATGATTCTTTCTCTACTGTGTGCGGGAAAAACGCTAAGCGAGGGTGCGGCTTGACTTGCGTGCCGATGCGCATAGAATGACCCGCACCATGGTTCATCTCATGGCCCCTTTAATGGGCGATTAGCTCAGTTGGTCAGAGCGCGTGCCTCACATGCACGAGGTCACTGGTTCGAGCCCAGTATCGCCCACCAGTTGGCTCTGCACCAAATAAGGGGGCATGGCGACGCCAACCAGTTAAGCACATAAGG
>CAZTYH010000071.1:0-1341 GCA_964617565.1 uncultured Verrucomicrobiota bacterium
ACGGCCTTGCGGATGATTTCCAGGTATTGTTCCGGGCCGACGCGGTAATCGCCGATTTCCGGGAAGTACGACAATGCTTCGGCGAAGCTTTCCGTTCCGGCCGTCAGTCCCTCATCGAGAACCGCGGCGTCATGCTGAATCTGTTCCTCGAAGATCGAGAACATCACAACCGCTGCCGCGCCCGCATCCTCCATCTTCCGGATCGTATCCACCTTTTCCGACAGGGGAGAGGCGGAGGGGACGATGGGATTCTTCAGTTCCAGCCCCATGTATTTTGTGCGCAGATCCATGATCGTTTCCTTTCGTTTCAGTCTGTGTGATCGAGTTCCTTGCTGCCCCGGGCCGCCCAATCCTCATACATCTGCCAGCGATCGTTGACATCGGCCTGGGCCAGTTTCAGAAGCGCTTCCGCTTCCTGCGGCCGGCTGTGCGCAAGCATCTTGTAGCGAACCTCGTTGTAGGTGTAGTCCTTCAGCGCGATGGACGGTTTCTTTGAGTCCAGCGTGAGCGCGTTCTTGCCTTCCTTCGTGAGCATCGGGTTGAAACGGAACAGCGGCCAGTGGCCGGAATTGACGGCCAGCTTCTGCTGCTCCAGACCCTTGAGCATGTTGATGCCGTGCGCGATGCAATGGCTGTACGCGATGATGAGCGAAGGCCCATCGTAGGCCTCGGCCTCGAGGAATGCGCGAATGACCTGCCGCGGGTTCGCGCCCAGCGAGATGCGCGCCACGTAGACGGAGCCATAGGTCATGGCGATCATGCCGAGATCCTTCTTGGCGACCTGCTTGCCGCCCGCCGCGAATTTCGCGACGGCGCCGCGGGGCGTTGCCTTCGACATCTGGCCGCCGGTGTTGGAATACACCTCGGTGTCGAGCACGAGCACGTTGACGTTCCGGCCGGAGGCGAGGACGTGGTCCAGGCCGCCGTAGCCGATGTCATAAGCCCATCCGTCGCCGCCGAGGATCCACACGCTTCGCTTGACCAGGTTATCGGCCAGCGAAACAAGATTCGCCGCGTCGGGCGACTTGTCGCCTTTGAGCTTATCCTTCAGCTTTGCCACGCGGGCGCGCTGTTCAGCGATATCTTTTTCGTTCTGTTGCGGCGCGTTGAGTAAGCCGTCGGCCGATTCGTCGCCGATGGAGGCGCGAAGCTTCTGAACCAGCTCGCGCGCGTACTCCATGTGTTTGTCGATCGTCAGCCGGAACCCGTACCCGAACTCCGCGTTGTCCTCAAACAGCGAGTTGGACCATGCAGGGCCTCGTCCGTCCGGATTCACCGCGTAAGGAGTTGTCGGCAGGTTTGCGCCGTAGATGGACGAGCAGCCGGTCGCGTTCGCGATGA
>CAZTYH010000071.1:1441-4933 GCA_964617565.1 uncultured Verrucomicrobiota bacterium
TCGGTCTTGTTCTTGACGGGGCATGCTTCAACGCAGAGTCCGCAGCCGGTGCAGTCTTCCACCGCCACCTGCAACAGGTACTGCGTGCCGGGCGCAACATCTTTGCCCTTCAACGGCATCTTCTTCAATGTCTTGGGCGCATCGGCGAGCTTCGCGTCGTCAATGTACTTCATCCGGATACAGGAATGCGGGCATACGAATCCGCAGTTGCCGCACTGGATGCAGATTTCCGGATCCCAGACGGGGACCGTCAGCGAGATGTTGCGCTTTTCCCACTTCGTCGTGGCACACGGGAATGTGCCGTCGTTCGGGAACGCGCTCACCGGCAGTTCGTCACCACGCCCGGCCATGATTTCGGCGGTGACTTTCTTCACGAATTCCGGAGCGTTAGGCGAAACGACCGGCGGCATCTCGATCTTGCTGGTGGCCTGCGCCGGAACCTTGACTTCCTTGAGGTGCGTCAGGGTGTGGTCCACGGCGGCGAAGTTCTTCTTGACGATCTCTTCACCCTTCTTGCCGTAGGTCTTCTTGATTGCCTTTTTGATCTGCTCGATGGCCTCATCGCGCGGCAGCACGCCGGAAATCGCGAAGAAGCAGGTCTGCATGATCGTATTCACGCGGGTGCCCATACCCGTGTCTTCAGCGACCTTATAGCCGTCAATCACGTAGAACTTGAGCTGCTTATCAATGATCTGCTGCTGCACCGGCCGCGGGATTTTATCCCACACTTCATCCGGCCCGAACGGGCTGTTGAGAAGAAACACGGCGCCCTTTGAGGCGTACTTCAGCACGTCGGTCTGCTCGAGGAAAATGAACTGGTGGCAGCCAATGAAGTTGGCGGACTGGATCAGGTACGTCGAGTGGATCGGGTCGGGTCCGAAACGCAGGTGCGAAACGGTGCGCGAGCCGGCCTTTTTCGAGTCATACACGAAGTAGCCCTGCGCATAGTTCTCGGTTTCCTCGCCGATGATCTTGATCGAGTTCTTGTTCGCGCCCACCGTGCCGTCGGCGCCGAGACCGAAGAACATCGCGCGGACGACCTTGTCGGACTCGGTGATGAAGGTCGGATCAATTTCAAGGCTCGTATGGGTCACATCGTCCTTGATGCCGAGGGTGAAATGGTTGCGTGGGCTGTCTTTCTTCAGTTCGTCCAGCGCGGCCTTGACCTGTGCCGGTGTGAATTCCTTGGAGGACAGGCCGTAGCGTCCGCCGATGACTTTCGGCATGTGCGACATCGGGAGTTTGCCCTCGCTGAACGCTTCGGTCAGCGTGGTGACTATATCCTTATACAGAGGTTCGCCGTCCGCGCCGGGCTCCTTCGTGCGATCCAGTACCGCGATGGAATGAACCGTCTTCGGCAGCGCCGCGAGGAAGTGCTTGGCGGAGAATGGGCGGTAGAGATGGATATTGATCAAGCCGACTTTCTCGCCCTTTGCGTTCAGATGCTCAACGGTTTCAAGCGCGGTCTCTGCGCCCGAGCCCATGAGAATGACAATGCGCTCCGCATCCGGCGCGCCGAGGTAATCAAACAGCTTGTATCGCCGGCCGGTGGCTTGCGCGAACTTCTCCATGACCTTTTCCACGATGTCCGGGCAGGCGTTGTAGAAGGGATTACAGGTTTCGCGGGCCTGGAAAAAGACGTCGGGATTCTGCGCCGTGCCGCGGACGACCGGATGATCCGGGCTCAACGCGCGCGCGCGGTGCTCGAGGATTCGCTGCTCGTTGATTACGGCGCGGATCTGGTCATCGCTGAGCAACTCGATCTTGTTGATTTCGTGCGAGGACCGGAAGCCGTCGAAAAAGTGCACAAACGGAATGCGGGATTCGAGCGTTGAAGCATGCGCGATCAGCGCCATGTCCATGATCTGTTGAATGGACGCGGCGGCGAGGAAGGCGAAGCCCGTGGAGCGGGCGGACATGACGTCCGAGTGGTCGCCGAAGATGGACAACGCATGCGTCGCGACGGTACGCGCGGAAACATGGAAAACCGTCGGCGTCAATTCGCCGGCAATCTTGAACATGTTCGGGATCATGAGGAGCAGGCCTTGAGAGGCGGTGAACGTCGAGGTTAACGCGCCGGTCTGTGCCGCACCATGAATGGAACCGCTCGCGCCGCCTTCGCTCTGTAACTCGATTACGTGCGGAATGGTGCCCCACAGGTTCTTGCGGCCTTCCGCCGACCACTGGTCGGCATATTCGCCCATGTTCGAAGAGGGGGTGATGGGGTAGATGGCACACACCTCGCTTAGCTTATGAGCTACGTAGGCGGCCGCTTCATTTCCTTCTACTAACGCAATCTTCTTGCTCATTGCACTTCTCCGGTTTCGTCCTGTCTTGTGTGTTTCAGAAGGGTTCTCTGGGGATCAGAGCCTTTTCGAGACAAAGCCTTTCCTTCCTAGCACAAGCCGGAGTGAAAACGCAAGAGCGGGTTTGCATGGCGTGGAGGATTCTTCAAGACTGTTTTGTCGTGCTTTCCCGATAGGGAAAAAGGATATACTTCATGCAAAGGAGGATTCCTTTCATGAAGTTGGCCTCAATGCGTCAGGGATTGCGTGTGCTGGTAATTGCATCTTGTTGCGCGGCTTATGCATTGTCCGCACGGGCTGTGAAATGCGTTTTCACAGACCCTCAGTTTTCGTTTCAGGCACTGCGGGCGATGGGTGCCGCGGTCGGTGGCGGGGCCGATATTGCGGAATGTCTGCGAACAGCGTCCCGTATCCCGGAAGGCGATATGGAAGCATGGTATCGCGAGTGGTATGCCCTTGGATCGCGGCTGGAGGCCGTGGCTGATGAGTTCATCCGGGCGGGCCATTCTGTTCCGGCACGCGGCGCGTTGCTTCGAGCGTGCAATTACTACCGGACCGCCGAGTTCTTTCTGCACGGCAATCCGGCGGACCCGAGAATCCTTGATTCGTGGGGAAAAAGCAGGTCCTGCTTCCTTCGCGGTGCGAAGCTGATGGATAATCCAGTCATCCCCGTTGCGATACCTTATGAAGACACGACAATTCCGGGATATCTCTGCCTTGTGGACGATTCCGGCGCGAAGCGCCCGCTATTGATGGTTCATTCGGGGTTTGATGGAACGGTTGAAGAGCTTTACGCGCAAATCGCGGTGTTCGCGTTGGAGCGCGGATACAACTGCCTGATGTTCGAGGGGCCGGGGCAGGGAGCGGTGATTCGCGAGCAGAAGCTGCCGTTCCGGCCGGACTGGGAGAAGGTTGTCACGCCGGTGTTTGACTTCGCGCTGAAGCTGCCGGAGGTGGATCCGGAACAAATCGCGCTGATGGGCATCAGTTTCGGCGGCTATCTCGCGCCGCGGGCGGCGGCGTTCGAGCCGCGGATCAAGGCCCTGATTGCCAACGGGGGCGTGTACGACTTTCACGACAACTTCGTGCGCAAGAGCCCGCCGGGCCTGGACGAAATGATTGATACCGACGAAGGCGCGCAGCAGTACGATCAGGATGTGTACGAGATCATGACGAATAATGTTTC
>CAZTYH010000071.1:5033-13258 GCA_964617565.1 uncultured Verrucomicrobiota bacterium
CGCTCGGATTTCTGATGCAATCCCTTCAGCGTTGGTGGCTTTTTGTCTAAATTGCGGCAGCCCGTGGGGCTGCAGAGACGACCCCAAAGGAGTCGGGCAATTCTGCCAAAGGCAGACAAGTCAGCCAGGGGTGAAACTTCTGGATGTGCTCAGCCACCGCCGTACCGCATCGCCGACAAGCGCGCATTCGATGCCGAAGGGGAGATAGCCGGTGTAACCGAGGATCGGCATTTCGAAGATGTGGAATCGGTTCACATAGGGGACGGCGTAGATCCACTGCGCAAGGCTGAAGTAGTTCCACATCTCCCAGAAGAAGCCGCAGATCAGCGCGGCCGCCGCGAGCAGTGCGATGCGGCGGGGCAGGCTATTGCCGGGCTCCACTTCGAGCGGCGGGCGTCCCGCGAGCATGCGGAAGGCGGAGATCACAAAGAGCGGCGAAAGCCAGAGCAACGGGAAAAGAATGTCCGGCAACACAACAAGAAAAACCAGGCCGAGAGTAGATGCTGCAAGCAATGTGATCGGAATCCAACCCGGTTTATTTTCGGCAGGTGGCGCGGGGGGGCGTTCCGGAAGATGGCCGAAGGTCGTGTCGAGGAATTCATACGTTCCGAGCACGGCGGGGAGGACCGTGGAGAAGGGAAGTGTGGCCATCCAGAAATATTGAATGGGCGACATGCTTTCGATGCCGACGTAGTACCAGTTCTGGACGAACCGATTGAGATATTCGAAGTACCACCAGAACGCGGCGCTTACGGGGAACAGCGAAAGGAAGTAGCGCGACTGCGCGGTCATCATGCACGAGCCGCGCTGCCGGAAGGTCAGCGCATTGATGACCACGATATACCCGAACCAGAGCGGGCTGAACGTGAACGACTGGAGCGGCGTCATCCACTCGAAGCGTGTCCACGCCAGGAGCCATGCCGTCGCGGTCCATGCGATACCAAACCACCCCCATGACGGGAAACGCGCCGCTGCTTTCTGTTTCGGGCGGGCCCGCCATGCGCGCACGAGGAAAATGCCAAGCGGAACAAAAAAGGCGAGCGCGCCCAACGAAACGATCGCGAATCCGATCCATGAAAATCCGGCGTGTTCAACGTAGTGTGTGAGCGGCGGAAATTCCGTATAGCGCGAGATCGGATCGCCCTTCAGCCATGCTCCTGACAGCGGTAGGGCGATAATCAGAGCGATTATGCAAAGCCATCGCATCATCTTCATATGGCTCTCCGTCAGCGGCAAAAGAAGAATAGCAAATGCTGGCCGAAACGGCAGCTTTCAAATTACTCTCTTTGGCATCGCGCTGCGACGCCAGGCTTGCTATACGGGAAAGGGCTCTGTTCGTATCAGATTATCCGGGGTGATATTATAGGGTGGAGAGGTTGGACATGACCGATTTCGACGAGGATTCATTTTTAACGACGCGGCATATTGATATTCCGCCGGAACTGAACGAGGAGTTGAGCGTTTCGCAGAAGACCAGCGTGACACCCGATGTGCGCCGCGGCAAGGTCATCCGGATATCCAAGGCCAAGGCTGGAACCCGTCCGCTCGGTGATGCCGACTTCCAGGAGCTGCTGCAAAGTATCTACGACGCGGTGCTCATCACCGATCTCAACGGGCAGGTGATCAACGGGAACGTCCGCGCCGTGCAGTTTTTCCTTAGCGACGTGGAAGAGCTGTGCAGAAAAACGGTGCTGGATCTCATTTCCGGCGCCGATGCATCGCTTCTTGCGACGATCCGGCAGACGTTGCAAAGCGATCGCTTTGTCCTGATTCAGGCCTGTTGCAACCGCAAGGACGGGACGATTTTCCCGGCGGAGATTTCCGTGAATCTCCTTCCGCTTTCGGGAAAGGATTTCCTCAGCTTCTTCATTCGCGATGTGACGCTTCGGAAGGAAGCGGAAGAAAAACTCCGCACCGGCTACAACGCCATTCAAAACGCGGGGAGCGGAATTGCAATCCTCGATACCGATGCCAATCTTCTTTACTGCAATTCAGCTTTCGCACGCCTCTGGCGGTACGATCATCCCGAGGATCTGCTGGGACGCAGCATCCAGGATTTCATGCCCGATACGGCAGTGCTCGACAAGATGATCCACGCCGTGTCTTCCGGCGAAGGGTGGGTGGATGAGCTGGCAATCAAGGCCCGCGACGGAAGCGTCGTAAATGCGCAGGTCTCCGCTGCGCCGAACCTGAACGCGGATGGCGAATTGGCCGGCGTCGTTCTTTCGCTCCTGGACATCAGCAATCTCAAGACGGCGCAGCGGCAACTTGAAGAATATGCGCAGGAATTACAGAACAAGAATATGGAAATGGAGGACGATCTGCGCATGGCGCGCGAGGTTCAGTTCACCTTCCTTCCTCGCGAAAGCCCGACCTATCCTCCCGGCGCGCCGCCCGAAAGCGCGGTGCTGCGTTTCAGCCACCTGTACCTGCCCAGCGGCCTGGTGGGTGGTGATTTTTTTGACATTCTCACGCTTTCCAGGCACCACGTGGGCATCCTGATCGCCGACGTCGTGGGGCACGGCATGCGCGCGGCCCTGGTGGTTGCCACGTTGCATGGCTTGATGGATCAATTGAGCCGCACCGCGGGGGACCCCGGAGAATTTTTAACGCAGTTGAATAAAGCCTATGCCCATGTTTTCAGGCAGACCAGCGATCGTATCTTTGCAACCGCATTTTATTGTATATTGGACATTCGTGACGGCTCGCTGCAATACGGATGCGCCGGCCATCTCCCGCCATATCGCTTGCGCAGGTCGTCGGGCGTGGTCGAGATGATACGGCCCGACAAAAAGGTGCAGGGTGCGGCACTGGGTTTGTTTGACCACTCGACGTACACGAGCGGGGTGACCAGGCTCGAACCGAATGACGTGCTTCTTCTCTATACCGATGGGCTTTCCGAAACGATGAGTCCTGCCAACGAGTTTTTTGAAACCGTGGAATTTGCCGAGAGCCTTGCCCGCCACATCAATCTTGAACCCGCGGCCGTGCTCAAGGCGCTCGCGGACGATGCCGCGCATTTCAGCGGGCGCAAGGATTTCGAGGACGATGTGTGTCTCCTCGCGGTGGATTACAGGGGGGCTTAATCCCAATCCAGGAGTCGCTTTTCGCCTTTCAATTGCTGCAGCTTCGAGATGTCCTGCGTGACTTCCAGCGTTCCGAGGTAGCGGCCATCCTCGTCGCGCACGGCGTAATAGCTGATGTGCAGAAACTTCCCCTGGAATGGAATCCAGAACTCGGCAACATTTCGCGTGCCCGCGCGAAAGGCCTCCAGGATGGCGTTCACCATGTGCACGCTTTTCTGCGGGTGGCAATTCTGCACCTTGCGGCCGATGACGGCGGGACTTCGCGGGAATATGCGCTCGTCGTGGCCCGAGTAGTAGCGGACTTCGTCGTTTTCATCCACGAACGAGAACTCCACGGGCATGCTGACCAGCATGCGGTTCAACTGCTTGAGCGTCAGGACGCCGGTATCAAGCGGCAAAAGACCGGATGTATCAAGGGTCGCGGAACCCGCTTCGTCCGGGGCCGACACCGGCCAGTTGTCTTCCGGTTTCACGACGTAGCCGATTTCATCGTCCCCGGAGCGGATCAAGCGCCATTCCTCTTCGGTGAGCATGCGCTGGGCGGTCGGCAAGAGGATTTTTTCCTCCTTGTAGATCATCTCGGTAATTGCGTGAGCGGCTTCAGCCCCCGTTTTTAGCATCGTGGCCCAATCTTTTTTCTCCACGGCGGTGCGCAGTTCCTTGAGCATGCGCCTCACGTCGTCATGAATGCCCCACATCACTTTTGAGGGTCCTGTGAATCCGTGTTTTTCGAGATAGGGGAAGAGCTGGTTTTCCTTCCGC
The DNA here is from genome assembly GCA_964617565.1 of uncultured Verrucomicrobiota bacterium. GTDB lineage: Bacteria > Verrucomicrobiota > Kiritimatiellia > CAIQIC01 > JAGNIJ01 > JAKJGV01. The sequence continues at coordinate 8,882 of CAZTYH010000071.1, forward strand.
GTGTAGTGCGTTTCCACAGCGGCCATGGCGTTGAGCGCATCGCGCAGCTTCCCCGTCGCGTCCGTGTCGGGTGCTTCCGGCAGTGTCCGGCACAATTCCGTGAAGCGATCCGTCCGGCGCATGATCTCCTTGTTCTCGAGCAGATAGGTATGAATGGGGTGTCCGGGAGGCGCATGAACCTCTTCGTGGGTTTCCAGGCTTTCGCGAAAAACATTCACATGAAGATCGCAAAGCTTGTGAATTTCGCTTACGGGCATGCCTTCGCGGATCAGCTCCTGCTCCATGGCGGCGATTTCGTTCGGCTGGACCTGTCCGAGCAGGCGCGTGAATTCCTCGCGGGCCGACTCCGCCGCCTTGCCGCCGTGCAGCGAGCGTATGATCCCTTTCAGCGTCTCAATCTTCTCGCGCTCGGAGGCCGCTGAAACAGGGCCTGTCCCGATGCCGGGCGCCGTTCCCGTTTCCTGCGCAATCCGGGCGGCCAGATCCTGCATCAGCTTGTCCACGGGGATTTCGCCAATCCCCGCCACCTTATCAAGCGTGGCGACCCGGCCCATGGTGGCTCGCATCGCGGCGTTGCGCAGCAGGCCGAATTTCGGGTTATAACCCGCCAGGAAATCAACCAGAAACGGGAAAGTCTCCAGCAGCTCGTGAATAGTCGTCTGGGGCGTGATTTCTTTCATAAAATACATTTTACACGATTCCCGGGTTAAAGCCAGCCGATGAAATAGTCCGCTTAAACGGGTCTTGCCAGGTTAACGGCCATGCTGCTTTTCGGTACTATTATTCCTCGCGACTTTTCGGTGACAAGGGGTGAACATGAACAATAAAGGGCCAATGGGTATTTCGGATCTGCACGAGCAGGAAAGGAGAAAAATCGGACTGAGAAGCGATGCCTTCTCGCGCATTGCTTTCTGGCAGTTGATGGCCTTTCTCTTTCTTCTCTGTTTTGTGTGGGCGAGTGAACTGTTGGATTTCCCCGCATGGGCTTTTGGCGCCGAGCCGACACCGTTCAGCCTTTACAGGGCAGCGCTCCTGTCTGCCGCGGTGATTGCTGCCGGTGTGGCGGCTATCGGATACACCTACGAACAGCAGCGCGCGTTGCTGCGCAAGTTGCTTGAAACGTGCATGTATTGCCATCGGGTGAAAACGCCGGCCGACACGTGGGAGCATGTCGAGCTCTATTTCATCAAGCACTATCCGGTTCCCATGAAACGCGGGGCGTGCCCTGAATGCGAAAAGATGCTGGAAGAAGTAGCGAAAGAATCAGACCGCGACAGGACTCCCGCCCTGTCCGGCGCTCGCTGAACGGGCATCCCATTGGCCGACCGCCTCGATTTGCGCCTGGCAGCGCACAAGGGCATCCACCACGGCGGGATCGAATTGCTTTCCGCGCTGCTGTAGAATTTCCGCCATCGTTTCGTCCGTCGGCGATGCGGAGGAATAGGTGCGCACGGAACGCATGGCATCGTAGGCATCCACCACGGCAAAGATGCGGGCGCCCAGGGGGATCTCTTCCCCTTTGAGCCCGCGTGGATAGCCCGACCCATCGTATCGCTCCTGGTGTGCGAAGACGATCTCCGCGGCGCTTCCCAGGAAGGTGCTGGAACGCAGAATGGCGTAGCCGACTTCCGCATGGGTCTTCATCGTTTTCCATTCGTCCTCGGAAAGAGGTCCCGGCTTGAGCAGGATGTTGTCCGGGATCGCAATTTTTCCGATATCGTGCAGCAGCGCGCCGTGGCCGATCTCGTCTATCTCCCGGCGGGACAACCCCATTTCGGCGGCGAGAATGCGGGAAAGGCGGGCCACGCGGAGACTGTGCTGGCCGGTCTGATGTTCCCGCGCATCCAGCATGGCCGCCAGGGCTTCCAGTGTGAAGTCGTAGGATTTACTTATCTCGTCGAGTGAGCGCGCCAGCGCCGCGCTCTTGTCTTTGACCATCTCTTCGAGATGCGTCTGGTAACGCCGGTTTTCGACGCGCAGCCGCCGGTATTCCATGGCCCGTTTTGTCACAAGAGACAACTGCTCCGGAACGAAGGGTTTCTGTATCAAGTCGTAAGCGCCGCGGCGGAGGCTCTCTATCGCGTTTTCGGCCGTGGCGTGCCCGGTGATGACAATCGGAATGATGTCCTGGTCTTTCTCCCGCAGCCGATCGAGCACGTCGAGCCCGCTCTCGCCGGTCAACACCAGGTCCGTGATCACGATGTCGAATCCGCTGTGCGGCTTCTCCATGGCATTGAACGCGCCCTGGACCGTCGCTTCGATCTGCACCCTGAAGTGGTCGCGTTCCAGATAACGCAGCAGCAGTTTCTGGACCGTGGGATCATCATCCACAACGAGTACATGGCCCTGGGGCGGCCGATGCTCCGTTTCAAAATCCGAAAAAGAAACGTGATGGGCAACGGTTGGAACTTTCAGCGTTACATCGGACCAAAAGCATACCTTGTTTCTTCCTGAGCGTTTTGCAGCGTATAAAGCCTGGTCTGCTCGTTTGAGCAGTTTTGACGAATCTGTTCCTGCACGCTCCGGCGATTCGAGGCAGGCGATACCTGCGGAGGCCGTGAGCTTCAGGTCGTGGGAGCCTGGACAGAAAACAGATTCGCGGATAGCGGACAAGAGACGCTCACTGAATATCCGGCTGTCCGCTTCGTTCAGGTTGGGCAGAATAATTACAATCTCATCGCCCCCGTATCGGGCCGCCACATCGGCCGCGCGAACGCTGGATTGAACCAATTGCGCGAACTCGCGCAGGACGGCGTCGCCGACCAGGTGTCCGTACGTGTCGTTCAGCGTTTTAAAGTGATCCACATCCAGCACCATGATGGAGACCGGCTCGCTGTTTCGCTGGCCCATGCTCCATATCCACGCCAGTTGCTCCTCCAGGCCGCGCCGGTTGTAAAGACCTGTCAGGACGTCGCGCACGGCAAACTGACGCATGCGGTTAAGGCCTACCAGCACGGTGGAAAGCTGGGCGGATGCGTGATAGAGGAACGAGATGTCGTCGCGCGAAAAGCTTTCGCTGTAGGCGTCAGCCAGCGTCATCAGCCCCTGCACTTCCCCGTGGACGATCAAAGGGATACAAAAGCTGTTGCTGACGACGGCGGGCGCCGAGTCGTCGGCAGGTTGGCCTTCGTGCATGATATCCAGCGAGGTGCTCGGCAGGTCCTTTCCGCTGAGCGCCTCAAACCGCTTGCGCATGTCTTCTTCAACGGCTTTCAGAAAGGCGGGCGCGACCGGTAATATGCTGTTGAGAAAAATCAGGTTTTCGTCTTCCCCCACGTTAAAAATGCCGACTACGGAGCAAGGGATCAAGAGGCCGACGCCCTCGCTCAATGCGCGGAAAGATTCATTCAAGCTGGCTGCTGCAAACGCTGTTTCGCTGAATTGGCGCAGCAGCGCAAGCTGGCGTTGGATGCGATCGAGGGGGCGGATGTCGGGCACCCGCACGCGCTCCAGCTTGGCGGCCCCTTCGAGAAATACGGCCTCCGAAAGTGCTTTGAAATCAATGGGCTTGGGCAGTGCGTGGACGACTCCAAGTTCCTTCATTTTCTCCGGGATCTCATCGCTGACAGCGAGAAAACCGGAGACGATAACTACGCCCAGCCAGGGCCAGATGCGCCTGACCTCGCGCACAAACGCCGGACCATCCATGTTCGGCATGCGCAAGTCTACGACCAGCACATCGTAATCCCGTTGAAGCAGGATTTGCAGACCTTCGCGGCCATCCGCCGCCGTTTCAACCAGGGCTCCCTGTTGGGCGAGGTGGAGTTGAACCGTCTTGCGGATATCGGCTTCGTCGTCGAGAAAGAGAACCCGGATGCCTCGCAATGGCTTCTGCGCGGTTGTCGAATCGTTTCCCATCCCGCCTCCCGGACTACACCATACCATGCATCAGGGCGCATCTCAAGAGGGGGGTAAATTCGGATTTGGGGTCGAGGAACCTGTGGCATAATCGGCGAGAGGGGGGGGTGAGGGTATGGAGGGAGCGGCTGGTCGAGATGAGCAGGAGACCCGAGGTTAGAGGGTCAGCCGCTCCCTCCAAAATCATTCCAATATCCACGTCTGCACTCCATCCCGCGACGGGGCCTTGATGGGCGCCGGAGCAATGTTTTGCAGAGCGTGTTCCGTGTGCTGTTGGGTGTGCGGAATTCTTTTTCGGAGATGTTGCAGCTCGTGCTTGAGATTGTAAACCCAAACCCCGAACAAGCTGATAATCATCAGAATGACTATTACCTGCATGACCCACCTCGTTGTTCTTTCCGCGTCATGTTCATCATTGAAGTCCTTACTAACACTCCATAGCAGGATTTGGTCCCTCTCACGAACAGAGGCTTTTTTTCTGCCTTCATCGCGGGTTCCTGAACCCATGCCGAGGCTTGG